>JAEYYY010000469.1 GCA_023430775.1 Pseudomonadota bacterium
AGCACGAGATCGAGGTGCCGGAGGTGGAGGTGCCGGCGCCGGTGCGGGCGACCGCGCAGCGCGAGCTCGGTGCGGTCGCGACGTGGGAGAAGACGATGCTCGGCCGCTACAAGGCGGAGGTCGGGGATCGCGAGGTCGTGATCGATGCGGACGGCGCGGTCATCAGTCGCGACAAGGACTGACGGGCACTTCGGAGGTTGACGTTGACAGGTGAGGGGGCGACGCCTAGTTTTGCGCACGCTGGTTTTTATGCGGCACGAGTATTCGATGCTCTGCGTGTTCCCGGACCGTCGGTAGTCCGCGGCGAAGCTTTGCCTTCGTCGCGGTGGCGTCTGATCTGACCCGCGACGAAGTGGCTCCCACCGCTTCGCTCGCTACCCGCACGTCCAGGGACTCTGTATGACTCGAAGAATCGATATCGAACGCATTCGCAACATCGGCATCATCGCGCACGTCGATGCCGGCAAGACCACGCTGACCGAACGCGTGCTGTTCCACACGGGACGCATTCATCGGATCGGTGACGTTCACACCGGCAACACGAGCACGGACTCGAACCCGATCGAGATCCGGCGCAAGATCACCATTCTGGCTGCTGCGGTCACCTGTGATTGGGCTGACCACAGGATCCATCTGATCGACACGCCGGGCCACGTCGATTTCACCATCGAGGTGGAGCGCTCGCTGCGCGTCCTCGACGGTGCGGTCGTCGTGCTCGACGGCGTGGCCGGCGTGGAGCCGCAGACCGAGACGGTGTGGCGGCAGGCCGACCGGCATCGCGTTCCGCGGCTGGTGTTCGTCAACAAGCTCGATCGCGCGGGCGCGGATTACGCCCGTTGCGTGGGCGAGGTGACGAGCCGGCTGCGGGCGCGCGCCGTTCCGATCAACGTGCCGTATTACGTCGGCGAGGAGATCGTCGGCGTGATCGATCTGATCGGCATGCGCCAGATCGTGTGGCCCGGCGACGGCAAGGAACCGACGAAGCCTGTCGTCACCAGGGCCGAGCTCTCTGACAATCTGAGATCTGCTCGCGATGTTGTGCTCGAGGCATGTGCCGACGAGGATCCCGAGATCCTGGAGGCCGTGATCGAAGGGCGCGATGTCGATCCGGCTGCGATGTGGCGCGCATTGAGGCGCGGCACCATCGGCGGCCGGCTCGTTCCCGTGATGGCGGGCGCGGCGTATCGCTACAAGGGTGTGGAGCCGATGCTCGACGCCGTGGTGGCGCTGTTGCCATCGCCTGTCGATCGCGGAGCGGTCGGGGAGCGCGAACCCTCGAGCGATGTTCCACTCGCCGCACTCGGCTTCAAGGTCGTGTACGACGAGCACGGGCAGCTCACGTTCGTGCGCGTGTACAGCGGCAGCATCGCGAAGGGCCAGACGGTGCTCGCGAGCCGGGCGGGGCGCAAGCTTCGCGTCGGCCGCATCGTCCAGCTCGTCGCCGAGAAGCGCGAGGAAGTGGACCGGCTCGAGGCCGGCGAGATCGGGGCCATCATCGGCATGCCACTGCAGAGTGGCGAGACGCTGTGTGATCCCGATGCGCCGATCGTCCTCGAATCGATCCGCATTCCCGAACCGGTGGTGCGCGTCGCCGTCGAGGCCAAGGCCTCGGCGGACCGCGACCGGCTCGGCGTGGCTCTCGGCAGGATGATCGCCGCGGATCCGTCGCTGCGCCTGGAGACCGATGCCGATACCGGCCAGTCGTTGCTGGCGGGGATGGGGCAGCTCCATCTCGAGATCGCGGTGGAGCGGCTGGCGAACGAGCACGGCGTGGTGGTGACGACGGGCAAGCCGCTCGTCGCTTACCGCGCGACGTTGAGGCGCAAGGTGCGGACCGAGTACCGGCACGTCAAGCAAGGCGGCGGACCTGGCCAGTGGGCACACGTTGTCCTCGAGGTCGGGCCCGGCGAGCGCGGTAGCGGCGTGGTGTTCGAGGACCGCATCAAGGGCGGCGCGATCCCGCGCGAGTTCATCAAGGGCGTGGAGAGCGGCGTCCGCGCGGCGGCGAACGAAGGCCTGCTGGATGCACGATTCCGTGGATATCCGGTGGTCGACGTTCGCGTCGTGCTGGTCGATGGCGCCACGCACAGCAATGACTCGAGCGAGCTCGCGTTCCACATGGCCGGCCTGTTCGGGTTCCGGCAGGCCTGCGCCGAGGCGGATGCGTGCGTGCTCGAGCCGCTCATGCTCCTCGAGGTGTCGTGCCTCGAAGAGCATGTCGGCGCTGTCGTCGGCGACATCGGCAAGCGGCGCGGTCAGGTGATGGGGATCGAGACGCGTGTCGACGAGCGCGTGGTACGTGCGGAGCTGCCGCTCGCGGAGTCGTTCGGCTATGCCGGGCAGCTCGGCGGGCTGACGCACGGCCGCGGTCGGTTCACGCTCGAACCTTCGCGCTACGAGCAGGTCCCGGAGAGGTAGGGGCCCGACGGACATCGTGATCGATGATCGTCGGGCCGTTTGTTTTTCAGAGGTTCTGCATCAGCACGAACGCGGCGGCGCCGATCGTGAGGAGGATCAGGACGACGAGGATCCCCGTCGCTGCCTTCGACGGAGCGGCCGCCGGTGCGGGCTCGACCTTCTGGGGCTCCGCCTTCGGCTCGGGCTTCACCGGCCTGTCTTCGATCTGCGCCGGCTCGTCGTCGTCGTCGTCGTCGTCGTCGGTGAGGGCGCCGAGCGTCTCCGGGCGTGTTGCGGAGGGCTCGTGCTTGAGCGCATCGATCTTCGTCGTCGGCTTCGCGTGGACGCTGTCGTCCTTCGGTTCGCTGAACGCGCTGTCGAGTCCGGCATCGTCGTCGGGCGGCGGTGTCGCGTCGGGCTTCGGATCGGAGGTCGCGGCACGCAGCGGAGCCACGCCATCCTTCGGCGTGCGCTTGATCGTGTGCGGGAGCGGCGCCGGCTCGGGCTCGGCGAGCTTCTTCGCGAGATCCTCGGACAGCGTCGAGGCGCGCGTCGAGACGTCGCCGAACTCGCTGACCGCTTCTCGCGCGTCGTCGTCGAGGTCTTCATCGGCTCCGGGCGGCAGCGGCTGGAGCTTGACCGGCTGCGCGCGATCGGAGACCGCAGCCGACGCGCGGATGCTCTTGGCGACCGCGGCCGACACGGGAGAGGCGACCGTCGCTTGTGGCGCGTCGAACTCTCCGCGGCCGTCGTCGTCGTCCTCTTCCTTGTCGAGGGAGAGCTCCTTCGTCGCTTCCTGGATCGGAATGCCGAGGCTATCGGCATCGAGCTTGACGAGGCGGACGACGAGACCCTTGCGGCCGTTGCGGACGGCCGGCATCGCGATCGCGTCACCGCGGACGCCGACATCACCGTTGAGGAACGGCGCCTCGATGCGCACGAACTTGCCGACCGGCTGATCGATCGCGACGAAGAAGTCGCCGCGAAACTGTTTCGCGGCGGCTTGCATGAAGTCCTCAGCGGTATCGCCGGGGACCGCGATCCGGATGATGGGTTTGTCTCCCAACGGCTTGGCAGTATACCCAGCGCCGGCCGGGCACCGCCATTTAGTCAGCGCTCGATCGTGGCCGCGATCGGGTTGTGATCGGATAGCCCGCGACCGGGAAGCACCTCGACATCGGTGGCCGTGCATCCCGAGATGAAGACGTGATCGATCACCTCGGACTTGCTGCTCGGCGTCGAGCGCGGGCGCGTCGGCTTGTCGATGATCGGGATCGCGGGGCGAAACGTTTCGCCGAGGCCTTTGCGACAGCACGCGCGATCGTCGTTGAAGTCACCGACGATGACGACCGCCGGATAGGAGCGCGAGACCGAGGTCAGCTTCTGCAGCTGGCCGGGATGGTTGTCGCCGTAGCTGACGTGCGTGTTGATGATGGCGAGCTCGTCGATCAGCTCGACGAGGAGGAAGCCCTTGCCCTTGTCGGTGGGAAACGTCTCGGACGTTCGCCGCGTCACCACGCCCCTGGTGATGGTGACGAGCTGCTCGGTGGGATCGACGAGCGGCGAGGTCTGCTCGGCCGGCCGGAACGGCTTGGGCACCCGCGGATACGTGTGGACGTGGAACGTGTGCTCGGGGAGTGCCGCGCGCAGCGACGCCAGCTGATCGCCGCTGACCTCCTGCAGGCAGGTGACGTTGGCGTCGAGCTCGACGATCCGCGCCGTCAGTGCGACGATCCGCGCAGCCTCGTCGGGATGCGCGTCGATCGCCGGCTCGCTCCAGTTCATCGCATGAATGCGATGGAGCACGTTCCAGGTGACGATTCGCACGCCACCTTATAGCAGTCAGTGCGCGTCGCGCGGATCGGCCGGCGGCATCGTCTCGACGATTCGCCAGTCGACCACGCTGGACGGCTCGCGCAGGAATTCCTCTGGCTGCGGATGGGCGAGCGCGTGGCGGAGCACCTCGTCCATGTGCTTGACCGGGATCGCCGCGATCTGCTCGAGGACCTTCTCGGGGACGTCCTTGAGGTCCTTGACGTTGTCCTCGGGGAACAGCACCGTCGACACGCCGGCGCGGTGGGCCGCGAGGATCTTCTCCTTGAGGCCACCGATCGGCAGCACGCGGCCGCGCAGCGTGACCTCGCCGGTCATCGCGATGTTCTGGCGGACGGGGATGCGCAGCAGCGCGGAGGCCATGGCCGTGGCCATCGTGATGCCCGCCGACGGGCCGTCCTTGGGGATCGCGCCCTCGGGGAAGTGGACGTGGACGTCGGTCTTGTTCTGGAAGTCGTTGGACAGGCCGAACGTGCCGGCGCGCGACCGCAGGTAGCTCATCGCCGCCTGCGCGCTCTCCTGCATGACCTCGCCGAGCTTGCCGGTCAGCGTCAGCTTGCCCTTGCCGGGAACGACGGTGACCTCGGCGGTCAACAGGTCTCCGCCGAACATGGTGACGGCGAGACCGTTGGCGAGCCCGATCTCGTCTTCCTTCTCGCGCCGCGACTCGCGGTACTTCTCGACGCCGAGCCACGTGGGCAGCTTCTCGGGCGTGACCGCGAACTCCTTCTGCGTGCGATTGCCGGCGAGGTAGTCCTTCGCGATCTTGCGACAGACGGTGGCGATCTCGCGCTCGAGGTTTCGCACGCCCGCTTCCTTGGTGTAGCGGTGGATGATGAAGAGCAGCGCGTCGTCGCTCCACGACACCTCGAGATCCTTGATGCCGTTCGACTCGGCCTGCTTCGGGATCAGGTACTGCTTCGCGATCGCGACCTTCTCCCACTCGGTGTAGCCGGGCAACTCGATGATCTCGAGGCGATCCTGCAGCGGCAGCGGGATCGCGTGCTGCTGGTTCGCGGTGGTCACGAACATGATGTCGGAGAGGTCGTAATCGAGATCGAGGTAGTGATCGTTGAACGTGTTGTTCTGCTCGGGATCGAGCACCTCGAGCAGCGCGCTCGCCGGGTC
>JAEYYY010000493.1 GCA_023430775.1 Pseudomonadota bacterium
CGCCTTCCGCTTCCGCTTCCGCCTCCGATTCCAATTCTCGCCTTCCGCCGCCCGTGCTCTCCGCCTGGCACTACCGACCCGAACGCCAACCACCGGAGGCAACCGTCCGGCGCCGAGCGAGGCGCAACCTTGCGCCAGGACCGTCCCGGCCGGCGCGCGGCCCACGCCGACGTTCCCTGTGATGCTAGGGTTGCCGCTGTGGCGGACACCCCTCTCTACGTCGGGATCGATCTAGGCACCACCAACTCCGCAGCCGCCGTCTTCGACGGCGAACGCGTCAGCGTGGTCCGCAACGCACAAGGCGCGACAGTCACACCCTCCGTCGTCCGCCTCGACAAACAAGCCCGCATCACCGTCGGCACTCGCGCTCGCCGCTTCGTCGAGCAAGACCCCGCCAACACCGCCGCCGAGTTCAAGCGCCTGATGGGCACCGGCAAGGCGATCGAGTTCCCCGCCGCGTCGACCACCCGCAAGCCCGAGGAGCTGTCGGCGGAGATCCTCAAGGCACTGCGCCAGGACATCACCGATCAGCTGGGCGTCACCGTCGAGCGCGCCGTGATCTCGGTCCCCGCGCTGTTCGAGCTGCCGCAATCGGCCGCCACCTCCGAGGCCGCGCGCCTCGCCGGCTTCCAGCGCGTCGAGCTGCTGCAGGAGCCGATCGCCTCGGCACTCGCCGCCGGCTGGCGCGCCGACGACGACGGCGCCGGCACCTGGCTGGTCTTCGATCTCGGCGGCGGCACCTTCGATGCCTCGCTCCTCGAGACCCGCGACGGGTTGCTCCGCGTGGTCGGCCACGACGGCGACAACTTCCTCGGCGGTCGCGACTTCGACTGGGCGATCACCGAGCACCTCGCCTCGCAGCTCTCGGTGGTGCCGCGCCGCAACAACCCCGAGCACGCGGCCGCGCTGCGCACGCTCAAGCTCGCCGCCGAGGATGCGAAGATCGAGCTGTCGCGCAGCGACAAGACGCAGGTCACGCTGGCGCAGCCGCTGTCGATCGATGGCCAGGAGATCGATGTCGATCTCGAGCTGACGCGCGCCACCGTCGAGGCGCTGTGCGCGCCGCTGGTCGATCGCTCGCTGGATGTCTGCCTCCGCCTGCTCGCGGCCCACGGCCTCGCGCCGGGTCGCCTCGCTCGGTTGGTGATGGTCGGCGGCCCGACGGTGATGCCGATGGTCCGCGCCCGCGTCGCCGCGCGCCTCGAGGCCACGATCGCGGAGGGCCACGATCCGATGACGCTGGTCGCGCAGGGCGCCGCCCTCTACGCCGCCACCGCCGGCCTCGACGGCCGCGCGCAGACCTCCGCCGCGCCGACCGGCCGCCAGGTCTGGCTCCAGTACCCGGCGGTCTCGGCGGATCTGACGCCGCATGTCGTCGGCAAGTTCGTCGGCGCCGAGCCTCCGGCGAAGGTCACGCTCGCGCGCACCGACGGCGCGTGGCGCAGCATGGAAGCCGCGGTCAGCTCCGACGGCTCGTTTTTGACCAGCGTCACGCTGCTGCCGCGCCGCGCGTGCACGTTCGATATCGACGCGCGCAGCGCCGGCAACGAGCGCATCCCGGTCAGCCCGAGCTCGATCACGATCGTGCAGGGCCTGACGATCGGAGACCCGCCGCTGTCGCGCACGCTCGGTGTCGCGCTGGCGAACGGTCACGTCCAGGTCTACCTCGAGCGTGGCGCTCCCCTGCCCGCGCGCCGCACGTTCACGCACCACACGATCGAGACCGTCGCCAAGGGCTCGTCGGAGTCGGTGCTCCGCATCCCGATCGTCCAGGGCGAGCTCTCCGAGGCACACCTGTGCCGCCTGGTCGGCACGCTCGATATCGGCGGCGATCGCGTCACCGATACGGTGCCCACCGGCTCCGCCGTCGAGGTCACCATCGAGCTCGATCGCGGTGGCCGGCTCGCCGCCCGCGCCCTCGTTCCGGCGATCGGCCAGGTGTTCGAGCACGTCGCGCACCTGCTCGTCCCCGATGCCGCGCCGGAAGCACTCGATGCCGCGCTTCGCGATCTGCGTCGCCAGCTGATGGATCTGCGCACCCACGCGTTCCGCCATCAGCAGGGCCAGGTGATCGAGAAGCTCGATCGCCTCGAGGCGCGGCTCTCCGAGGCCGAGCGCGACATCGATGCCGCTCACGGCGGCGATGCCGATGCCGCGCAGCGCGCCCGCCGCGCCTTGCTCGATGTCGACGGCACGATGGCCGAGGCGGATCTGTCCCGCAAGTGGCCCGAGCTCGAGGACGCCGCCCGGCAGGCCGCGATCAGCGCGTCGTCGACCGTCGGCATGCACGGCACCGAGACCGAGCAAGCGATGCTCACCGAGGTGCTCGCCGCGATCGAGAAGGCGCGCAAGGACAAGGATGCGCCCGAGCTCGAGCGCCAGGTGCGCCTCGCGAACCGGCTCGCCAACGCCGCGTTCAACCGCACCACCGAGGCGTGGGAGTGGTACTTCGAGTCCGCCGCGTCCGAGATGTCGAGCATGAAGGATCTGCCGCGCGCGCAGAAGCTGATCGACGAGGGCAAGGCCGCGATGGCCGCCGGCAACATCGACGAGTTGCGCCGCGTCGTCAAAGCACTGTGGCAGCTGCTCCCCGAGAGCAGCGAGGCGCGCAAGAAGGGCTTCGACTCGGGCGTCCGCTGATGATCGTCGACAATCCGTTCTTCGTCCTCGGTCTGTCCCCGGAGGCGTCGCGCATCGAGATCGAGCGCGAGGCGCAGAAGCTGCTCGGCATGCTCGAGCTCGACTTCGCCGATGCCAAGTCCTACAGCACGCCGCTCGGTCCGCAGCCGCGCACGCCCGAAGCCGTCCGCGCCGCCGTCGCCGCGCTGCGCGATCCGTATCGCCGCCTGGTCGCCGAGCTGTGGGCGCGCAACGCGCCGCCGCCGCGCACCGTGCCGCGCACCGAGAACGCCACCGCGGCGCCGCGCCTCGGCCTGCGTCGCTCGCTGGGGTGGAGACCGTAGATGTACGCCGCGCCGTACTTCATCCTGTTCCGCATCCATCGCGCCGCGATCGATGCGCGTCGCAAGTCCCGCACCTGGCACTACCTCGCGTGGAGCGTGCTCGCCGGTCTCCTCGCCGGCGCGATGATCGCGTTCGGCGCGTTCATGTTCACCGTGTTCTGGATGGTGAACCTGTGGTGGCTCGCGCTGCCGCTCGGCGTCGTCATGGTCGTGCCGATCGTGCTCCCCCCGGTGATCCGCCACGTACTCGTGCCGCTCGGCTGGACGCGCGCCGCGTACTGGGCCGGCCGCTTCAGCCGTCCCGGTCCCGATGCCCCCGCGTACGGGACGTGCTGCGCCGCTTGGGCGTTCTCTTGGGATCCGGCGCCGTCGGCGGAGCTGTGGCTCGCGCAGCGGCGCGAAGCTCGCATCCCGCTCGGCGATGCCGAGGTCGTGGTGACCGCGCTGATCGCCGCCGGCAAGGGCGACGCCGATACCTGCCGCCAGCTCCTGCGCAGCGTCGCGATGCTCGTCGAGGATCACCCCGCGGTCCGCGAGCTCGCGGGCGAGTGGCTCGCCGTCGATGCCGCCGAGCGCGGCGCGTGGGGCGAGCTCCACGCGTTCGCCGACACCCATCGCTGGCCCGCCACGCCGCTCGGGTTTCTGCTCGAAGGCATCGCGGCACGCCGGCTGGGCGTCGAAGGTGCACCTGGCGGCGCCGAGCTCACCGCACGCTGGCTGCTCGCACCACATCGCCGCGCCACTCGTGCGCTGCTCGACGAAGCCACGCCGCCCACCCCGACCTCGAAGCCACAAGGTGACACCGACGCGCCGACCAGCGAGCTCGCCGAAGCACCGAGCCCGCTGCCCCGCGCCGTCGCCACCCACCTGATGTTCGGCAACGGCGAGCCCACGCCGGCCCGCCTCGCCGCCACGGTGCGCGCGTGGGACTCCGCGCTCGCCGACGGCAACACCCACAGCTGGCTGGCGCGCCGCGCCCTCGAGCTCGACGCCCCGCTCGGCGCCGTCGATCGCGCGCTCCGCGAGGTCGCCGGGACCGTCACCGAGG
>JAEYYY010000507.1 GCA_023430775.1 Pseudomonadota bacterium
ATCGAGAGCAACAGTCCGAGATGCGCGATCGCCACGTGATCGTCGCGGCCGGGCTCGCCGAGCTCGACGCGCCACAGCTCCTCGAGCCCGCGCCGCCACTCGCCGGCCGATAGCAGCGCGCGCGCCGCCGCGAGCCGAGCGACGGCGCCGGTGCCGGGCTTCGGCGCGAGGCGCGCCCACGCGAGCGGCACCTCGTCCTCGCGGCCGGTCGCGACCAGGGTGTCGAGAAACAGCGCGACATCGACCGGCGAGCTCGGCTCCGCTCTGCCGTACGCCTCGAGCGCGGCCGCCGGGTCGCCGCGAAACCACGCCGCGCGCGCATCGGCCGTGGCCACCGCGTGCGGATCGTCGGCGAGCGGCGTGCCCTTTCGCGAGCGCCGGATCGCGAGCGCCTCGGCGCGCCGGCCGACCGCGACGAGCGCCTCGGAGTACGCGAGATCGATCGCGATCTGCTCGGGATCGCGCGGCAGCGCCGGATCCGGCGCACAGCCGTGCTCGCGCGCGGCGTGCTCGGCGACCGCGCTCCCCGCCCCGAGGCGATCGCCCTGACCGTAGAGCGAGAGCAGTGCGAGATAGACGCGCGCTTGCTGCGGGCTCCCCGCATAGAGATCGAGGGCGCGCTCGAGAATCCGCACCGCCTCGTCGGGCCGGCCATCGGCGGCGACGCGAGATGCCGCGGTCTCGATGATGTCGAGCTGGCCCGGCCGACACAGCGCCGCGATGCCGGCGGCGGCGAGCTTGTCGAGCAGCGTGAATCCGCTCGCATCGAGCAGCGCGGCGTACGGCCTCGCCCAGCCAGGTGCCGACGCGATGATGCGGCGGATCATCGCCTGGTCGCGACCCTTGCCCGCCTTGACGAACAGCGCCTGCGGGTGAGCCGGATCGACGGCGAGGATGTGCTCGCTGAAGTCGTCGCCGAACACCAGCTCGAGCGTGCGCAGTCCGAACAGCTTGAGCGGTTGCGGCAGCCGGTTCGCGATCATCCGCGATGGATTCGGCCGCGTCAGCGGCGGCACGATCAGCTTCGGGCGCTCGGCGGTCGGCACCAGGGCGTCGAGCGCGGCGTCGATCTCGTCGGCTTCCGGGGTCTCGCGCGGCGCCTGCACCGCCGTCCACTTGCGCGCGTACTCGACCAGCCCGGGACCGAGGATCTTGATCGTGGCGACCACATCCTCGCCGGTCACGCCATCGAGGAGCTTCTTCGGCAGCGCCGGCAGGCCGCGCGCCGCGAGCCAGCTGTTGAACGCGTGCTCGAGCAGCGCGCCGAACGTGCGGCCGATCGCCTCGAACGTCTGGTGCGCACCGGCACGCGACAGCGCATGCAGTGCGAGCTTGCCCTTCGGCAGTCCGAGCTCGATCCAGATCAGCTCGTCGCGTCGCGTCGGCCCGAAGAAGCCGTCGTTCGGCGTCGCTCCGCCGAGTGCGAGCTCGGGTGCGAAGTGACCGTCGCGCGGGAACAGCGGCGTCGATTCGGCGTCGTAGACCGCGAGCCCGGCGTGGCGACGCAGCACCTCGATGCAGGTGGTCCACAGCAGCAGCGCGCCCTCGGCGGCATAGGCGACCTCACCGCCCTCGAGCGTCAGGCGAGGGAGCAGCACGGCGATCCGGTAAGGCTTGCGCAGCGCCGGCACTAGCCACCCTCGATCTCGTCGGGACGCAACCGCCGCGCACCCATGCGCTCGAGCTGGGCGACGGTGTGCGCGGCATGTTCGCCGGCGATGTAGTAGTCGGTTCCCGGGAGCGGGCCGGCGACCACCCGCGCGCCGGTGCGCTCGATGATCGCCGACAGCGCGGCGCGCTCCGCCGCCTTGAGCTCGCCGGCGACGCATACCAGCTTGCCGCGCAGCGATCGCTCGAGGCGCTGTTCGAGCTGCGCGATCGGAGCCAGCGACACGCGATCCGGCTCGGCCTCGTGATCGGCGGCGTGGGCGAGGGCGAGGATGGCAGCGCGGCCGGCGACCAGCGCCGTGATCGCCGGACGCGACGCGGGCGCATGCTCGGCGAGCCAGCGCTCGTCGGCGCCGGGGAACGCGCCTGGGGTCTCGTCGTCGGCGATCTCGACCGGAGGTGGATCCTCGGCGAGGAGGCGCACCGCGAGATCGGGCCGCCCCGCGCGATGACAGGCCAGCACGCGCGCGCACGCGAGCTCGGGGGTGAACACCGTCGCGATCGACGACAGCTCGAGCGCCGCGAGCGGTCTGCCCCAGATCGCGAGCGCGAGGGCGCCGGCATCGGGCGCGTCCTGCGCGAGCCGGATCACGTCGTGCACCTTGCCGCGCCTCGCCAGATCCGTGATCACGAGATCGCGCACGCGCGCCAGCGACGACGGATGCGCGGCCATCAGCGTGCGCGCCCGCGCCGGATCGTCGGTGCCGCGCACCATCCACGCCCACAGCTCGTAGAGCTCGGGCTCGGCATGCCGACCGAAGGCGACCAGCGCGGCCAGATCGTCGGCGGCCTGCTCGCACTTCGCGAGCCGCTCGTCGGGGGCGAGCGCGGCGGTGCTGCGCGCGACCCGCAGGCCGCGCACCGTCGGGATGACGCCGGGGTGCGCGAGGTGCCAGCG
>JAEYYY010000523.1 GCA_023430775.1 Pseudomonadota bacterium
GAGCTGCTGTTCCTCGAGCCGGTCCCGCTGGAGGAGCTCGGCCACTCCGCCAACTACGTCGGTGCGGGGAGCTCGGCGTGGCGCTGCCTGATGCGCGGCAAGACCAATGCGATGGATCTCCACGTCGGCGACGAGTCGGTCCGGATCGTCGTGCGCCGTTCGCAGGGCGACAAGGTCGAGGGTGCGCTGATCGTCGCGGTGCCCGGCGATGGCTACGCGTTCCTCGAGCGGCACGGTCACATACCGTTGCCGCCGTACATCGATCGCGAGGATGCCGACTCCGATCGCGAGCGCTACCAGACCATGTTCGCGCAGGCACCGGGTGCGGTCGCCGCGCCGACGGCGGGCCTGCACATGACGCCGGCGATCGCCGAGGCGATGCGCGCGCGAGGCATCGCGCTGACCACCGTCACGCTGCACGTCGGCTGGGGCACGTTCGCGCCGATCCGAGTCAAGGACGTCCGCGAGCACCGGATGCACCACGAGCGCTACGTGATCTCCGAGGAGGTCGCCGCGCTCGTCGCGTCGGGGCGGCCGATCGTCGCGCTCGGCACCACCTCGCTACGCGCGCTCGAGTCGGCGGCGACCGGTCCGCGCGCGCTGACCGCCGGGAGCGGCAACACGAACCTGTTCGTTCATCCCGGGTCCGGTCACCGGTTCCAGATCGTCGATCACCTGATCACCAACTTCCATCTCCCGGCCTCGACCCTGCTGATGCTGGTCTGCGCGTTCGCCGGCACCGAGCGCGTGATCGCGGCCTACCAGCATGCCGTGCGCGAGCGCTATCGATTCTTCAGCTACGGCGATGCCATGCTGTTGCACCGAGCGTGACGGATTCGGCTATAACGCCGCGCTCCGATGCCGCGCTTCGAGCTTCCAACCCCGGGCTTCAGCTTCGAGCTGATCGCGACGCTCGGCCACGCGCGCGCGGGCATCCTTCATACGCCGCGCGGCGACATCCCGACGCCGGTGTTCATGCCGGTCGGCACCGCGGGCACGGTGAAGGCGATGACGCGCGACGAGCTCCAGGCCGATCCGCTCGACGCGAAGATCATCCTGGGTAACACGTATCACCTCTACCTTCGGCCAGGTCTCGAGGTCATCGAAGCCGTCGGTGGGCTCCACGCATTCGCGCGCTGGGATCGTCCGATCCTCACGGACTCCGGCGGCTTTCAGGTGTTCTCGCTCGCCGCGATCAACTCGATCGACGACGACGGCGTGACGTTCCGCTCGCACATCGATGGCTCACAGCACAGGTTGACACCCGAAGTGTCGATGCACATCCAGGCAACACTCGGATCGGACATCGTGATGTGCTTCGACCAATGCCCGCCGGGCGATGCAGCACCCGACGTGCAGGAGGTCGCGCTGGCGCGAACCACCGCGTGGGCAAAGCGCTGTCGGGTCGCGCCCCGGAAGGATGGGCAGGCGCTGTTCGGCATCGTGCAAGGTGGCGTCGACATCGAGCGGCGGCGCCGCCACATGAAGGAGATCACGGCGCTCGACTTCGATGGCCACGCGCTCGGCGGCCTCGCGGTCGGGGAATCGATCGATGATACCTACCGGGTGCTCGACGAGGTCGCCCACGAGCTGCCGGCCGAGCGACCTCGCTACCTGATGGGGGTCGGCACGCCGCAGGACCTCGAGCGCGGGATCGGGGCGGGCATCGACATGTTCGACTGCGTGATGCCCACCCGCAACGCCCGCAATGGCTACCTCTTCACCTCCCAGGGCAAGGTCAACATCCCCAACGCCCAGTACCGGACCGACCTCTCGGTGGTCGACGCCGAATGTCCATGCGCGACTTGTCGCGGGGGCTATTCGCGCGCGTACCTCCGACACCTTTATTTATCGAAGGAGATCCTGTACTCGCGTCTCGCAACCCTGCACAACCTCACGTTCTATGCGCGGCACGTCAGAAGAATCCGAGACCGCATTCTTGCTGAGGGTTTGCGTGCTTGACCCCAGTTTCGGCGGGTGCTACGCAACCGCTGGTTTTTAAAGAGAGAGAAGAGGACTTCCCATGGGTGCGATGCAACCGATCGTGATGATGCTCGTGATGTTCGGCATCTTCTACTTCATCCTGATCCGTCCGCAGGTGAAGAAGCAGAAGGAGCATCAAGCGATGCTGGGCAAGCTCGGCAAGGGCGACGAGATCCTGACCAAGGGTGGCCTGATCGGAAAGATCACCGGCGTCACCGACGACGGCATCCTCGTCGTCGAGCTCCAGGAGAAGGTCCGCGTGCGGATGCCGCGCGCGTACATCGAGGGCAAGTGGGAAGGCAAGGTTCCCGAAGGCGCGTCGAAGGCTGCGTGAGCTGCTGGTCACTCCAGCGCATGGCGCTGATCGCAGATAGGTAAAGACACATGGATCGCAGTCTCAAGTGGAGGACGCTCGCGCTCCTCGGGGCCATCTTGCTGTGCGTCGGGGTGCTGTCACCCAACTTCGTCAGCGACCCCCAGAGCCAGCTCCCGTCCTGGTATCCGTTCAAGAAGAAGATCAACCTCGGGCTCGATCTCAAGGGTGGTCTTCACATCGTCTATTCGATCGATCTCAACACCGCGATCGTCGATCGCGCGTCCGAGATCGAGCGCGACCTCAAGTCGCGATTCGCCGAGGAGAACGTCAACGCCACGGTGACCGCCCCGCTGCAGCCGCTCGGTGCCGTCACGGTGACCGCGCCGGATGCCGCGAAGAAGGCGGAGATCGAGCAGCTGATCAAGAACGACTACAACGAGACGATCGAGTTCCGCGATTGCGAGTCCTCCGACGGCGAGAACGCGATCTGCTTCAAGGTGGCGGACTCCTACGCGGAGAGCATCAAGAAGTCGGCGCTCGAGAACGCGGTCACCACGATCCGCGAGCGCATCGATAACGGCGGTGTCGCCGAGCCGAGCGTCGTCCAGAAGGACGAGCAGATCATCGTCGAGCTGCCCGGCCTCGACAAGGAACAGACGTCCGCCACGCGCGATCTGATCGCACGCACCGCGAAGCTCGAGTTCAAGGTGGTGGACGATGGCTCCACGCCGGGCGTTGCCGGCCGCGGCTCGGTGTTCATGGCCGTCCTCTACGATCACGTCGGCCAGATGACCGAGGAAGAGGCCGCGGTCCATCCGCAGATCAACGGGCGCGATGCCAAGGAGAACGATCCGAAGGATCCGCTGGCCCAGGAGTACGGCGTCTACGCCGCCACCGATTACTGGAAGATCGACGACGAGCCGGATCGGCCGCACTCGGACTACTTCCTCAAGGCCTACGACCAGCCGAACGTGCTGCTCACGATCGACGAGGCGAAGAAGCTCGGCTGCATCAAGAAGGGCGACAAGCGCGACAAGTGGATGTTCGAGCTGTACACGGCGAGCGGCAACCTCGTCGTCTTCGACGCCAACACGATCGCCTGGCGCGAGGGCGCCGGCGTGGCCGGTGCGGGCATGGTTCGCTGCGACCTCAAGGGCTGGCAGGTGATCCAGCGCTACGTCGACGCACTCGCGGCGAAGGATCCCAAGTTCAAGGTCCCCGAGGACCACCAGCTGTCGTACGAGTACGAGGAGCCGGTCAGCGGCGATGACCTCCGCCCGTTCTGGCGCTCCTATTACCTGTGGCGCGCGGTGCGCCTCACCGGTACCGCGATCGTCAACGCGCAGGGCAGCTTCGAGCCCACCACCGGTCGCGCGGTCGTCCTCCTCGACTTCAACCGCTTCGGCGGTCGCGTGTTCGGCGACCTGACCTCGGAGATCGTCGGCCAGAAGCTCGCCGCGATCCTCGATGACAAGGTCAAGAGCGCGCCCACGATCAACGGTGCGATCAAGGGCGGTCGCGCCTCGATCACCATGGGTGGCGCGGACGCCGATCGTCAGCTCCGAGATCGCGACGATCTCGTCAACGTCCTCAAGACCGGCTCGCTGCCCGCGCCGCTTCGCGAGGAATCCTCCTCGGAGCTCGGCCCCACGCTCGGTCGCGACGCGATCGACAAGACGAAGCTGTCGTTCGGCATCGGCGTCGTGCTCGTCGTCCTGATCATGGTCGGCATCTACAAGTGGTCGGGATGGATCGCGGTGTTCGCGGTCATCTTCCACAACCTGCTCACCATCGCGGTGATGAACCTGTTCGGTGCCACGCTGACCCTGCCAGGCATCGCCGCGATCGTGTTGTCCGTCGGCATGACCGTCGACGGCAACATCCTGATCTACGAGCGCATACGCGACGAGCTGTTACTCGGAAAGTCTGTACGTGGTGCCGTCGACCTCGGGTTCTCGCGGGCGTTCTCCGCGATCCTCGATGGTCAGCTCACCACCGCTGCCGCCGGTTGGGTCCTGTTGCAGTATGGCTCAGGCCCCATCAAGGGCTTCGCCACACTGCTGCTCGTCGGCGTGTTCACCACCGTTGCCACCAACATCTGGGTCACTCGCATCCTCTTCGACTGGTACATCTCCAGGAAGAAGGGGCAGATGGCGACCATCTCGATCTAGGGACCAGCCATCATGACCGACCACCACAAATTCCGTTACCTGCTGCCGCCCGGGAACAACTTCCAGTTCGTCTCGAAGTTCAAGGCGTGGCTCGTCATGTCGTTCATCCTGATGGGTCTCTCCATCGGCGCCTTGTTCTTCAACAAGTCGGTGCGCGGCGACTACATGAACTGGACGATCGACTTCAAGGGGGGCACGGAGATCGTGTTCTCCTTCAAGGACAAGACGTCCACCGAGCCGAAGTACATCAAGGCCGATCCGGGCGTCGTGCGCGAGGCGCTCGAGAAGTCCGGTGAGGACGGCCTCGACGTCTCCGAGATCGAATACACCGACGAGAACAACACGCCGATCGCCGGCATCGTCGTCAAGACGCCGCGCTTCTCGGCACTCACCGACGAGATCAAGGACAAGGCGCTCAAGGGCTTCATCGAGAAGTTCAAGGACCGCAAGATCTCGCGCGCGACGTGGTCGGGCGATCGCCTGAACGTCAAGTCGGCTGAACCGATCAGCAACCAGGAAGCCAAGGAGCTGCTCGCCACCTACGAGGTCACCGCGCAGGCGACCAGCGGCAACGCGCAGGTCACCAGGCTCGAGGTCAAGCCGTGGAGCGCCGAGGAGCAAACGCAGTACACCAGTCGTAACGAGGGGACGCGCGAGCTCAACCAGTGGTACGGCGTGTGGGGAATCGATCGCCAGTATCAGCAGACGCTGGCGAACGCCCTCGGTGCCGACAAGGTCGAGGTCCTCGTCGTCCAGTCGTACGGCGTCGGTGCCAAGGCCGGTAGCAAGCTGCGTGATGACGCCGCCAAGGCGATCATCTTCGCGATCCTCCTCATCATGCTCTACCTCGCGTTCCGGTTCGACATCCGGTACGCGCCGGGTGCCGCGTTCGCGACCATCCACGACGCCGTCATGGTCGTCGGCGTGTTCGCCATCACCTGGACGGAGGTCTCGCTGGTCTCGGTCGCCGGTCTGCTCACGGTGGTCGGCTTCTCGGTCAACGACACGGTCGTCGTGTTCGACCGGATCCGCGAGAACCAGGCCAAGCTGAAGGACAAGTCGATCGAGCGCATCATCGACATCTCGATCAACGAGGTGCTGGTCCGCTCGATCCTGACGTCGGCGACGGTGTTCGCGACCACGCTGATCATGAACATCTTCGGGACGGGCCTGGTGCAGAACTTCGCGTTCGCGATGAACATCGGCGTGATCGTCGGTGCGTACTCGTCGATCTTCCTCGCGGTGCCGTTCTTCCTCTACATCTCGAGGAAGTGGTACTCGGGGCCGGCGCCGGCGCGGCGGCGGGCGATGGCGTCGCCGGCTCCTGCGGCAGCGGCGTCGAAGACCGACGACGACTCCGAAGAGTAGCGGCCCGGCGCGCGCAGCGCGGTGACATCAGACCGGGCATGAGACCGGGCTTGTCCCCGTAGAACGCGCTCACAGCGTCCGGCCCACCGGACAACATCGTGAGATCTCCGGGGATCTCACGAAGTCGAGTGTCAGACCCACTCCGTACCGTAGCGCTCGTGCAGCTACGACTACGTCACGCCGAGGAGCACCTCGTTCGCCGCCTCGCTGAATCCTTGCGAGTGCGGTCAGCGACGGCGCGGTGCCTGGTCGGCCGGGGCGTGACGGACCCGTCGACGGCGCAGGGCTTCATCGATCCCAGGCTCGCCGCATTGCGACCGCCTGCCGGGCTGGCGGGGATGACCAAGGCAGTCAACCGGATCGCGGACGCCGTGGTGCGCGGCGAGAAGATCGGCGTGTTCGGCGATTACGACGTCGACGGCGTGACCACCGCGGCGCTGCTGACCAGCTTTCTGCGCGCCAGCGGCGCGACCGTGGAGTGTGCGGTGGCGCGGCGCGATGCGGGGTATGGCTTCACGCCGGCGGCCGCGGCGGATTTCGCGAAGCGCGAGTGCACGCTGGTGATCACCGGCGATTGCGGCACCAACGATCTGGACGCGATCGGGGCAGGGGCGGCGTTCGGCATCGAGGTGATCGTCGTCGATCATCACACCGTGCCGAGCGCGGAGAAGCTCGAGCAGCACCCGGCGTACGCGCTGGTGAACCCGTTCCGCGCGGACAGCACGTTTCCGTTCAGAGGGATGGCCTCGGTCGGGCTGGGGTTCTACGTGGCGGCCACGGTGCGGACCGAGCTCCGCGACCGCGGCTGGTTCGGGCCGAGCAGCGGGCGGCGCGAGCCGGACGTGCGCGAGCTGCTCGATCTGGTGGCGCTCGGGACGATCGCGGATCTGGTGCCGCTGACCAGCGAGAACCGGATCCTGACGTCGCTCGGGCTGAGGAGGTTGGAGAGCCGGGCGCGGCCGGGCATTGCCGCGATGCTGGCGGCGTGCGGCAACAGCGATCGGCCGGTCGATGCGCACACCGTGGCGTGGAAGCTGGCGCCGCGGCTGAATGCGCCGGGGCGGCTGGGTGCGGCGGAGCCGTCGCTCTCGCTGTTGCTGGCGGACGAGGCCACGGCGCAGGAGCGCGCGGCCGTGCTCGAGGAGCAGAACAAGGAGCGCCGCGCGATCCAGGAGCGCGTGGTCGAGGAGGCGCTCGCCACCATCGAGGCCAAGCTCGAGACCACCGGCGGCCCGGGGCCGGCGATCGTGATCGCGGGCGAGGGCTGGCCCACGGGGATCGTCGGGCTGGTCGCGAGCAAGCTGGTCGATCGCTATCAGCGGCCGGCGTTCGTCGTCGGGATCGATCCCGAGACCGGGCTGGGGCGAGGTTCGGCGCGCACGCCGGGCACGGTGAATCTGTACGACGCGCTGAACCTGGCCTCGAAGGCGATGCCGGCGGGCACCGCGCTCGAGCGCTTCGGCGGTCATGCCGCGGCGGCCGGCTTCACGGTGCGGCGCGAGTCGTTCGAGGCGCTGCAGGAAGCGCTCGAAGGTTCGTGCGGCAAGCTGGCGGCCGGCTCGGGACCGATCGAGACGGGCAAGTCGGTCGATGCCGAGGTGCGGTTGGCCGAGGTCGACGAGCGACTCGCGACCGAGCTCGCGGGGCTGGGGCCGTTCGGTCAGCACAACCCATCGCCGCTGCTGGTCACGCGCAACGCGCGGGTCACGGCGGTGCGGCGCGTCGGCAACGACAAGCACCTGAAGCTGACGCTCGAGGATTCGTCGAGCACGATCCGCAGCGCGATCGGCTTCGGGCTCGGGGATCGGCCAGTCGAAGTCGGTGCCCACCTCGATCTCGCGTTCGTGCCGAAGATCTCCACCTACCAGGGCCGGCACAGCGCGGAGCTCGAGGTCGCGGATCTCGATATCGTGCAGGCCGAGGTTGGCATCGAAGCTCAAACGCTGCTGAGCTAGCGAGCGCGGCCCCCGACCGACAACAAGATCGTATCAGCTTCGCGCACGAGATACAGCCTTCCATCGTTGCGTGGGTCCGTGACAGATCGCGAGCATGGGCACCTCCATCGTCCTCGCGCAGCTGGTCGACGCACCCGCACTGGTCCACGGGATTCGCGCCCTTGCGCCACCGGCGTTCGCCGCGCTGGTGCGCGAGATCGGGGTCGAGGATGCCGGACCGCTGATCGGCCTCGCGACCACCGAGCAGCTGGTGGCGTCGTTCGACGAGGATCTATTCGGCAACGCGGCGCCCGGCGAGCGCGAGACGTTCGACGCGGAGCGGTTCGCGACCTGGCTCGAGGTGCTGCTCGAAGCGGGTGATGCGATCGCGGCGCGGCGGGTGAGCGAGCTGTCGCTCGACTTCGTGGTCCACGCACTCGGCCAGCTGGTGCTCGTGCTCGATCATCAGGCGCTCCTCGAGCGGATGTCCGAGGGCGGCCGCGAGGCGAGGCGCGCCGACAAGGCGATCGAGAGCTCGCTGTCGGAGGAGATCGACGGCTACCTGCTGATCGCGCGACGGCACGACGGCTGGGATGCCGTGCTGTCGCTGATCCTCGCGCTCGACCGCGATCACCGGACGTTCCTCGAGCGCGTGCTCGATCGCTGCACGGCGATCGCCGAGCACTACGTCGACGACCTGGCCGCACTGGCGGGCGTGCTGAGCGACGAGGCGATGGTCGGCGAGGACGCCGAGGCGGAGCGCGAGGCGAGGCGCGCGGCGCGTGGTTACGTCGAGCCACGGGCGGCGAGGGCGTTCCTCGCGACGGCGAGCGGGCCGTTCACACCGGCCCGCGATCCGATCACGCGCGCGTACTTTCGCGAGCTCGGGCCAGCGGTCGAGCAGTCGGGCGTGCCCGAGGAGCTGCGCGAGGCGCTCGCTCGCGCGCTGCCGGTGGCGCCCGAGACGGCGCTGCCGGCGCCGCTGTCACCGGTGCTCGAGGCACTGCGAGCGCTGGCGCCGGAGGTCTACGCACCGCGCCTCGCCGAGCTGACGTACCTCGCGAACGTGGTGGTCGCCGGCGCGACGATCGACGGCCGGCGCTACACGCCGCACGAGGCCTCGACCGAGGTGCTCGCGGTGGTCGAGCGCGGCCTGGCGATGCGCGGCGCGCGCGAGCTCGATGCGATGATCGCCGTGCTCGCGGCGGTGCCCTGCGACGAGCTGTTCCGCCAGGCGTGCAGCGGCGGTGGCGAGCGCGTGGCCCGCGTCGTGCCGCCGCCGCGGAACCAAGAATGACGTCGGTGCTGGCCGGCCTGCCGAGGTCCGGTCGCTACTCGAACAGCTGGCAACCCTCGATGAACAGGTCGTTGATGATGCCGGCGCGGTTCGTGGTGCCGCGGAAGAAGATGCGGCCCACCGACGTGTCGCCCGCGTGGTAGGCGACGACCTCGAGGCGGGTGCCCGTCGCCTTGTGCTGGAGCGCGACGACATCGATCTCGTTGTCGTCGACGCGCGACAGTCCGTCGGCCACCGAGGTGACGTCCTCGTACGACTGCAGGAACGCCGCCATCGCCTGATCGACCGTGACGCCCGTGACGTCGGCGGCGCTGGTCACCGTGCGCGAGCTCTCGACCGTGAACTCGGTCGAGCTCCGGAGCTGATTCCAGTCCTCCGGCAGCAGACAGGTCTCGGCCTTGACCGAGCAGTTCTCGAGATCGCCGTCGTGGATGTTGGTGACCATCTCGCCGCTGTGGCGATCGAAGATCGCGCCGTAGCTGTTGTCGCCCGCGCCGTACTCGAACGCGATGTACGCACGGCGTGCCGCCGGCTCGAACCACCAGGTGACGTTGACCTCTCCCTGATCGACGCGACCGATCGCCTCGAGCGGCGTGGTGACATCGTCGTGCGAGGACTGCTGCACCGCGAGCATCAGCTTGTGCTGATCGGCGGGGTTGAGCGTGTCGAGCGTCGCCGCGGTGATGACGTTCTTGTTGATGAACTGGAGGTCCGGGTTGGTCTCGAGGTCGTGATAGACCGAGCCGAACAGACACTCGGCGGCGGGGGCGGGTGGAGCGCAACCGACACCGTCGCAGTTGACGGTCAGCTTGAACTTGCCGCGCGTCTCGGCCTGGTAGCCCTTGACGAGCACGCGATAGCGGCCGGCGGTCAGGTTCTTGATCAGCTGCGAGTAGATCGTGTTGCCGTAGTCGTCGTTGCGATAGAGGTACGGGCCCCAGCCGTTCGCGCCCTCGCGGTAGAGGTACAGCACGGTGTCCGTGCGGCGCTGACCGAGCAGCGCGTAGCTGGTGGTCATGTCGACCTTCGCATCCCCCGACAGCTCGAACGTCCACGCGTGGTGGCGCTCGGTCGCGGTCAGCGCGGTCGCCGACGGCACGCCGAACTCGATCGCGCCGTGATCGGTGGGGTGCTTGAACGAGTCGTCCTTGCCGTCCTCGAGGAGGTCGAGCTCCTCTTCGCCCGGCTTGCCGTCGCCGGTGCAACCAACCAGACACAGTGCGAAAACCCAGCTCGACTTCATGCGCGCGCGTTCGAGCAACACCCGTTCCCGCGGCGCGTAACGCGGCATGTCGTGGTTTCAACTAAATGCCGTCGCGCTGACCGGCCACTCGAGTTGCCAGGCGTGTAGACCCGCCGAGATCACGACGAGATAGCAACCTGCCGTGGGCTGAGGTATCTCCCCTTCGTGGCAGAGCCGAGCGATCCGCCCGTGACCGAGACCGCCGCCGACGCCGCGGAGGATCGCGTCGCGCGCGCGCGGTCGCGCCGCAGTGCCGTGGCCGACGAGGACGACATCGCCCCGAAGCTGCCGCGCGGCAGCGGCTTCAAGATCAGCAAGGGCCACCTGATCAAGATCGCGCTCACCGCCTCGCTGCTGGTGATGCTGATCGCGATCCAGCGGCCGTGCGCCAACGCGGTCTCGAGCTTCGTGACCAGCTTCGACGAGGGCAGCGCCGCGAAGGATGACAAGGCGAAGATGCCGAAGCCCGGCACCGTCGACGGATCGGGCGGCACGCACTACGAGACGATCCGCGGCGACATGACCGAGGAAGAGATGCGCGCGGCGATCGAGCGCGCGAAGGCGCGTGCGGGTCACGGTTCCGCCGCGCCGGCGCGAGGTCCAGCAGGCTCGGCGGAGGGTTCGGCCGCCGGGTTGGCATCGCCTGCGGGCGCGGCCACACCGGAGCGCGCGACGCCTGGTTCTGCCACCCCGTAGCTTCCGCATCGCGAGTACGATGCTGCCCATGCGCATGGTCTTGCTGTTCGCGCTCGTCCTCGCCGCGTGCGAGCACGGCAAAGGCGGGTTCGCCGTCGGTGGCTCCGGGGTCGCCGGTGATCGCCAGGTCGGCGAGCTCGACGCCGGCGAGATCGATCGCCTGTGTGCCTATCTGCTCTCGATCGCGCCGACACCTCGCACGGTGACGTGCCCCGACGGTGACAGCGTCGAGATCGAGGAGACCAGCCGCGCCGAGTGCGTGATGGTCCTCAGCGACCCCGAGGGTAGCTTCGCCACGTGCACGATCACCGTCGACGAGTACGAGACCTGCGTCGAGGCGATCGTCGCGCGTAGCGACGCCGAGATCTGCGACAACGCGTTCCCACCGGAGTGCGAACCGTTGCTCGATTGCGCGACGACGGACGAGCCCACGGATCCGCCGCCGCCGCCCGAGCCGGGCTCGTGACCAAAAAACGTACGCGGCCGTGACTGGCAGACAACCGGGAGTGGCGGCTACTTCCACAGCACGGCGTGCGAGAGACACGGCATCTGCGTGCGCCGCTTCTCGACGACGGCGCCCTCGAGTGTCGCGATCACGACGCCATCGCCCTCGGCCTGCTCGGCGATCACGGCGCCCCACGGGTCGACGATCAGCGAGTGGCCGTAGCTCGCGCGCTTCGCGTTGTGCTGCCCCCACTGCGCCGGCGCGACGACGTACGCCTGATCCTCGACGGCGCGCGCGCGCAGCAGCAGGTGCCAGTGCGCCGCGCCGGTGTGCGCGGTGAATGCTGCGGGGACGAGCAGGATCTCGGCGCCGTCCTCCTTGACCAGCGCGCGATAGAGCTCGGGGAAGCGGACGTCGTAGCAGATCGACAACCCGAGCTTCGCGCCATCGATCATCACCGTCGCCCGGCGATCGCCGGCGCAGGTCGCGGCCGACTCCTTGAGCGTCGCGCCGCCGGGGATGTCGACGTCGAACAGATGGATCTTGCGGTAGCGGGTGACGATCGCGCCCGCCGGATCGATGACGACCGCGGTGTTGTAGGCGCGGTCCGGATCGCCCTCGACGATCTCGGGCATGCCACCGCCGATCACCCAGACCCGCCGGCGGGTCGCGAGGTCTCTCAGCAGGTCGACGATCGGCCCGCCGCGGTCGAGATCCTCGGCGATCCCGAGCTTGTCGCGCTCGCCCTGACCGAGGAACGGGAAGCACTCGGGGAGCACCACGACGTGGGCGCCTTCGGAGACCGCCCGGTCGCCAAGCTCTCGACATGTCGCGAGGTTGGCCGCCAGATCGTCGGTCGACCGAAGCTGGACCGCCGCGACTCGAAGCTCCCAGGTCATAACGCCTACTAGCACGCGCTTTCGGCCCTCACACAGGGCTTGCCCTGTCGATCGGGCGGTGGTACCAACCGCGCAGCTTCAATCGCAACGCGGTAGAGGTGGCCACCCGGCCACCTTTTTTTTCGCCCTTTTTCAGCATGTCTCGCAATCCGCAAACCCAGAAACTGATCTCGATCATCGAGCCGGTCTGCCAGCAGTCCGGCTACGAGCTCGTCGATCTGAAGTTCTTGCTCGATCAGGGCGGCTGGGTGTTGCGGGTGTGCGTCGACCTGCCGATCGACGAGACCGTGGATCCTTCGGAGGTTCCGGCGGATCGCGTCGACCTCACCGACTGCGAGAACCTGTCGCGCGAGCTGTCGGCGGTGCTCGACGTCGACGATCCGATCAAGCAGGCGTACAGCCTCGAGGTGTCGTCGCCGGGCATCGACCGCCCGCTGCGCACCGCCCAGCACTTCACCTACTTCGCGGGCAGCGATGCGAAGATCCAGCTCGAGCACGGGCTGCCGATGCCCGAGGGTCCGGAGCGCAAGAACTTCCGCGGCATCCTGAAGGGCGTCGCGGGTGACAAGGTGCAGATCGAGGTCGACGGCAAGCTGTTCGAATTGCCGATCGACGACATCGAATCCGCCAAGCTCGTCCCCGACTGGGACGCGGTGATGGCGGGAAAGAGTGGCGTCGGCAAGAAGCAGCCGAAGCCGATCAAGCCGGGTCACCGCCCGGCGAAGAAACCCAAAGATCCCAAGAGCCCCGCGGGGCGTACCGACTGAAAAACTCAATAGCAAGGAACACGGAGTCTTCCCATGGAAGCAAAGCTGGACATGGTCCTGGAGCAAGTTGGCCGGGACAAGAACATCGACAAGGGCGTCCTCGTCAGCGCACTCGAGCAGGCCATCCTGACCGCCGCCAAGCGGACGTTCGGGATGAACCGCGAGATGGAAGCGAAGTTCAACCACGAGACGGGTGGTGTCGACCTGTTCTTGATCGTCAACGTCGTCGAGGAGGACGACGCGATCGAGGGCCGCGAGATCACCGTCGAGCAGGCGCGCCAGGCCGGCCTCGAGGCCGAGCTCGGTGACGAGCTGCTGTTCCAGGTGTTCTACCGGGCGGAAGACGACGATCGCGCGCGCGAGCAGGACGAGAAGTTCGGCACGCTGATCGATCTCAAGAACGCGTCGAAGAAGTTCGGCCGCATCGCCGCGCAGACGGCGAAGCAGGTGATCTACCAGCGCGTCCGCGAGGCCGAGCGCGACAACGTGTTCAACGAGTTCAAGGATCGCAAGGGCGAGATCATCAGCGGCATCGTTCGCCGCTTCGAGCGCGGCGCGCTGATCGTCGACATCGGCAAGGCCGAGGCCGTGCTGCCGATGCGCGAGCAAGTTCCGCGCGAGAGCTATCGCGTGGGTGATTCCATCAAGGCGTACTGCCTCGATATCGATCGCAACGCGCGCGGTCCGCAGGTCATCCTGAGCCGCACCCACAAGGGCCTGCTCGAGAAGCTGTTCGAGCAGGAGGTTCCGGAGATCTTCGAGAAGATCGTCCGCATCGAGTCGTCGGCGCGCGAGCCCGGTGCCCGCGCCAAGATCGCGGTGTCGTCGCGCGACCGCGACGTCGACCCGGTCGGCGCGTGCGTCGGCATGAAGGGCAGCCGCGTCCAGGCCGTGGTCCAGGAGCTGCGCGGCGAGAAGATCGACATCGTCCCGTACGACGACGATCCGGCTCGCTTCGTGTGCAACGCGATCGCGCCCGCCGAGGTGAAGCGCGTGATCATCGACGCCGAAGGTCACCGCATGGAGCTGATCGTCCCCGACGACAAGCTGTCGCTCGCGATCGGCAAGAAGGGCCAGAACGTCCGCCTCGCGTCGCAGCTCACCGGCTGGCGCATCGACATCCACAGCGAGTCGAAGATCTACGAGCTCGAGCGCCGCGCGAAGGAGCAGATCTCTGCCGCGATCGATGCCGCCGGCTTCGACAACGCGATCGCCGACAACCTGTTCAAGCTCGGTTGGCGCTCGGTCAACGAGCTGTCGCGCGCTGCGATCGAGGAGCTCGCGGGGCTGCCCGGGATCAGCGGCGTCGACAACGCGCGCAAGATCATCGAGGCCGCGCAGGAGTACATCAAGGGCGGCGGTCGCCGCCGCGATGCCGCGAACAAGGAAGCCGAGCGCCGCAAGGATCTGTCGGGCGGTCAGCAGCTGATGGAGCTCGACGGTGTCGACGAGGACGTGCTCGGCGTGCTCGCGCAGGCGAACATCCATTCGCCCGAGGATCTGATCCGCACGCCGATCGAGACCATCGCGACCACGACGGGCATCGACATGGGTGACCTGGCGCGCCTGCGCCAGCGCGCGATCAGCTGGCTGTCGGAGGTCTCGTCCTGACGAACGCACCGCATACGCCGCAGCGCACGTGCACGGGATGCCGCAAGGTGGTCCCGCAGCGCGAGCTGCTGCGCGTTGCGTTCGACGGCGCGCGATTGAAGCTCGATCGCGCCCGCCGGATGCCCGGTCGTGGGGCATATGTCCACGCGACCGCGGCTTGCGTGACGGCTCCCGGGTTGGCTCGTAGCCTCCGGCGACAGGTCACGCCCGACGACGTGAAACGGATCGTGTCCGAGATGTCACGAGCCAGCGACAATTCTCCAGAGATCACCCCATCTGGCGGGGATCCTGGCGAAAACCCGGTCGATCGTAACCCTGGCCTTGCCCCAGCAAAGCCTGTAGAAACTACCTCCTCGGATCACAGCTAGAAGGACCACGGAATCATCAGCATGCGCGTGTACGAGATTGCAAAAGAGGTCGGGATTCCGAACAAGGACCTGATCGCGAAGATCCGAGCGCTCGGTCTCGAGGTGAACAATCACATGTCGTCGCTCGATGCCGATGACGTCGCACGCATCAAGCGTTCGCTCGAGAAAGAGAAGGCGTCCGTCGCGGCACCCGCGCAGACGCAGAAGCTGTCGTCCGGCACGGTGCTCCGTCGCCGGTCGTCCGCCGACAAGTCCGATGGTGATGCCGCGCCGGCTGTAGCAACCGCTGCACCCGCACCGGTGATCCGCCGTCGCGTCGCCGATGGCTCGGGGCCCGAGTCCGCACCGCTGCACGCCGAAGCGCGCCCGGCCACGCCGGCGCCCGTCGTTCGTCGCGCGCCGGAGCCCGCACCGAAGCCGGCGCCGTCCGAGCCGGTGCACGAGGCACCGCCCGCCGCCGCGAAGCCCGAGCCGAAGCCGGAGCCCAAGCCGGAGGTCGTCGCGAAGCCCGAGCCCAAGCCGGAGCCGAAGCCAGAGGTCGTCGCGAAGCCCGAGCCCGCACCGGAGCCCGCGCCCACGCCGGTGGTCGCGAAGCCCGAACCGAAACCGGAGCCGGTCGCTGCACCCGTCGTGCGCGAGCTCGAGCCCGAAGCTCGTCCCGCGCCCGTCGCGGCCCAGGCCGAGCGCGCACCGGAGCCGCCGCCGCCGGCGGAACCTCGGGCAGCACGCGTGATCCTCAATGCGCCGCAGGTGATGCGTCGCGAAGATCCTCGTCCTGCCCCCACGGCGGCGCGCGCTGCGTCCGTCGAGCCGCCGCCTTCCACGCCGCTACCGCCGCGTGTTCGTTCGTCGCCCGCCAGTGCTGGAGGTCCCGAGGTGATTGTTGCTCGCACGGGGCCGCGTACGGTCGAAGAGGTCGCTGGTGGTGCACGCAGCCGGTTCGAGATGGAGCTCGAGCGCGCACGCGCTCGCACGGCGGATCGGCCGCCCACCGAGGCACCGCCGATCGCGCAGCCCGATGCCCAGGCCGAGCCCATCGCGCCGCAGCCGCCGCGCGATCCGTCGCGCCCGGCCGTCGGCTCCGTGATCGCGCTGCCGCCGCGGATCAAGATCACCGAGCGCACGCCGATGGGCGGTCGCCCGACGACGCACACGGGGCATCCGGGTGGCCCGCAGCCGGCTAACCCGATCCGCGGTCGGTTCGCGCAGCAGCAGCAGCGCGGTGGTCGCCCCGGTGGTCCCGGTGGCCGTCCCGGTCAGAACGATTTCGGTCGCAAGAAGCTGCCTCTCGGCAAGAAGGGCAAGTCCACCACGCTCACCACGCCGGCCGAGCACAAGCGCGTCATCCGCATCGAGGACACGATCACGGTCGCTGACCTCGCGCGCGGCATGGGCGTCAAGGCTCCCGAGGTGCTGAAGAAGCTGTGGGGCATGGGCATGACGGGCGTCAACATCAACGCCTCGATCGATTTCGACACCGCCCAGATCCTCGCCAGCGAGTTCGCGTACGAGGTGCAGAACGTCGCCTTCAAGGAAGACGACATCTTCGCGCAGAAGACCGACGAGCCCGACAAGCTCGAGACGCGCGCGCCGGTCGTCACCGTCATGGGTCACGTCGACCACGGCAAGACCTCGCTGCTCGACGCGATCCGCAAGGCGCGCGTTGCCGCCGGCGAGGCCGGTGGCATCACCCAGCACGTCGCTGCATACAAGGTGAAGGCCAAGGTCGGCGGGGAAGAAGGGGAGCGCGACATCGTGTTCCTCGACACGCCGGGCCACGAGGCGTTCACCGAGATGCGCGCGCGCGGCGCGCAGGCCACCGACATCGTCGTGCTGGTCGTCGCCGCGAACGACGGTGTGATGCCGCAGACGGTCGAGGCGCTCTCGCACGCCAAGGATGCGAAGGTCACGATCATCGTCGCGGTCAACAAGATCGATCTGCCGGATGCGCAGCCCGATCGCGTGCGCCAGCAGCTCGCGGATCACGGCCTGATCCCGGAAGAGTGGGGCGGCGACACGATCTACGTGAACGTGTCCGCGCTCAAGAACCAGAACATCGATGGCCTGCTCGAGCAGATCGCGGTGTCCGGTGACGTCCTCGAGCTGCGCGCCAACGCCGACAAGCCGGCGGCCGGTGTCGTGATCGAGGCGCGCCTCGCTCGCAACCGCGGTC
>JAEYYY010000645.1 GCA_023430775.1 Pseudomonadota bacterium
GTACTCGAACAGGCAAAGCGCCTCTCGGCTGATGAGCGTCTCGAGATCGCGCGCGAGCTGCTCGCGAGCGTCGACGAGGACGAAGAGTCCGGAACGCCCGAGGAGATCGAGGCGGCGTGGAACGACGAGATCCAACGCCGTGACGAGCAGGTGCTCGCCGGCGGTGGCGGCGCGCACGACGCCGAGTCGGTGCTCGCCGAGGTCGAGCGCGCGATCCGCGCGAAGCGATGACCAAGCCGGTTCGGCTCGTCGACGATGCGCGCGACGAGCTTACTGCCGAGGGTACGAAATACGGGCTGGGCTTCACGCGGGCGGTGCGCGCGGCCTTCAAGCTCATCGCTCGGTTCCCCGAGGCGTGGGCGGAGTACCCCAAGCGACGAGGTGTCCGCCGATACGTGATGAAGCGCTACCCGTTCGTGGTCGTGTACCGCGAGCTGGCCGACGAGATCCGCGTGCTCGCCATCGCCGCGACCAAGCGGCGACCTGGCTACTGGCGTCGTCGACGGTAGGTCACGCGCGCCACGAGAGGATCCGGAGAAGTGTCGCCACGTCCCACTGATCCTTCACCACGCATGAGAACTTGGCCTGGTCGGTGCGGTATGGACCGAACAGGTAGTTGGGCGAGAGACCGTCGAGATTGGTGGGGCGGAGATCGCGGGTCTCGTCGAACAACCCGAACGTCGGCCCACGATAGGGCGCCGCGAGATCCACGCTGACCACCCATTCGCTGAACGCCACCGGCTGCTTGATGGACCAGGTTCCGAAGTCGTGGCGGAACGCGAAGGTCGCGCCGGGCGTGACGATCGCGAGCGCGGGCATCGGCAGCAACTCCACTGGAGGCATCGTCTCGACGATGTAGTGACCGACGACGCGCACGTCGTTGGAGTCGAGACGCGCGGCGAACGTGCGGATGAGCTCGACGTAGTCCCACCAGCCCTTCCCATACTCGAAGTGGTCCGGGATGTTGTTCTCCGCGACCCACACATCGAACTCCGAAACGACGACCGCCTTCCCGCGCGGCTGAAACCGCGCGAGATCGAAGGGCGGCCGACGCTCCCGCCTACGTAGCGCGCGTTCCTCCTCCTCGATGAACTCCCGAGCTTGCTCGATGTCTTCGTCTCGGAGGTCGGGGTACTCCGCGAGCAACTCGTCGCGCGCGACGCCTCGCAATGCCCGGCGCCCGACATCATCGAATCCAAACTCGGCCCGCACCGTCTCCCACGGGATTCCCCACGTCTCGTCGTCCTCGTCGTCCTGCGCCATCAGCCAAGGGTACCAGCTCGCATCTCGTGCGGCGCTCGGATCATCGTCTCGCGGTTCGGGGTGCTGGCGTACGCCCCGGTGATGAGAACGCCTTCGCGTGCTCGCGCAGCCACGCGAGGTCACGCGCCCAGGTCGCGCGCTCGGCAGCGTCGCGCGTGAACAGTGACCGTGTCTTGGTCAACACCAGCGTGAAGGGACTACCGACCCGTCGCGTGACGTGGGTGACCGGAAGCTCGTGGCTCGAGATCTTGCCGTGGACGTGGGCGCGCCGTTCCTTGGCGAGCGGCCACTCGAACTGTTGCTGGTCGGCAGCGCGAAGGAACTGACCGAGCTTGACGCATAGCTCGCACCTGCACCCCAGCTTCGTCGTGATCGACCAATCTCCTGGCGCGCGAGGCGGTGAGGCCAGTAGCACGGTGAGGGCGCGCATCCAGTTCGCGTGCAAGGAACCGAGGCCGAGCATCGCCGCGCCGTGCGGAATTCCCGCGCGCAGCACCGCGATCGCGCCGGCGAGCGGATAGTCGCGTTCGGAGGTGAGGCGTTCGACGATCGTCGACTGGAGATCGCGATCGCCTGCGATCGCGGCCGCTGCGAGCAAGGCGACGATCGGGCGACTCGCCTCCTCGATGCTCTTGCGCGAGTAGCTCGACACCGGCGGCTTGGTCCAGTCGTCGAGCCGAGCGTTCAGCCACTTCCATTGTATCCCTGCGATCCCACGGACGAGCGCGACGCCTTCGTCGCCGCCGCGCGCACACAGCGGCGCGGCCAGCGCCGGTAGCGTTCCGAGCCACTTCGAGCGCAGCTCGGTGTCATCGTAGCGCTCGTCGCGCGACGCCCACCGATCGACGACGTGCGTGCACCACGTCGGGCCGTAGCGGGCGAGTAAGTCGACCCATCGCGACGCAGATTTCGGCTCCACCTGTTCGATCGCGAGCGGCTCGACGAGCGCGGTCGCTAGCTCGGCGTCATCGACGGCGTGCGCCACCTGGAGCGCCTGATCGGCGAACCGGGGCGGCTTCTCGTGCAGCGCGGCGCGGCTCCAGAATGGACGGATCTCGCCGATGCGCTGCCTCGCGACGTCGAGCTTGCCCCGCTCGAGTGCCTTCGCGATCTCTCGGATCCCCCACTCCGGTGACGCCTTGGCGCGGATCGCGAACGCCCGCCCCCGCGGCCACAGCAGCACCGCGGCCCGGTGGTACCAGCGATCGACGGTGTTGCCAGCGTTGCCGGTATAACCCTCGTGCTCGGACTTGAACGGCTCGAGGTCGACGCTGGGCTTCGTGAAGCAGATCTCGTCGTCTCGGACCTCTCCCGAGATCGCCTGCACGCGCTTGTTCGACGTGCTCACCCAGTGCCTCAGCTCGACGTCGGAGTCGAACAGCTCGACGAGCGTGTAGTCGTTGTCGCCGCCGCTCTCCCCATCGATGTCGTCCTCGTCCTCGTCGTAGCGCGCGGACCAGCCGCGCCTGCGTCGCCCGTAGCGATAGCCGTCGTAGCCCCCATCGTCCTCGCACGACCAGCTCTCGTGCACGTCGGCGAGCGCGAGCACGATCTCGCAGTCGAGGCGCTCTGCGACCTCGCGGAGCAACTCGGCGCGAACCGCGTCACCGTTCTTCAGTGCGCGCCAGGACAAGCCCTTCTGCGTGTACTCGTGATCGAGCAGGTACACGAGCCGCTCGGGCGGTGGCTCGGCTTCCCGCGCCCACCTCGATTGACGCGGCGTCGCGAAGTGCTCGCGGGCGAGCTCGACCAAGGCATCGACCGGCTTGGAGGCCGTCCGCTCGCGGCGGTGCGTGCCCCCGTCGAGGAACAAGTTGAACGTCAGCGCCGCTCGGTAGCCCGAGGTCACGGGGCGAACCTCGTGTCGGCAGTCGGAGTAGAACGCGACGAGCACGAGCTGGTTGGGCGAGCCGCGATAGGTGACCCGCTCGTCGTGATGCTCGATCACGAGCGCGCCGCCCTTCGCATCTGAGGGCAGCAGGACCACGAGCGAGCCGATCATGCCGTCCGCCTTCTCGGAGTCCTGATGCGGCGCGAAGAACTGCCCGGGTTCGTACACGAGCAGGTTGTGCAGCTCGGCGCGCAGCGTGGCGCCGTCGGGAATTCCGAGGTCGTGGGCGATCCGCGGCAGCTCGCGATCGACCGTGCGCTGCCACGCGTGCTCGTCCAGTTTGATCTGCCGCTTGCCGATCTCCCACGTATCTCGCACCTGCGGATCGAGCAACGTCTTCTCGCGCAGGCCGTAGCGCGCGGGTTTCGCCACGGCGCGCAGCTTCTCGGCCGTGCGACGCGACAGCGGCAACGGGACTGCGCCGACGCCCACTACCTCCAACGCGACCGCTGCCCATCCTGCGGTGCGACGTGTCGCGAACGTCCCCGGCGTGCCGGCGCTGGCAAGGATCTGCTGGATCCGGTCGATCGCGGGCTCGGTCGGGACCGGCATCGGCGTCTGGGGCACCTCCTTGCGCGCGCGCATGTCGTCGAGACTACGAGGCGCCTCTGACACTTCGGCCCACGCCGTACTCCACGAATTCACGGTCGGGAGTTGGTGTCTGCTCCGTGACGACGCGGCTCATGTTTTCTTCTTCGCGCGACGAGCAGGGGGCCGCTTCCGCTCGTGGCGCTCCCCTTCGAGCCGCTTCGCCGTGGCGGCGAGATCGTCGAGGTAGCGCTCGGCGCCCCGTACCTCGGCCTCCACGCGGCGTCGCTCGGTGAACGCGATGTACTGCGTGTCGGCCCAGTCGACCGCCTCCTCGTGTGACACGCCGCCCGCGCCGGCGAGCACGGGCAGCTCGTTGTCGGCGAGGAACTTGTCGAGCACCGCGGACCAGTCCGCCATCTTGATGTCCTTGCGGCGCTGCGCGCGGAACTCGGCCTGGTCGAGGAACATCACGGTGATCCGGTTGAGCGTGTCGATCTCGCCCTCGTCGAGGTAGTTCTTCGCCGTGGCCACGTCGCGCTTGAGCACGCGGCCGCCGCTCCAGCTCGTGAGCCCCATGTTCGGCTTGCCGGCATCGGCGCGACGCCGAACGATCTCGGCCGCGGTGAGCCCGGTCGCGGCGTAGTGCATCTTGTTCTGCATGAACGCGAAGAACCGCAGCGTCTCCTGTTCGCCCTCGGCATAGTCCGACGCGAGCGCGAAGATCTCCCGGATGCGCTGGTAGACCCGCGCCTCGCTCGCGCGGATCTCGCGGATGCGCGCGAGCAGTTCGTCGAAGTAGTCGGCGCCGGTCGGCCGCTTCAGCCGGTCGTCGTCCATCAGGAACCCCTTGACCACGTACTCCTCGAGCCGCGTCGTCGCCCACTTCCGGAACTGCGTGCCGCGCGGCGATCGCACGCGGTAGCCCACCGCAAGCACGACCGGCAACGAGTAGTGGTCGACCGTTCGAGAAATCGAGCGATTTCCCTCGGTTCGAACTGTTAGAAATTTCCGAACAGTTGTCTCGAGCGCCAGCTCCCCCTCCTCGAAGATGTTGTGCAGGTGCTCGCTGACCGTCGGCACCGAGACCTGGTACAGGTCCGCGAGCTGCCGCTGGGTGAGCCACACCGTGCCCTCGACGAGTCGGACGTGGAGGCGCGTGATCCCGTCGTCGGTCTGGTACAGGACCAGCTCGGACTCCTCGTGCGGGCTGGTCATCGCGAAGCCCTCGCTTCGACTCCGCGATCGATCACGGCGTTCGCAACATCGGCGGACATGAGCACGAGCTGGCGAAGCCGCTGGGCCTTGGACACCTGGTAACCGAGGTTGGCGGCGCGCAGCTCCGCGATGAGCCGCGCTAGCTCACGGACCGCCAGGTCGGCCGCCGGCTCGGGTAACCACTTGAGGAACACCTCGATGTGGTGGAACAGCCCGTGGTCCTCCCACGTCGCCAGCTCCAGGAGGTCCCGCAGAACGCCGGGCCGATCGACGTAGGAGACCAGGTGCTCCAGATATGCCTGCTCCTGCTCGCGGAAGTGGTCTCCCAGATCGCCGCCCGAGTCGTCGACGTGCGCGCTCGCCTCCGTCGCCGCGCTGATGATCGCGCGCCGAACCGCCAGCACCTCGTCGTCATTCCTCGCCGAGGCGAGCATCCGGTCGCCCTCGATGCGGAGGAGAAGGACCACGGATCCAACGCCGCGCCAATCCGTGTAGATATGTTGGTAGATCGGCCGCAAGCAGGCGAGGTACGGCGCCGGCGATACGGGGAACGCCGCCCAGTTACCTTCGCGCGCGCGGCCCTCGAGCAGAATCCGCGGCGTGCGCGTCATCGCCTCCGTGCGGTAGTGCAGGGGCCCATGCCAGATGCGGCGGAACGCCTTGTCGTGGAGCCACTTGCTCGTTCGCTCGACCTCGTCGAGCACGTCCACGGGCCCGCACCCGATCTGCGCGAGCCGCGCTTCGAGATGCGCGAGCTGGGCGAGCATCGCCTCCGCGTCGGTGTCGGTTCGTTGCGATCCGAGTGCGCGCTGCTGGAATGTATCGACGATGGAACGCAGCCCGTTTGGCTCGTCGAGCGCGAGCCGTAGCAGCCAGCGATCCCAGTGGCAGAAGCTCAGGCCCGCGCGGTCGCGCCAGTGTTCCGTGCCGTAGCGAACGCCATCGTCGAGTGGGGCCTTGTTCGCGGCGCGCGCCCGCTTCTCCCGCGTCTTCATCGCCGCCGCCCTCGGCGTCGGCGCGGGAGCCGCTCGACGTCCCCAGCTCTTCGAGCATCCAGACGCCATCTCCGCGGCGAACCCGTCTGCGTGTCGTCGCCGGTTTGACGTCCCGTCGCCGAAAGCGAGAGCAGCTTGAACGGAGGAACCTGCGCACGAAGCGCAGCATCCGTGGGACCGAAAGCATCGGCTCCGTTCTCGATCTGTCGGAGGAGGTCCTCGAACGCGGGGACCAGGTGGGCCTCGTCAAGAACGACTAGCGTGTCCGCGCCCAGGAGGCCGGCGTGGTATGGACGCATCTTCGAGGATACGCCGTACCCGGAGAACAGGAGTCGCGAGCCCACCATGTGGACGGTGCCAACGACGATCGCGGGCGACGACGGGTCCTCGAGCCACACGCGGTTGTCGACGTGCTGACCGCGCAGCGTCGAGATGGGCAGCGGGCGATCGCCGAGCTTGAGCGCGTCAGCAGCAGCGCGCTCTTTCGTCACCCACGCACGAAGCGACTCGGCGACATCCGTTGCCTGATCCACGTCCGCGCGGCGATCGACGACGTAGACAAGGCGTCGAGGCAGCTTTGCGCCCAGGGCTCGTGCGACGAGCCAAACGGCCATGACGGCGGTCTTCCCAAGGCCGGTCGGGATGTCGAGTGCAGAGACATCATCCCCCTCGCGGAAGCGTCGCAGCAGCTCGAGCTGCCACGGGAACGGCGTTCGTGAAGCCTCGAGACCAAGGGCGCAGCGGAGCCACTCCGTCCCCTGGTCCGTCTCCCTCGCTGCAACGGCGGCACCACTATCCGTCGTCATCGCACTCCTCGTGCCGGTTTTCGAACCAGGTGGGATCCAGATGGGTCACGCCCTCCTGCCGCAACATACCTTCGCGACCGTAACCGATCCCCCTGACACCGCGGGGCTGGCGACGCGATTCAACTCGGGTAGCGGTCTGCAGTGCGGCGCGCCTCGTCGCCGATCGCGTCCACGAGCTTGCTCGGCGCGAGCGCACGGGCGGCGGCGCCCCATTCGAGGACCCACGAACGGACGGGGCCGAGCGCGGGGAGGCACATCGAGACGCGGACGGCGCCGTCGGGCACAACCTCTATGCGCTGCGAGTCGTGCCAGATGCGCGAGGTGACGTAGCCGGCCTTCTCGGCGGCGAACTCGATGAGGATCTCGTGCGGGCCGTCGTCGTCGGGAAGGTGCGGGCCAAACGCGCCGTGAAGGACGTTGGCGAGCTTGAAGTCGGGAGGCATCGCGAACGAGTGGGCGCGTAGGTGCTCGGCCTCGGTGAAGCGCTCGATCGCGAAGATGCCGACGTTGGCGGCGATCGTGGGCGCGTCGGGCTCCTTGAGGCGCGCCGCGATCGCGTAGAGGCCGTGGCGATAGAGGGCGATCGCGAGCGGGGCGAGGTGGCCCTCACGTGCACGGCCGCGCGCGTCGGCGTAGCGATACCGGATGACCTTGCTCGACAGAATGCCGGTCTGGATCGCGTCGATGATGTCCTCCTTGCCGGCGTAGGACTTGGTCCCGTGGTCGGGCATGTACACGAAGCGCTCACCGAACGAGGCCAGCTCGGCGCGCTCCTTGTCGTTCATGCGCTGCTCCAGCTTGGCGAACACCGAGCGCACGTCTTCGAGGAACGGCGTTCCTTGCAGGACGTCGAACCCCGACGCACGGCGAGCAGACTGAACCTCTCGCGCTTGGTGATCGCGATGGGCGTGGCGGTGCGTTCGTCGATCAGCGTCGCGATCACGCGCCCATCCCGGCGGATGACCTCGATGTCGAAGCCGGCGTCCTGGAGCTCGGCGAGGTCGCGGCGCACGGTCCGCTCGCTCACGCCGATCTCGGTGCCAACCTCCGTGACCCAGCGCCCGCGCTTGTACCCGCGGAGGGCATCGAGCACCCGCAACGCACGCGCGACCTGGCCGTACTCACCGCGCTTGTACACGCGATGCCCCCGCGGATAGATGCTTCGATTCACGGAGAGAAGCCGGCCAGGAAGGCTTCCAGAAGGCTTCGCGCCCGGCTTTCTGGAAGACTTCCGCGAAGGTTATGACCGGGCTTTCCACCATGGTTCACGGTCGCCGGGATCTGCTCGGTCCGCAAGGGTTGCGGACCGCGTGCGTAGGCTGGATCCATGAAAGTGAGCCCATCCGAACCCGAACCCGAGAACATCCATCCTCCACTCGCGCGTGACGCGCTCGGGCACCTCCTGCCGCTGCCAGAGGGCACGGCGAGCTGGCGGATCTGCCGTCACACCGCGGGACGGCCACGCGTGCTCACCGGTCCGGACGGTGCGGCGATGCGGTTCCCGCTATCGACAACGTCGGCGGAGCTGGTCGAGTTGTGCGGACCGGATACCTATCGGGTCTATGCGCTCGACGAAATGGGCGAGGTGCTCGACTTCGTCACGACGATCCAAGCTGCACGCCCGCGCAACGCGAACGTGCCCGACGTGCTGAGCGTGAGCGCGCTGCGCGGCGCGCCGGCCGCGGAGCCGACTACGGATCTCCGGTTCGCGCTTCACGCGGTGGCGGAGATCGCCCGCATCAATGGTGAGGCGCTGCGCGCGATCAGCGACTCGCAGGCCGACTGGATCAAGACGCTGGCGATGAACAAGGGGCTGCCGCGCAACGTGGCGTTCCCGGTGTTGCCGCCGCCGCGCGAGGAGTCGGACGACGACGAGAGCAACGAGGATCACGACGTTGCCGAAGACGAAGCAGATCCGAACGCGACCCCGATGATGCAGTTCCTCTCGACCGTGACACCGCTCATCCCAGGGCTGGTCGCCACGTGGCAGGGAAAAAAGGCCGACGAGGTCACGGAGGAGGCACCCGCGCCGATCGCAGTGAACGGGATGGCGCACCTCGCGCGTGTCCAGCAGCTGCTCACGCCGCGCGAGCGCGCGTTCCTGGCGGCGCTGCTCGCCGACGAGCAGCGCGGTGAGGGCGTCGCCGCCGAGCTGACGGTGATGCCCATCGAGCAGGTGGTGGCGCTCGTTCGCGAGCACTGCGCGAAGCCGCGCACGCCGCGACCGACGGAAGGCGATCCAACCGCCAAGCAGCTCCGCGATCGCGCGCTGATGCTGATGCCGCAGCTCTCGCCCGCGACGCAGGCGCGACTGATGGCGCTCGCGCCGAAGGTGACCGCCACATTGCAGGCGCAGCCCGAGATCCGGCGCATGCTCGCCGAGCTGGCGCGGCTTGACGATGCGGCCGCCGTTGCGTGGCTCGAGGCGAACCTCGACGAGATCGAGAAGGCGGTCGCGTCGTGAAGGCAACCAACTCGAACGACAAGGAGAGAACGATGGGAGACGACCGAACGCAGTCCAACGCAGCCGCCACGGAGGCGGCGATCGAGGCGCTGCGCGCGCAGTCGGTGCGGTTGCAGACGATGGCCGACGCCTTCGCGGACATGGGACACGCGACGGCGGAGACGTTGCGCAGCAGGGCTCGGCAGATCGCACCGCCGCCGCCGGTGTCGACGCAGCTCCGCAGGTTTGTCGGGCAGCTCGCCCGCAAGGCGGCCTCGACGATCGCCCTGTTTACCGACGAGCAGCGGACGCGGATCGGTGCGCTCATCCCCGGCTTCACGCAAGCCGCGCTCTCGAACGAGCCGGACGTAGTCGCGATGGTGATGGCATGGATCGACCTCGAGCCCGCGGACCTCGCACGCTCGCTGGTGACAAGCCTCGACGACCTGGAGCGGAGGTTCGCGTCGTGACTGTCGCGCTCGTCAAGACGACCGCGAACACGAACGCGCCCACGGCGGCCGCGCCGCGACCGCGCGAGTTCCTGGAGCGGCAAGCGTTCGAGGCGTTCAAAGCGTTCCTGTGCGCGGTGCAGGAGTGCGTGGCGATGCCGGCGTCGACGTCCCCCACCGCCGAGCCCGCCAGCGACGTGATGACGGTCGACGAGGCTGCTGCGTTCCTCGGGGTCGATCGCAACACCGTGTACGAGTACACGACCCGCGGCGTGATCCCGCACCAGCGGCTCGGCAAACGCATCCTGCTGCGGCGCGGTGCGCTGATCGCGTGGCTCGACGCCTCGCTGTGCGCGCCATCGTCGGCGACGCGATGATCGAGGCGATCGCGCTGCCGATCTTCGCCGCGCGTCGTCGGTCGCACGCTTGCCTCGTCGTGGCATCATCGCGTTCGTGCAGCGAGCGCTCATCAAGGAGAACGAGATGAGTGTTCGACGTGATACGCGGTTCGGAACGTGGTTCTACCGCAAGTGGGTGCGCACCCCGGATGGACGCAAGGTGCGCATCTTCGGAACTCCGAAGGCTGAGGGCCTGCCCGAGACCCGGGCGGGTGCCGAGGAGGCGGAGCGCCGTGCAATTACGCGCGTCCTCGAAACCGGCGAGCCGAAGAAGCTCGTCACGAACAAGGAGGTCCCGACGGTTCGCGAGTTCCACACGGTGTTTCTGGACGCCTCGCGGATCAAGAACAAGCCGTCGTCGGTCGAGAGCAAGGAGGTCATCCTCCGCATGCACAT
>JAEYYY010000659.1 GCA_023430775.1 Pseudomonadota bacterium
GACGTCTTCGCGCTGATCCTCGACGTTCTCCTGAGCCTTGCGAACCTCCGTCGCGGCCTTCTCGGTTTCGGTCTTCTTGCACGCACCGCCCGCGGCGAGCGCGATTGCCATCAGCCAGATCGTCTTCTTCATGTCTGTGTCCTCCGTATGTGATGACGAAGGACTGCAACGTGAGTGCCGCGATAGATCGCGTGATCACGCGTTCATCGCGAGCCGCGCAGTGCGCACCGGCACGAGGCCTAATCAGGAGTGCGCCGTGGCACGCATTGTCGTCGAGCAGCTACAACTTCGTCGAGGACGTGACGCTCGGCTTCATCGTCGCCCACAGCGCGAGATGATCGGAGACGTCCTTGGCTTTCGCAGTGGCGAAATCGATCGTGTCGAATCCGCGCGTGTAGATACCGTCGAGCTTCATCCACAGATGGTGATGCGTCGGTCCGCTGTCCTTGACGGGCGTCGCGAAGCCGTGCGCGCGCACCAGCTCCTCGAAGCGATTGTCCTGCGTGCCCGTCGGCACCGGGATGACACCGGTGATCCAGGTGAACGGGCTGGTGTTGAAGTCGCCGGCGATGATCACCGGCGTCGTTCGCTGCTTCGCGTGCTCGAGCACCGGCAGCATCTGCTTCTTGCGATCCTTGACGCCGATCCGGTTGTCGAGGTGCACCGCATAGACGGTGACCGGGGTGCCTTGGTGCTCGAGCGTGACGGCGAGCGCGATGCGCCGGCCGCTGTTGAAGTGAACGTTGAAGAAGGGCAGAGGAATCACCTCGGACGACCGCAGCGGGATGCGCGACACCACGGCGACGCCGTCGCTACCATCGCCTTGCTGATGGCCCGGTGCATAGATCGCGTGATAGCCGAGCTGCTTCGCGAGCACGCACGCCGGACTGCACTGCGGCACGCCGTCCTTCTCGACGCGATGCACCTCCTGCAGGATGAAGATGTCCGCGTTGGCGAGCGCCGGATCCTTCGTGATGCCTTCGATCACCTTCTCCGGCGTCTCGCGATGGACGTTGAACGTGACCACGCGAAGCTCGCCGGTCACCGGTGCGTGGGTGACCTGCGGATACGTCTCCTCGGGTTGCGGGTGCGTGGGCGCGGCGCGGTTGGCGCACGCGGTGAGAAGCGCGGCGGCGACGAGGTGACGGACCATCTCGTCCATAGTGGCGCCAACCGCGACTAGCGTTGCTTCCGTCGCGCGGGCTTACCGGTGGTTGCCACCTTGGTTTCCTGTTTGCGCGACTTCTTCGGACGCTTCGGCTTCGACAGGCCCTGCCGGATCTCCGCGGTGGCCCGCGCCTTCGACATCGCCCAGCTGCACACCGGGCAGCTCGCCGGCTCGTGTTGCTTCGCCGTGCAGTGCGCGCGGCCGAACTCGATCAGCTGGAGGTGCAGCGTGTTCCAGCGCTCCTTCGGGAACACCTTCATGAGATCGCGCTCGACCTCCTCGACGTTGCGCGCGCGCGACAGTTGCCAGCGCCCGGCGAGCCGGTGGATGTGCGTGTCGACGGGAAACACCGGCGCACCGAATGCCTGCGAGAGCACGACGCAGGCCGTCTTGTGACCGACCCCGGGGAGCTCCTCGAGCGCGGCGACATCGTTCGGCACCTGGCCGCCGTGCTTCTTGAGGAGCGTGCGCGACATCGCCGCGATGTTGCGCGCCTTGGTGCCGGCGAGGCCGCAGGTCTTGATGTACTTGCGGATCTCGCGCGGCGTCTTGGTCGCCATCGTCGCCGCGTCGGGTGCGAACGCGAACAGCTGCGGCGTCACCATGTTGACCCGCTCGTCGGTGCACTGCGCCGACAGCATCGTCGCGACCAGCAGCTGGTAAGGCGTCTCGTGGCTGAGGAACGAGTGCACGTCTGGAAAGTGGGCGTCGAGGATCTCGAGGATCTTCGCCGCGCGACCGGCCCGATCCTTCGGTGGCTGCTCGGGCGTCATCGCTCGCCGTCGTCCTCGGCCTTCGGGGTCGGCGCGCTGCCCTTCTTCTGCAGACTGTCGAGGAAGGCGCGCGCTTCGAGGTCGTCGGGCGCGCGCATCGCGGCCTCCTTCGCGCGATCGAGCGCCGCGTCCCGCTTGCCTTGCCGGAGCAGCCAGCGCGCCTCCTCGAGGAACGCCCGGGCGCGAGTGGGCTCGGCGTACTGCGCCTGCTGCAGGTGATCGATGCCCTCGGCATCGCGGCCGGTCGCCAGCAAGATCCTGCCGAGATAGAAGTGCGCGATCTCGGAGCTCGCGTCGATGCGGAGCATGCCGCGATACGCCGCCTCGGCCTGATCGCGATCGCCGATCCGGCGCTGCGAGCCGCCCCAGAACCGGTAGTAATCGATCGCGACGTTGGTCGCGCGATCGGTCACGGTCCACAGCAGGATCGTCGCGAGCAGCGCCCACGGCAGCGCCGGCTGCGGCAGCGCTCGCCTCACCCGCCGGTAGAGGGCGACCAGGCTGATGAACACCGCCGCCGCGATCCCCACGCCGAGGGCATGCGGAAGGCGATTGAAGATCCACAGCGGCACGCCGACCACCAGCGCGACGGCGAACGCGATCGTCATCGGGCGGCGATCACCGACGAGCTTGCGCCCGAGCCCACCGAGCGAGCGGACGGCAGGGATCTCGGCCGCCGCGATCCAGATCCGATCCGGAATCACCAGGATGTACAGCGCGCACATCACGTAGGCGAACAGCCCGATCTCGAAGCCGGTGGCGACGATGCCGAGGTGGAACGCGAGGCCGAGCGGGGCGGCGATCTTCCACGCGGGTCGGAGCCACACGGTGAACGCGAGCGCGAGCTCGACGGCGATCACCAGGATCGACGCCGCCTTGAAGCCGATGGTGCCTTCGATCATCGACTTCATGCCGCCGGTGATCTGCGAGCCGAGCGTGGTGCCGTCGAGCCACGCCGGATCGAGCTTCGAGACCGCGGCCCACAGGTACATGATGCCGAGCTGCACGAGCAGCAGGCGGAGCGCCCACGAGCGGATCGGCGACGACGGTGCGACGGGATCGCGCCGTTGCCACGGCACGAAGCACGAGATCGCGAGCACCAGCGCGACGAGATAGTGGTGCTGGTAGGAGTCGAGCTGGCTGCCGAAGTACAGCCACGCGTACAGCGCGGTCGCGATCGGCAACACGAGCCGTGTCGCGGCGCCGAGTGCAGCGCAGGTCAGCAGGAACGAGATCAGGAGCTGGCACACGCCGTAGGCGACGCGGCCGGGGCCGAGGTGGTCGAGGACCTCGAGCTGCGCGACGTTGAAGTCGCTCGCACCGTAGCGAGGCGCGTGCGGGATCTGGAGGATCGCGTCGAGCGCGAGTAGCCCGAACAGCACCACGCGTGCGACGACGAGCTTCGCCCACGGCACCTCGAAGCCGAACCAGAACGTCGGCTCCTCGGCGGGCGCCGAGCCGATCTTCGCGACCCGAGCATCCGGCAGCCTGGGTTTGCGCTCGTTCGCGTCTCCGCGATCGGTATCGGCACGGCTGCGCTTCCTGGTCTTGCGCTCGGCGGTCGCCGGATCGCCGACCTTGACGTCGTCCGAGGCCGGATTCGCCGGCTTCGCCTTCGATCGATTCGAGCGCTTCTTCTTCGCCATCTCAGATCTCGGGGACCTTGCAGAGGTCGAAGCCGCCGTACGTGGTCGGGTCCTGTTGTCCGAGGTACCTGCAGGTCAGCCGGATCGTGACCTCGGCGCCGGGGTTCTTCTTGCACAGCCGCGCGCCCATCTGCTCGACGACGCGGAACCGGCCGCGCTTCGCGGTCTCGATCCACGCCTCGTGAAACTCGCCGCCGAGCTCGAACTTCTTGCCGTCGATGCGGACATCGGGCGTGCATTGCGCCATTCGCATCGGCGAGAACATCCGCCACGCGAACCGCTCGTCGTGTGGGTCGCGACGCGCCGTGTAGTAGTGCAGCGGGATCAGCAGCTGGCTCAGCACGACCGCGACGATCAGCCGACCGCGCCAGGTCTTCAGCAGCGGGCCGAGGTGCGGAATGTTGTCGAGCACTGCGTCACCACGGTAGCGCGGCCTGCGTCGCGGAGTGAACCGCGGGCGGCGGCGGATGGTAGGTCAGATCGTCGTCGATCCGTGCCCCCTGCGGGATCGGCGCACGCCGCACCAGCTGGCCGGCCTCGAGGGAGGCCACGGCCTGACCGTCGACGTAGAGCACCGCGTTGCCGACGATCGAGGGCACGCGCGGTCCCGGGGACAGCACGCCGACCAGGTTCAGGGGATCGGTCGCCGCCACCTTGCAGACATCCGGTGCGACGCTCGGGTGGCGGACGGCGCGCAGCTCGTCGAGCGCCTCGGGCAACGCGAACTGCTCGCCGACGAAGCCGCTGACGAACCGGCCACCACGGATCTCGCCGCGCGCCTCGAGCCGGCGCAGCGCGACCAGGATGTCGCGCCACGGCGGCAAGCTCGACTCGCGGGTGATCAGATCGCGGAACACCACGCCGTAGCGGAGCAGCAGCTGGCGCGCGGTGGCCTCGGCATCGATCTGATCCGTCGTCGTCGGCGGCAACAATGACCACCGGCCCGCCGCGGTGGGCAGCGAGCGCAGCGCGTGCCCCGGCCGCGAGCGATCGTGCGTGCGCACCTTCTTGATCGCGTCCTGCCACTTGCGCACCGGCATCGCGGGCGCGGGGACGGTGGTCGTGCGCTTGTCGAACAGGCTCTTGACCTCGCCGCGCTTGCGATCGACGAGCACGCGCAGGCTCGCGAAGCCATCGGCCGTCGCCAGGCCGGCGCCGACGAGCTCCCACAGCGCGTCCTCGATCTCGTCGGGCGGCAGCTCGATCGCGCTGCACAGATCCGGCAGGAAGCTCGCACCCGCCTTCGCGAGGTGATCGCGCACGCGCTGCGCGCCCTCGCCGAGCACAGGTGCCTCGCCTTGCTCGCAGACCGCCGCTGCTGCACGCAGCCACGCCACATCGCGGCGCAGCATCAGCGCGAGCGGCGCCGATCGCGAAGGCGCACTACGCTGGGTCGTAGCTCGTCGCGCCGTGACGGCCGCACCCTCATCGCGACGAACGAGCGCGGACGCTGCGGGTACCTCGCGATTCGTCGAGGAGGAAGGCCGAGCAACCCGTCCCTTCTTCTCGGCGCGCGAGGTCGCCGCCGCCCACTTCGAGGAAACCGACCCTTGTCTCGGGTCGCCGTCACGACCGGGGAACCGCTCTGGGTGCTCGTCGCGACCTGCCGACGCGATGTTCGAAACCGGACCTGCCTCGCGCTGGTCGCGGCCCGCCGTCGAGATCGGGGGGAACGTCCCGGTCTCGTCGCGACCGGTCGAAGCCGGCCGTGCTGCGTGCTGGTCGCTCGTCGCTCCCCGATGTTCGCCGCGGCGGTCCGCGTGCTGGACCCGTCCAACGCCATCGGCCATGCCGCCGCCGGCGGCGGAAGCCGCCCGTGCCGGGTCGCCCGGCG
>JAEYYY010000708.1 GCA_023430775.1 Pseudomonadota bacterium
GAGTGATATCGGCGCGCTGATGCGCGGCGTCGGCTCGATCGTGCGCGCCGAGGGCTTCGAGGTTCACGGCAAGAAGACGCGCGTGATGCGCAGCGGCGCGCGGCAGAAGGTGACCGGCCTGGTCGTCAACACCGCGCCGGCCGGCATCCCGTCGGCGCGCGTGCCGCGCAAGACCGTGCGTCACCTGCGGGCGGCGATCAAGAATCGCGAGCTCGGCCGCCCGGGCAAGGGCGAGACCCTCGAGCAGCTAAGAGGCATGGCGTCGTTCATCATGATGACCGACCTGAAGAAGGGTCGTGACTTCATGGCGCGGCTCGATGCGCTGATTGCAAAGCGCGATGCGACACCCGAGGCGAAAACATGAGTGACTGGACCGTCCATCTCGAGTTCGAAGAAGGCACGTCGAGCAAGTTCTGGCGCGCGCGCGTCGAGGGCAAGACGCTGTACGTCAACTACGGAAAGATCGGCTCGAACGGCCAGACCCAGGTCAAGCAGCTCGGCGATCCGGATGCCGCGCAGGCCGAGTACGACAAGCTGGTGCGCGAGAAGCGCCGCAAGGGCTACGTCGATGCAGGCGGTGGTGGCGGCGGCGATGAAGACGAGCCGGAGGACAACGACGACGAGGGGGATGACGACGACGAGGAGGAAGCTCCGCCGCCGAAGAAGTCGACTCCGGCCCCCGCACCCAAGGCCGCGGCTCCGGCCGCCCGTCCCGCCGGCGTGCGCTACGTGCTCGAGGCCGGGAAGCGCCGCGTCGAGACCTATCTCTCGCTCGACGGCAAGACCGTGCGGATGGAAGCGATCGAGACCTACGCCGACCCCGAGGCTGCGAAGAAGGCGCACGAACGTTTGAAGAAGACGTTGCTCGGCGAGGGCTACAACCAGGGATGACCCTGTGTGACCATCCTCGGCATGGCCGATGATGACGACGAAGGGGGCGGGGAGGGTGGAGAGCAGGAAGCGAAGCTCGCCGATGGCGACACCGCCGAGGTCGAAGGCTCGAGCAGCACGTACACGCTGACCCGTCACGGCAACGTGTACATGTGCTCGTGCCCGGCGTGGAAGAACCAGAGCGCGCCGGTCGACATGCGCACGTGCAAGCACCTGCGCGCGTACCTCGGCGAGGACTTCGAGACCGCGCGCCTCGGCGCGTTGCCGTCGCGTGCGGCGTCGACCAAGTCAGGTGGCTCCGGCGCGAACAAGAAGGAGACGGCGCCGCCCGTGTTGCTCGCGCACAAGTGGGAGGTCGAGCACGATCCCAGGGGCTGGTGGATGAGCGAGAAGCTCGACGGCATCCGCGCCTACTGGGATGGCGAGACGTTCGTGTCGCGCCTCGGCAACCGGTTCTTCGCGCCGGACTGGTTCGTCGAGGATCTGCCCGCCGACACGCTCGACGGCGAGCTGTGGGTCGGTCGCAAGATGTTCCAGAAGACGACGTCGATCGTGCGGTCCGGTGCGGCGGGGCAGGAGTGGAGGACCGTGCAGTACGTGGTGTTCGACGCGCCGAACGCGAAGGGCACGTTCGAGGATCGCCAGAAGCACGCGCAGAAGGTGCTCGAGCGTTCCGCTGCACCGCACGCGCGCTGGCACGAGCACGTGCTGTGCGAGGGCTTCGATCATCTGCGCGAAGAGCTCGCTCGCGTCGAAGCGCTCGGCGGCGAGGGCCTGATGTTGCGGCAACCCGGCAGCAAGTACATCGCCGGTCGCTCGACCACGCTGCTCAAGGTCAAGACGTTCCACGATGCCGAGGCCACCGTGATCGGGCACGCGCCCGGCACCGGCAAGCACAAGGGCCGGCTCGGCGCGCTGATCGCGCAGCTACCGGGCGGCATCACGTTCAACGTCGGCACCGGGTTCTCCGATCACGAGCGCGAGAACCCGCCCGACATCGGTGCGGTGATCACGTTCCGCTACCAGGAGCTGTCCGACGACGGCGTGCCGCGGTTCCCGTCGTACGTCGGCGAGCGGCTCGATGTCGACACGCCCGCGCCGATCGCGAAGAGCTCGCGCGCGATCCAGACCGTGCCGCTGGCCAAGGGCAGCGCCGCGACGAAGACGACGTCGTCGGCGAAGACCTCGGCGCCCGACACCCGTGCGGTGGTCAAGCCGAAGGCGCCACCGGTCGAGCCGGAGAACGATCCGGACGACGACGACGATGACGAAGACGTCGCGCCGAGGAAGCTGCAACCGGCGCCGAAGCTCGAGTCGGCCGGCAGCGATCTCGCGCGCGGCAAGAAGTTCATGTTCACCGGCAAGCTCGCCGGCATGCAGCGCTCGCAGGCGCAGTCGAAGGTGACCTCGATCGGCGGCGTCAACGCCGGCTCGGTGTCCGCGGATCTCGATTACCTGGTGGTCGGCGACGACGGCTCGCCGCTGTTCGGTGCCGGCGCGAAGGGCGACAAGATCCTCAAGGCCGAGAAGCTGATCAACCAGGGCAGCACGCTCAAGATCATCTCCGAGACCGAGTTCATGAAGATGTGCGACCGCACGGTCACGGCGCCGAAGCCGCCCGCGGTGAAGAACGTGATGCCGCCGAAGCCGGCGCGGCTTCCGGATCCGCCCGATGAGGAGGAGGACGAAGATGACGAGGACGAGCCGGCCCCCAGGAAGATGCTGCGCGCCCCCGATCTGGTCTCCGCCGGTAGCGACCTCGCGCGCGGCAAGAAGTTCATGTTCACCGGCAAGCTCGCCGGCATGCAGCGCTCGCAGGCGCAGTCGAAGGTGACGTCGATCGGTGGCATCAACGCCGGCTCGGTGTCGGCGGATCTCGATTACCTGGAGGTCGGCGACGACGGCTCGCCGCTGTGCGGCGCCGGTGCGAAGGGCGACAAGATCCTCAAGGCCGAGCGGCTGATGGCGCAGGGCTCGCAGATCAAGATCATCTCCGAGACCGAGTTCATGAAGATGTGCGATCGCACCGTCGCCACGCCGGCGGCGCCGCGCCCGAAGAACGTGATGCCGCCGAAACCGAAGCGGCTCCCCGATCCGGACGACGACGATGATGATGACGACGACGAGCCGGCTGCGGCCGAGGCCGACGACGATGCCGGGACCGAGGATGATCCGGACAGCCCGTTCGCGAAGTACGGGGCGCCCGGCTATCGCTGCAAGCTGGTCAACGAGGACGAGGGCAAGTTCTGGAACATCGAGGTGCGCGGCAATCACACCGTGACGGTGTTCGGCAAGATCGGCAGCGCCGGCCAGACCCGCCTTGCCGACCTCAAGAACCCGGCCAGCGCGAAGGCGGACGCCGAGAAGCGTGCCGCACAGAAGCGAAAAGAAGGCTACGCGTAGGCGAGGCGGCGTGCGAGCATCGATCGCGCCGTTCGTCCGGTGAAGTCATGCGACATCCAATAGCAACCCGCGTCTCGATCCTGCTCGCGCTGCTGGCGTTCTCGGGTTGTTCCCTGTTCTTGACCCGCGGCCCCCGCAAGGAGGTGACCGCGCAGCAACCGCCCGACTGCACGAATTCGATGACCTGGCCCGCGGTCGACGGTGTGGTCGCCGGCGTGCTGACGATCGCGATGATCAGCGCGATCTCGCAAGACAACGACAACCAGACCCGGGACAAGCCCGATAGCGACGCGATCGCGAGCGGCTTCATCATCGCCGGTGCCGCCGGGATCAGCGCGCTCGTCGGTCACTCGCGCGTCAGCAAGTGCCGGCGCGCGAACGAGACGTACATGGCCTCGGCCTACGGCGGCCAGCAACAGCAACCGCAGGCGGGTTATCCCTACGGCTATCAGCAGGGCTACACCTACCCGCAGCAGCAGTACCCGCAGCAGTACTACCCGCAACAGTACCCGCAGCAGACGTATCCACAGCAATACCCGCAGCAACCGGGCTATCCGCAGCCCGGTTATCCGCAGCAGCCGGCGACATATCCGGCACCGACGCAACCGCAGCCGGCGCAGACCTATCCGGTGCCCGGCTCGCAGCCGCCGCGCACGATGGGGCCGCCGCCGGCCAAACCAACGCAGCCGCCCGTTGCCAAGCAGCCTCCCGTCGCTCGGCCCACGCAACCGCCTGCCAAACCACCGGCGAAGCCGCCGGCGAAGCAACCCGAGCCGGTGCTCGGTACCGAGGGTGACGTCTGCACCTCGCAAGCGGAGTGCGCGGCGGGCTTCACGTGCACCGGGAACGTCTGCCTCAAGGGCAAGTGATCAGAACGGCTGCGCGCGCCACTCCATCAGCTCGCGCTGGCGATCGCCGCCGATCACGCGAAATCCGAGTCGCCGGTACAACGAACGAGCACGATTGGTCAGCAGCACGCTGAGCCGGATCGGGACCCGACCGGCTTCCACCATCAGATCGCGCAGCGCCGCCTCGCCGACACCGCGGCGTTGGAAGTTCGGGACGATCGCGATCGCGTCGATGTACCAGTGGCTGTCGCGCTCGCGATCTCCTCTGACGTCGATCGACAGGTAGCCGGCGGGCTCGCGATCGACCTCGATCACCCAGCAGTTGCGCAGGTGGACCTCGC
>JAEYYY010000719.1 GCA_023430775.1 Pseudomonadota bacterium
GTGATCAGGACCGTCCTCGTCACACCCGCGACCATAGGCAGGCTCGCGCGTCGATCGCAAGCCTGGGTGCAGGCGGCCTCAGCGACGCTTGGCGAGCAGGCGGATCAGCACCGGCGGGATGCGGCGCTGGGGCACGTCGAGGATCCGTTTTTCCACGATCGGCGGCAGCGGCTTCACCCCGGTCCAGGCCTCGAGCTTCGCGAACGCGGCCTCGCGATCGGCGTCGTCGAGCCGCGTGATCCGCGAGCCGTGCGAGCCCTCGCGCTGGGTCAGCATCAGCGAATCGGTGGCGTCGCCGAGCGCGTACTTGCCGCCCGTCCACGGATCGAACTCGCCGTAGATGAACAGCAGACGATGCCCCTCGGTCTGCACCCACTGATCGATATCGGTCATCGCCGCGCCCTCGTCGTAGATCGGGGGTTCCGGCGTCGGCAGCGCGCCGTCGTAGTCGGCGTCGGTGTAGATCGTGAACGCGTCGAGGTAGGTCGCGTTGTCGGCTGGATAGCCGAGCTGCGAATACGCCTGATAGTAGTAGGCCTCGAACAGGCCGACCTGCTCGTCGTCGGAGTCGCCGACCGGGGCGACCGCGTCGAGGAACTCGAACAGGTCGTCGTCGGACGCCGTGATGGCGGGGACGTCCCCGCAGTAGTCGACGCCCCAGTACTGCCAGAACGCCCACTCGAGCGCGGCGACCGAGACCTCGACGGCGGGGCCGAGCGCGATCCGGCCGTAGGTGTGGCCCGGCTGCGCCCCGGCACGCGATTCGATCGCGGCGCGGCGGTTCTGCAGCAGCTCGACGGCGACCGCGCGCAGGGCCTGACGGCAGCTGCTCGGGCCGATCGCGTCGACGAACGGCGTGTAGCGATCGTCGGGCGCACCGAACGAGATCGGAGCGACGTACGGCACCGTCCCGTCGACATCGTCGGGATAGAACCGGCGGTGATAGGTCGCGGTCATCCCGCCCTTGCTGCCACCGGTGGTGATGAACGCGCCGGGATAGATGTCGCGCAGCGCGACGATGATCGCGTGCTCGTCGGCGGCCATCTGCTCGATCGTCAGCTTCGACCAGTCCGCCGGTTCGGGCCGCGACTCGCCGAAGAACCGGTGCTCGATCGAGATCTGATTCGCGAGCAACAGGTACGTCAGCTCGACGGGGCGATCGCGGTAGTAATCGAAGTAGCCCGACGTCTGCACGATCATCGGCGCCTCGAGGTCGCGATGGATCAGCGAGACCTCCTGCTGGAACGTCGGGCCGTCCGGCTGGTCGTGATCGACCGGCTGGGTGAAGTGGAGAACGAAGTAGGTGACGCCGGGCGTCTCGGTGTCGACCTGCTCGACCGTGACGTCGGGAATCGCCTCGAGCTGATCGACCAGGTCCTTCGGGACCTCGGGCCGGTTGTCATCGCTACATGCCACCAGGGCCAGGCACGCTACGAGCTCCGCGAAGCCGCGTTTCACCCCGGCAGCTTGCCATGTTCCAGCGGTCAGACGATCTGGCACATTCCAACCAGTCCTGCGACGTTGCCGCGGCGCCCTGACGTCTGGTAGGCATTCGCCCCTATGGCACTCTCCGTCGGGATCGTCGGCCTACCGAACGTGGGCAAGAGCACGGTCTTCAACGCGCTGACCGCCGGGAAGGCCGAGGCAGCAAATTACCCGTTCTGCACGATCGACCCCAACGTCGGCGTGGTCCCGGTCCCCGATCCGCGCCTCCAGCGGATCCAGAAGCACATCAAGACCCAGAAGGTCATCCCCGCGATCGTCGAGATCGTCGACATCGCCGGCCTGGTCAAGGGCGCCTCCGAGGGTGAAGGCCTCGGCAACAAGTTCCTCGCCAACATCCGCGAGACCAACGCGATCCTGATGATGGTCCGCTGCTTCGACGATCCGAACGTCATCCACGTCTCGGGGTCCGTCGATCCGATACGCGACATCGAGATCATCGATCTCGAGCTCGCGCTCGCCGACGTCGAGTCTGCCGAGAAGCGGCTCAAGAAGGCCCAGGGCGCGGCGAAGACCGGCTCGAAGGAGGGCAAGATCGAGCTCGCGCTGGTCGAGAAGGTCACCGCGCACCTCAACGCCGGCAAGGCGGCGCGCTCTCTGGAGCTCACGGATGACCAACGAAAAGAAGTCAGCACCTGGGGCCTGATCACGGCCAAGCCGGTCCTCTACTGCTGCAACGTCGGCGAGGGCGACCTGCCGAAGGGCAACAAGTGGAGCGATCAGGTGGCCGAGCGAGCGAAGAAGGAGCACGCCGGCGTCGTCATCCTGTGCGGCAAGGTCGAGTCCGAGCTCGCCGAGCTGGCGGAGGAGGATCGGCAGGAGCTGCTCGCGTCGTACGGCCTCGAGGAGCCGGCCCTCGCGACGCTCGCGCGCGAGTGCTACCGCCTGCTCGGCCTGCAGTCGTACTTCACCGCCGGCGAGAAGGAGGTCCGCGCGTGGACGATCCGCAAGGGCGCGATGGGGCCCGAGGCCGCCGGCGTGATCCACACCGACTTCGAGAAGGGCTTCATCCGCGCCCAGGTCTACTCGCTCGAGGATCTCGAGAAGCACGGTAGCGAGGCGGCGATCAAGGCCGCCGGCCGGATGCGCATGGAAGGCAAGGAGTACGTCGTCCAGGACGGCGACATCATGCACTTCCTGTTCAACGTCTAGAACGTCGGCGATTCGTCGTCGAACTCGCGGTTCTCCGGCGGAGGATTGTAGAAGTTATCGAGGTCATCGGGCGCTGGATGGTGGGCGACCCAGAGGTCGTGATTGGGCCAGGTGCCGGCGATCCTGCGCGACAGCACACCTGCGTCGAGATCGACGACGAGCCGGGCGAGCGGATGGCGCATCGAGTGCTTGAGAGGAAGCTCCTCGAAGCTCCATGGCCGCGCGGGCGCCACGCCCTGCGCGTACAGCGAGTGATCGAAGTGGGCATCCGGGTGCAGCTCGCCGTCGTGCACGTGCAGCAACGGAAAGAACAGCTGATCCGGTGCGCGGGTCGAGAACTCGAAGGCCATTGGATGCGCGCGGCTTCGCATCGCGTGGAGCTGGAACACGACGAACCCGAAGTCGCCATATCCGGGCACTCGCTCGACGGTGTTCGGCGGAAGTCGGAAGCGTGGATCGAGGAGGCCGAAGTGCGCGAGGGAGGGCACGAACGAGGCGACGAAGTCACCGACGACATGAACCGGCAATGCCGAGTTGCGGTCGAATCCCAGCATCGCAACTGTCGTCGCTCGGTGGAGATCGTCGAACAGGTCCGGATAACCGTCGAGAGCGATGAACTTGACCTCGTCTACTCCCCGCGCCGTCGGGATCGGCAGGATCATCGCGACGGGCTCGGCGGCTGCGAGATCCATCTGGTACGCGAGGAGCTGCCGCCCTGGAGCGACCATCCGCGCGAAGATCTTCGTGGCGGACACATCCTCGACCGGTCCCGAGAAGCAGCACATCCCCGGACGATAGCGCGACTCAGAACTGGCCGCGCAGCGACATCGAGTAGACGTAGCCGCGGGTGTCGAGCTTGCCGATGCCGGCGAACGTGGTCGCGATCGACAGATCCTCTTCGGGACGATCGCCGGGCAGCGCGTGGAGCTCGACGGGCACCGTCATGATGTAGCCGACGTCGACGCCGAGCGAGATGTCGAGGCGCTTGCTCGTGGTGAACCGAAACTCGGTGCCGAGCGACGCGGCCGCGTACGGCGCCCAGTGGGCATCGTCGGCGGGCGTCATCCCTGCCTCCTCCACCTTCAGCGACGTCTTCGCCATGCCGAGCTCGGCCTGGCCGACGATCCGCAACCAGCGCCACACCGGTGCGTCGGCGCGCAGACCGCCACCGACGAGCGTCTGCCGCATCGTGGTGTCGAGATCGCCGAACAGCACGCCCGACGCACCGCCGTAGACGTAGCGCGCGAACACGCCGACATCGACCTCGCGATTCTTCAGCTTCGTCTCGGTGAGGCTGCGGCCGGCGGTGAGCCGCACGCCCGCGAGCTGATCGGTCGACACGATCGCGGCCGAGGTGTCGCCGAACCAGCGGATGTGCGAGCCGACGTCGAGCGAGTACGTGGCGGAGCGTTCGCTGCCTCCGTCGACGTCGTCGGCGTGGGCGATCGAGGAGACCAGGAGCAAGGCGATGGCGAGCGTCTTCATGGCGACTCCGTGTCGAGCAGGCCGGCGAGCAGGAAGCCCGACAGCACGTGGGCATCCTTGCGCTCGGCGGAGGTGGAAGGAATGACGGTGGCGCGACCGAACGGATCGCCGTGGTCGACGATCAGCGCGCCGTTGGCGAGCGCGTAGACCTGGCGCGGCGCGTAGTCGAGCCGGAGGTCGGTCGGGTGGAGGTTGCCGAGATCGAGCATGCCCATGCGAGGGACGCCGTTGGTGGTGCCGACGAGGAAGTCGCCGGCGGGCGTGAACGCGTAGGTGTCGAGGCGGCCGATGCCCTGCAGCGGCGAGACCGAGCCGATGCCGACGTCGAGCATGCCGAGCACCGTGCGGTTGTCGTCGTGCACCATCATCGCGAGATCGCGGCCGGGGACCGGCGACAGGTCGCGCACTGGCTCGCCGACCTCGATGGTCTCGAGATCGAGGCGCGCGAGCGGATCGGCGACATCGACGAGCGAGATCGAGTGGACGCGTGGCATCGGTGCACCGATCTGCGCGAGCACCGCGGTGGTCGCCGGCTCGTCGGCGCCCTGCGGGAACACGACGATGCGATCGATCGGATCCGGCGTGTCGACCTTGCGGAACTGCGCGGTGTCGGCGTCGATGATGACCAGCTCGCGGGTCGCGGGCGTCGAGGCGAGCACGTAGCGCAAGCCCGAGGCGGTATCGAACACCGCGATGTCGGAGGGTGCACCGCCGGCGCCGAGCTCGGCGAGGATCGGGTGGTAGTCGTTCGCCGTCGGATTGTTCGCCGCGGGTGGATCGTCGACCAGCACGAGCTCGAGCACGTCGCGCGCGCCTTCGGAGCGCATGTACGCGGTGGCGGTGTTGGGTGCGAACACCAGCTCGCGCGGCAGCACGTTGGCGCCGGCGCCGTCGAGCCGGATCGTGACCTCGTCGCGATCGGGGTGCGAGGCATCGACGATGGTGAGGATGTTGCGCGCCAGCACGAACGCGAAGATCCGCTCGGATGGATCCTCGGCACCTGGGATGGCCATCCGCGGCGACAGCACGATGCCGGCGGGCGCCGAGCCGAACGATCGGATCGTCTTCATCGTCGGGTTCGCCTCGTCGGGCGGCCGCGTCAGGTCGATGAAGGCGAGCTCGTTCGGGTTGCGGAAGAAGCCCTCGGCGTCGGGCCCGGCCTCGGAGAAGTAAGCGAC
>JAEYYY010000818.1 GCA_023430775.1 Pseudomonadota bacterium
CGACGCGGCGCTTGATGTCGTTCCAGGTCTTCGCGTTGATCGTGCCGATCAGCTCGGCGACGCCCTGCTCGGTGGTGGTCTCTTCGCCGTAGAGATCCTCGACCAGACGCGACAAGCCGTGGCGCTCGAGCCGCGTCAGCGCGCTCGGGACGGTCGCGTAGATCACCTGTCCGGTGACCCCGGTGACGACCTCGATCGCGAACACCACCAGCAACAGCGTGGTGAACACGCCGGTCACCGCGAACCCTGCGTGGGCGACGGCGGCGAAGAAGCCGACGGCTCCGATCACCATGTGGAACTGCGTCCAGGCCTCCATGGAGCCGAGCTCCATGCCACCGCCTTTCTTCTTCACCTTGATCGACCCGTCGGGCTGGCGCTCCTGGATGTCGGGGGTCTTGGTGTTGCGCATCCGCTTGCGGATGCCGAGCGTGGCGGCGAAGAACAGACAGCTCGCGGCGAAGATGCCGAGCGGCAGGCCGACCGCGGAGCCACCGCGCAGCGGCGCACCGCCGAGCAGGGCGAACGCGACGATGCCGCCGATCGCGAGCAGCCCGAGCACGAAGCTCGCGGGGATGAACCAGGTGGAGCGCTGGCGAACGCGCTGCTTGTTGAGCAGGTTGTTGAACTTCGCCTGACCGCGCGCCCACTCGATGGCGTCGCGCTGCTCGGCTTCCATGACGAGCGCGAGCTCCTCGAAGAACTTCAGCGGATCGACGCGCAGGATCGCGCCGCGCGGACACTCGTGCACGCAGTTCGAGTACTCGTAGCCGCGACACAAGTTGCACTTGATCGCGCGCATCACGACTTCGGGGTTGTCCTTGGGCCGATCCTTCTCGGCCAGCGGCATCATCGTGATGTTGCCGTAGGGACACTTACGGGCGCAGTTCTGGCAGCCGATGCAGTTGTCGTTGATGTCGACGTCGCCGTCCTGGAACCGCTGGATCGCGCCGGTGGGGCAGCCGATCATGCACTCCGGGTCGCGGCAGTGGCGGCAGCTCGCGGGGAGCATGATGTGCTCGTGCCGCGTCTTGTCCATCTTCGCGCGGCGGCGAAAGATCGGGCCACGGCGATCGAGGCGCGTGTACTTGTGGCGCGCGTGGCAGGCGCGAACGCAGTTACCGCAGCGCACGCAGCGATCGAGGTTGATGACGAGCAGCGACTCGACCTCGACGCCGGCGCCGATCAGCTGGTTGGCGGCCATGATCATGGTGCCGCCGATCTGCTGCATCGCGCCGCGGCGACTCATGTCGTCCTTCTTGAAGCGCTCCGCGACCTGCGGGTACTTCATCATCATCGTCAAGAACGCGTTGCGCGGCAGGAAGATGATCTCGCACTGACCGACGGCCTCGAGGCCGTAGTCGCGGGTCTGGCCGTCGGACATGCCGACGATGTCGTGGGTGTTGAAGTACGCGAGGATCGAGACCGAGCCGCCCTTGGCGCGCGCGGCCTTGACGACGCCGTCCTTGATCAGGACGACGGTGTCGGCGGGATCTCCCACCTTGGTCATCTGATCGCCCTTCTGGAACAGCTTCAGCTTCGCCCCGCGGCCGAGATCTCCACGCGTCTGATCGTCGAGCTGCGACAGGTAGCGGTGCGTGCGGAGGTAGGTCGCGATCGCGCGGCCGTGGTGCACGGCCTCGAGGTGCTCGCGCACGCTCTTGTAGCGACGCGACAGGAGATCGAACCGGTGCTTCTCGATCTCGAGGATCACGCAGTCGGTCTCGGTGGTCACGGTCGCGGTGCGCTCGCCGCGGCCGAGCAGCGCGGCCTCGCCGAAGAAGTCACCGCTGCGGTTGATCCGGCCGAGCGTGACCGGGTTGTCATCCGGACCGATCGCGTGGACCACCACCGACCCTTGCATCAGCACGAACAGCGCGTGGCCGTACTGCCGCTGCACCACCACATCCGTGTTCGCCGGGAGCTGGCGCACGAGGATGAAGCCGGCGAACGCGGCCAGATCCTCGGGCGACACCCCGACGAAGAACGGAAGCTGAGCGAGGAACGACGTGTACGCCGCCCCGGTGACCGGCGCCTCAGCCGCGCCCGAAGCCGTAGACATTGGCGAGACACTAACAGAAACCGATCCCCAACGATCCAATGCGATACGACGATCGTGTAGTGTCGGCTCGCATGATCCGGGTGGCGATCATTTTAGGGTTTCTCCTCGCTTGTGGTTCACCACGAAACACGACGCCGGGGGCTGGTCAGGGTGGAACGGGAGCGACCCGCAAGGGCTCGATCGCGGTCGACACCGATCGGTTCCCGCACGGCGTGCACACGGGTGACAAACCGGACATCAAGAACTGGCAGGGCCGCGGCCTGCAGTGCTTCGACTGTCACAGCGCGGAGGCGGTGGTAGCCGGCAAGGTCGCTCGACCGGGTGCGAACCAGCACGCGCCGTGCGACGACTGCCACAAGGCGGAGTTCTTCAAGCCACCCGGCGCGTTGTGCCGCGTCTGTCACAAGACGGTCGATCCGTTCAAGCCGCACCAGACCGCGGGCTGGGAAAAGAATCCCGATCTGCAGCCGTATCCCGAGCGCGGCACGTCGCAGACGCTGGCGTCGAACTTCTCGCACGAGCTGCACACGTCCGACGGAAAGATGGAAGCCGCGACCGGCGCGCACGTCGCGTGTGGCGATTGCCACGTTCGCAACGAGCAGACGCGCGATCCGCAGGTGCCCGGTCACGCGCAGTGCATTCGCTGCCACGAGCAAGCGCCCAAGGTAAAAGCGGTGCTCGGCATGGGCAAGTGCGATGGCTGCCACCCGAAGCAAGTCGAGTTGACGCGCGGCCGTCGCTTCATCACCGGCGATCTGCGCTTCGCGCACAGCACGCACGAGAAGGACAAGGCCGGTAACGGCATCGCCTGCGAGACCTGCCACGACGGCGTTCGCGACTCCGCCACCCGCGAGGACATGGCGATCCCCAAGATGGAGGTCTGCGCGCAGTGCCACGAGGACTCGGGCAAGACGCCCGACAAGGTCCGCATGGATCAGTGCGGGGTCTGTCACGCGGCCGGCGAGGATCTCGCCGCGGCGCCGCCGAACCACGGTACCGGCGGTGGCTCGAAGGGTGGCGCGCGGCCGCCCGATCACACGCTCGCGTTCCGCAAGCACCACGGCGAGCAGGCGGCGGCGAAGGACGCGCCGTGCCGCCGCTGCCATACCGAGCTGCAGGGCAACAAGGAAGACTCGTGCTTCCAGTGCCACCAGATCATGCGGCCGCACGATCACAACCTGATCTGGCGCAACGATCACGGGCGCGACGCGCAGGCCGATGCCTCGCGGTGCGCGAACTGTCACGCGCCGGAGAGCTGCTCGGGATGCCACTCGATCCCGCCGCGCTCGCACACGCCGCTGGGTGACTTCCGCAACGGCGGTCACGCGGAGCAGGCGAGGTTCAACCTCAGCTCCTGCTTGACCTGCCACACGTATCAGTCCACCTGCGCAGCTTGCCACCGGGGGACCCGATGAAGACGTCATGCTTCGCGCGTTGTGGGCTCATCCTCCCGGGGTTGCTCGCCAGCGGGGTCGCCGGCGCCGATGCCCCGCGAGGGTCGTCGTACGCCACTCCTTATAATAGTGAGACCGACGAGCCCCTCCCCACGCAGACGATCGTCAGCGAGGACACCAGCGGCGCGGACCTCAAGGTCAAGCGCATGCCGGTCAACAAGCTGTCCATGCGTGGCAAGCAGGTCGCCGCCGCAGGTAAGGGCCAGGGTGGTGGTGATGGCGGAGGGGCAGGGGCCGATGCCGATGCCTCGGCGAGCGCCAGCTACAAGATGTTCCCGACCACGGCGCGCGATCTGCGCGAGCGCGTCGCGTTCCGGATTCGCGCCGGCGTCGAGCTCGATGGCGCGCCGGCCTCCGGCGAGACGTTGCGCGGCGGCATCCCGCTGCCGGACGGGTTCTCCGATAACCGCGCGTGGATCATGGGCGATGCGGTGATCGGTGCGCGCGGAATCATCACGCCCACGCTCAACGCCTACTTCATGTCGAGCTTCGCGTTCGACGCCACGTCGGGTGCGTCGTCGCTCGCGGCGACGGTGATGCCGTACGACAACGAGGCGGTCGCCATCAAGGCGGGCTACGCCGAGTACGGGCGCGACGATCGCAAGCCCGACGGTCAGCAGCCGCCGTTCTGGCTGCGCGCCGGTCGTCAGTTCCGGCTCGACGGCGGCAACCTGTTCGCGTACTTCGACGGCGCCACCGTCGGCTATCGCCAGAAGGACTGGAACGTCAGCGCGTTCGCCGGTCAGCGCGTCGCGCTCTACGTCGACACCGAGCCCGGGATCCTGTTCGGCGCCACCGCCGGATACGACGCGAAGGCGCTGCGGATCAACCTCGACTACATGGGCCTCGCGATCAGCAGCAACGACTTCGACGGCGACGACGTGCTCGACGGCGAGACCCGCCACCTGATCGGGCTTCGCGGGTCGTACAAGATCAACCGCCAGGCGAAGGTCGAAGCGCGCGCGCGCCTGACCGGCTTGCCGGACGTCGCGGGCACCGAGCCCGGCGAGGTTCCGGCCAGCAAGTTCGCGCTCGGCCGCGTCGGCGCGAGGCTGCGCTACGACGCCGGCAAGATCATGGTGATCGGCGACGTCGAGCAACGCTTCAAGGACGACGTCGCGTACGACCTCGCGGCCTCGACGTCCGCCGACGTCCTCGATCTGGCGAACCAGATCGGCATCATGAACACGCCGAGCGACACCACGATGTTCGGTGTCCAGGTCGACTGGCAGACGCCGAACCGCAAGACCGAGATCTTCGGCCTCGCGCGCGCGGAGCTCGCGAGTGACCCGGTCACCGTCGATAACAAGAGCTACTTCGAGCTCGGCGCCGGCCTCGCTGGAACGCCGGTCGGGGTGCGCGGCGCGGGCGTCTACATGACCGCGCTCTACACGCTGCGGCAGTTCACCGACGAGGGCAAAGGCGACGGCGACATGCGGATCGACGGCACCTGCCTCGATCTCACCGATGCGGATCTCGACGGCATCCCCGACAACTGCCAGGCATTCGACAACACCGCGTCGAGCGGTCTCGATCGCATGCACCAGCTGGCGGGCGAGGCCGTGCTGACCACCAAGGCCAACAACGGCAAGCACTGGCGGTTCGGTGCCGGTGTGTTCTTCCGCGTGTTCGACTTCAAGACGCCCTACCGCGAGGTCACCAACGACGCTCGCGGTGGCGGTCGCGTCGACGTGCAGTGGTGGTTCAATCGCGACTTCCACCTCAACGTCGCGGGCGAGCTCGCCCAAGCATCACCCACGCTCTCGCGTGATCTCGGCACGATGACCTCGCTCCGCGCGGCGCTGGAGGCACGATGGTGACCAACAAGAAGACGATCTGGATCCTGGCCACGCTGATCGTCGCCGTGATCGGTGGTGCGGCGACCGTCATCGCCAAGCCGATCAAGCCGGTGAAGAAGGCGCCCGAGCGCGTGCTCGCCGGCTGGAAGTTCGATCACAAGGGCCACGAGGCGGCCGCGGCGAAGGTCGGCGGTGCGCGCGGCAAGGCGGCGTGTACCGACTGCCACCAGTACAAGCCCGACGGCACGCAGAACCTCCGCGCCGGCCTCGAGCACGGCACGCGCTGCATCAAGTGCCACCAGCAGGAGGACAAGGCGACGAAGTGCTTCCCGCAGACCAAGGCGAAGTGCGTCAGCTGCCACACCTTCGACGCTTCCGATCCGTGCCACGAGAACACGCCGTCGGCGCTGTCGAAGCCGTCGATCTATCAGGCGAGCTTCAACCACGGCCAGCACATCGGCTTCAAGGTCGCGATCGAGAAGGACTGCGCGAACTGCCACCGCAAGAACGCGCCGCCGAGCGCGGTGGCGTTCAACGCGCACCAGCGCTGCTGGACGTGCCACGGCCCGAAGGGCGGACCGTCGACGATCGCGACGAAGCTGTTCAAGGACGATTGCGAGGGCTGCCACGCGACGGCGCGGCCCAAGCCGCCGGCCTCGGGCGATCCGTTCCGCCTCGGCAAGTTCGATCACCAGCGGCACCACGCGGAGAGCCGCCAGAGCTCGTGCACCACCTGCCACACCAACATGAGCGGCAGCGATCCCACGAGCGTGCCGCGCCCGGCGATGCAGTCGTGCCTCAAGAGCTGTCACGACGGCAGCCGCGGGGCAGGCAAGGCGTTCTCCGCCGTCGGCACCAAGTGCACCAGCTGCCACAACAGCCCCGGTGGGCTGACGATGCCGGTGAAGAAGGACGTGTTCTTCTCGCACGAGGCGCACTCGAAGCGGAACGTCAACGTCAACAACTGCGCGGACTGCCACTCGGTGCAGCCCGACGGCACGGTGATGGCGCCGACCGTGGGCAAGGACCACACGCCGTGCAGCAACGCGAGCTGTCACCAGACCGAGTTCATGAGCCGGACGACGAAGATCTGCTTCGTCTGCCACGAGGAGTCGGCGGTGCCGTGGAAGAAGCTGCAGGCCCGCATGCAGGATCCGTCACCCAAGCCGGAGTTCTTCGAGAACATCAGCCACGCCTCGCACCTGCAGAAGAAGGGCACCAGCAACGCGGCGTGCACCGATTGCCACGGCGACAAGCTCGGCGGCGGCAAGGCCCCGAAGGATCACCAGGCGTGTGCCGAGTGCCACGGCAAGGGCGCGCCGGCGCACCCGATGAGCGAGTGTGGCAAGTGCCACACGCGCGATGCGCTCGCTCGCAAGGCTCCGAGCGAGTGGTCGGTGGCGGCCACGTTCGAGCACAAGCGGCACGCGAACGACTCGCGATCCCGCAAGACGACCGAGTGCAAGGAGTGTCACGCCGACGTCGTCAAGTCGACGAGCCTCGCGAACATGGCGAAGCCGAAGATGGAGACCTGCGCGGGCTGCCACAACGGAAAGGTCTCGTTCAAGACCACCGGCTTCGACTGCGCGAAGTGTCACACCAGGGGAAATCCCCCATCGACTCCGAGCGCCCTCAACGGCTTAACTAGTGGTCCCGGGCCGACGGCGATGTTAGACCCGGCGCCTTCGTTCTTCCCTGTGAGCAATCAACGGTGAAACGTCTTTTGGTGCTGGGGGCAGCTGTACTGGCGGTCAGCCTGTACGGGATGTTCGGCGTCGACGCCGATACATCGGACGCGTGCGGGAAATGGGATCCCGCGGGCGGCCCCGTGCACTTCAACCACAAGTGTCACGCCGAGCGCACGAACGGGAAGAAGGTCGACACCCAGGATCCGGCGAAGTGCAAGGACTGCCACGCCGTCACCGACAAGGGGAAGATCCTCGCTCCCGCGCAGCAGGGGCACGCGCCCTGTCTGCAGTCGGGATGTCACGCCAAGGAGTTCCTCGGCGCACCGCTCAACGACGCGCAGGCGAAGAAGACGCCGGCGCGCACCAAGTCATTCTGCGCGGGCTGTCATCCGCAGACGCCGTGGGCCTGGAAGAAGCCGACCGTCTCGATCGACGCCACCTGGCACAACCAGCGCGACCATCACATCGAGATGGGCAAGAGCGATGGCGACTCCGGGATGGATCACTACAAGCACACGCAGCTGAAGAAGCAGGACGGCAAGCAGATCGGGTGTCGCGACTGTCACGTCGTCGACGACTCCGGCGACAAGCCGACGTGGGCGTTCGCCACCGGCACGCCCGGTCACGCCCAGTGCCTGTCGTGTCACTCGGCGGAGGGCCAGGCGTTCCCGCTCTCCGATTGCGGTAACTGCCACAAGGAAGGTTCGCGCCGCAGCTGGCTGCTCTCGCTCGGCGTCAGGATGGGGCCGAACGATGTCGAGACGCGGCCGGGCTCGCGCGTGCGGTCGTGCGGCAGCGAGGGCTACACGCGATACGTCCAGAAGGATCTCAAGCCGGGCAAGGGCGTGCCGTGCTTCAAGCACGAGACGCAGCAGCACCGTGAACGCAAGGATGGCTCGGGCGTCCAGTGCGTGCAGTGTCACTACCTCGTGACCGACAAGTCGCGATGGAATGGCCGCTCCTACGCGAGCCTCGCCGACCTTCACACCAAGTCCATCATCCACGCCAACCCGACCGACCCGATGGAGAAACACCATCAGGCCTGTTCGGCGAGGGGCTGCCACGCGGGTCAAACCGAGAACGGCCCCGCGAAAGCCTGCGAGAAATGTCACCCCGAGCTCTGACGGGGAGAGCGAACACAAGAGGTGTCGAGCCAATGAAGCGCATTACTTCATCTATCTTTGTTCTCGCGGCTGCTCTCGCTGGCTGTACAGCCGAGGAGAAGATCCTCGAGCCGACAGACTTCGCGTTCGACGGCACCTGCGTGAACTGTCACGTCGGTCTCACCGCCGGCCACGTTCACTCGAACTACAAGCTGCGCTGCATCGATTGCCACGGCGGCAACGATCAGGTGCCGGTGCCGGCGAATGCGTTCGCCAACAAGAACCTCGATGCGGGTGGCGGCGGCTTCCGCGATCCCGATCTGATGAAGCTCGCGCACGTGATCCCCGGATCGGTGCAGAACAAGCCGTTCGAGAACGTCGTCAACCAGCCGTCACAGGAGCCCCAGCTCGCGCGCTTCTTCTACGCGAACGGCATCGACGACGACATGGACGGGTTCATCGACGAGACGATCGATCCCGACGAGTTCGTCGCCGGCGGCACGCTGACCAACCTCGGCGAGGTGTTCGAGCCGCAGATGCACGGCGACGGCCCCGGCGAGTTCATGGACATGGAGCTCAACCGCGATCTCAACTACACGCGGTTCTTGAACCCCGGTGACCTGCGCGTCGCGACGATCGGTTGCGGCAGCGCGAACCGCGCGGCGTTCGACGGTGGCGGCAATGGTGCGTGCCACCAGGAGACGATCGACATCGTCCGCCGCAGCATCATGGTCAACCAGGCGGCCGTCACCAACGGTGCGTACTACGGCAACGAGTCGTGGGATCCGAGCTTCGTTGCCCAGCGCGATCGCAACGGGCCGGCGGAAGACCCGCGCTTCGGTGCGTTCAGCTACGCGCTCGACTACGACGGCAACCCCGACTGCATCAAGCCGCCGCCGGATCTCGACGATCCGCGCAGCCAGCCGTTCTTCGATCGCGCGTGCCTGCAGGCGCGCGCCACCATGGTCGACAACCAGGTCCGCGCGAACCTCGGCAACAACTGCGGCCCGGCGGCCAGCGACCCGTGCGGCCAGGGCGGCCTGCCGGCGCTCGAGATCGCGCAGGGCACGATCAAGGGCGACATCGTCGATCCGTCGAGCACGATCGACACTCAGGGCGCCGGTGATTCGCGGTGGGAAGGCTGGGGCGGTCAGCAGGTCAAGGGCGATCCGCACGCCGAGCTCGCGCCGCTCCTCGATCGCGACCTGCCGGGTCTCGAGGGTGTGGTGCCCGATCCCGTCGACAACATCCTGCGGACGTTCCGCGCGTACTACCCGCTCAACTACCCGGCGTCGACGACGAACTTCAACTTCACGTTCGGCAGCTCGATCCTCCCCGACATCGCGGAGGTCCGCACCGGTAACCCGTACGGTCGCGGTCACTCGTCGGGCTGCTCGGCCTGCCACGTGCCGTACAACTACGAAGGCAATCGCCGCCCGCAGAAGATCCGCTGCTTCGCGGGCCTCAACATCCCGGGTTGCGAAGGCAAGCCCGACGGCGAGTTCATCCTCGTCGACGATCCCACCACCAAGCACCGCGAGTTCGATCCCGCGAACGACGAGGGTCCGCGCGACGATTCAGTGGCGCGCGATGGCTCGCTGATCCGCCAGCGTCTGATCGGTCGCCCGGTCGGCGCCGACGAGGTGCTGCGCGCCGGTGGCGTCGCCAAGGGCGCCATCGACTTCAACGGCGACGGCGTCAAGGACGGCGAGCAGCAGAAGACCTACTCGGACAACCACCTCACCACGACCAAGATCGACACCGACACCTGCGGCCTCTGCCACGGCTTCGTGACGCGCATCAACTACGCGTACCAGGGCGCGGCCGAGGAAGAGCAGCGCGATGTGCTCGCGCGCCGCGCGCCGATCGAGTTCACCACGCCGAACGGCACCCAGGTCCGCATCCTCGACTCGTGGGTGCGTGAAGACCTCACCGATCCGGCGAACCCGAGGATCATCCGGCCCGAGGGTGCGCTGGTGGCACAGAAGGCCAGGGAGCGCGATGCCGCGCTGGCGAACGAGGGCTGCTTGCCGGGTCAGACCTTCCCGACGTGCGGCATGATCGCTGGCGCCGGTGGCTGCGCCCAGAACCAGTTCACCGAGGACTGCAACAACAACGGCGAGCTCGATACCGCGCTCGTGCTCGAGCGCCGCGACGCCGACGGCAACATCCTGTTCACCAAGACGATCAACGAGGATCAGAATGGCAACGGCAAGCTCGACCTGATCGACCGCCTGCCGCGCGAGAAGGCGATCGACGGTCGCCAGGTTCGCTACGTCTACGGTGGTCGCAACGGCTCGACGCGCCAGATGGACGTCCACTTCGAGCGCGGCATGCACTGCATCGACTGCCACTTCATGCAGGACGTGCACGGCGACGGGAACGTCTACTCGACGAACTGGGATGCCATCGAGATCGAGTGCGAGGACTGCCACGGCGCCAACCAGCGCACGAACTTCCTGACGTCGGGCCCCAACGGCGGCAACGACATGCGGATCCCGGTCAACGAGAACCTCGAGCCGTTCTTCGAGGAGCGGAACGGTCAGGTCATCCAGCGGTCGCGCGTCAACACCGGCCTCGAGTGGGTGGTGCCGCAGACGATCGATGCCTCGAACGCGAGCCCGTATGCCCGCGAGGCCCACGACCCCGAGTACCACGTGGCCGAGCCCGGTCAGGGCTCCGAGTTCGAGGGCGAGCAGGGCCAGAGCCAGCTGACGCGGGCGAAGGTCGAGTGCGCGACCTGCCACAACGGCTTCCTCACCAACTGCCTCAACTGCCACATCGACATCGACATCGGCGACAAGCAGCGCAAGCTGGTCGACGCGCAGACCGGCTCGGTCACCGCGAGCGCCGGCGAGAACGAGATCTGGCTGCGCAACCGCCACAACCGCGGCCACATCAACTTCCAGCTGCTCGGCCTGCTGCGCTCGACGTTCTCGATGGGCGTCTCGGGTTCCACCGAGCAGGGTCGCCTCGGTCTGTTCCGGTCGTCGATGCAGGTCACCGCCTCGGTCACCGATCAGAACGGCGACTCGCTGCGCGACAACCTGTCGTTCACCACGTTCAACACGAAGGAGGCGAACTCGGGTCGGATGAACGCGGCGCTGTCCGGCGTCGCGATGAACCAGACCATGGCGCACACGGTTCGCCCCGACGAGGCGCGCGGTTGCGAGATGTGTCACTCGCTCGTCGACAACAATGGTCGGACGCGCAACGAGCACCTGATGGCCTACAGCTTCGGCGTCGGCACCGGCTCGATCCCCGTGCTCGGTGACTACGTCTACGCCGCCGGCCTCAACGGCCTCGAGCTGTTCGAGCACAAGCAGGAGCGCGAGCTGATCAACCACCTGGTGCCCGGTCAGAGCAATCGCTTCCCGGGCCTGATCATCAACCCGGCCGATCGAGTCGCCGCGAACGTCGAGCCCACCGGCATCGCCGCGACGGCGAACGACGTCGTGCTGATCCGCAACTTCAACGCGGAGCCGCCGCTCGGTGGCGTCCAGGCACCGTCGCTCCGCGACTTCGCGATCATCGGCCTCGATAACGGCCAGATCGTGATCACCGACGTCAGCGCCCGCGCTCACCCGAGTGCGGTGCGCCCGGCGGTCGGCGGCAACAACAACCTGGTCCAGACCCTCAACCTCGGTCAGGGCAACATCCGCGCGCTCGCCCGGCTGCCGAACGATGTCAGCGATGGCTTCGTCTACGCCGCGACCGCCAACGGTGGGGTGTGCGCGATCAAGATGCAGGATGCGGCGCTGCTCGGCGGCGCGTTCAGCGCGACCAACGAGGGCTGCACCAGCATCGGCGGCGGCACCCCGAGCGAGATCGAGATCGACGGCGACCTGATGTTCGTCGGCACCCTCGAGGGCGACGTCAAGGTGTTCGAGATCAACGTCAACGACGCCTCGTCGATCACGCCGCTCGGTAGCGTCAATGTCGGCGCCCAGGTCAACGAGATCCAGATCGCCGGCTTCGCGATGTACGTCGCGACGAATTCGGGCCTCACGATCCTCGAGCTCACCGATCCCGCGGCGCCCAAGCGCCCGAACGGTGCGCCGAACTTCGTTGCCGGCACGTCGCCCGCGGTCAGCGTCGCGGTCGGTGAAGGCCACGCGTTCGTCGCCACCGGCACCAACGTGGTCGAGGTCGATGCGCGCACGATCGCCAACCCGTCCGCGGGCGTGTCGATCGTGCCGGGCGGCCAGAACGTGCTCGCCCAGGACGTCGTGATCTCGCAGATGCCGGGCCAGCGCTGGATCCTGGCGCTCGAGAGCACCGGCGATCTGGTCGGTATCAAGCTCGACAACACCGAGAGCAAGCTCGAGCGCTGCTTCCCGGATCCGGGCGCGGCCGACTGTCTGCTCGAGGTCGAGATGTACGACGCCACCCGGTCGGGTCGCGACCCGAGCTTCGATCCGAACACCGGCATCTTCGACGCTGCGGATCCGAGCGGTGCGCCGTTCTTCCGCATGCAGAGCGCGATCCTCGGCTCGGGCAAGCGGATGATCCGCCCCGTCGAGTACGAGCAGATCGGCTTCCTCAGCGGCCGCCGCTATCGCGACTCGTTCATGCCGGGCTCGGGCTCGATCTCGTTCCCCGTCATGAAGGCGATGCGCGATGTCCAGGTCTGCGAGGTCAGGCCCGACAACTCGACGAACCCGAGCGGCATCGGCGAGCTCGGCTACTTCGACGGCGGCGGTTGCCAGCCGTTTGGTGGCTCGGCCAAGCCGAAGCGGCAGGCGTGCAAGGAAGGCGCATATCTCGGACCGAACCTCCGCAAGGTGGTGTGCCCGCCCGAGAAGCCCGACGTCAAGATGGCGCAGCCGCAGTTCCCGGCGCTGCCGGTGTTCGAGCAAGCGCTCGAGCTGATGCCGCAGCGCTCTGCGATGCGCTAGAACACTTCGTGTTCTGGTTCGTCATCGCCCTCGCCATCGCGGTCCTCACCGCGGTGGTGATCGGCTATCTGCGGCACAAGTCGAAGCGGCCGGTCGGCGTGATGGTCGCGCACGATCTGGCGGCGCGCATCCGCGAGGCCATCAAGAGCTTCAAGAAGGCGAGCCCGTGGCAGCCCGCGTCGGCGAGCGATGCACCGGAGTCGGCGGCGGCGATCGAGGCGGCGCTGATCGCGCGCGAGCCGCGCCGCGCGCTCGAGCTGGCGGAGCTCGCGCTGGTCTCCGGTGATGGCACCTCGCGGATCTGGCTCGCGTGGGCGCTGTGTGCGAGCGGGCAGCCGATCGGTGCGCTCGATCAGTTGCAGCAGACCGCGAAGCTCGAGGGCGATGGTGCGCGCGCGCTGGCGAAGTACGTCGAGGCGCGCGCCGAGCACCTGAAGTTCGAGCACGGCGTCGGGGCGGTCGAGGCGGTGCCGCCGCTGATCACCGCGGCCGATATCGCGGTGGTCACGCTCGGCCGAGGGCGTGGCGGCGCAGCGTGGCTCACCGGCGGTGGCGATGCGCAGCTGTCGGCGGCCGAGGTCAAGGCGGCGGTCGGCGAGCATCGCGAGATCACGGCGCGCTGCCTCGAGGGCGCGCTGGCCGCGCTCGCGTTGCAACCGGGCTTTGCCGATGCGGCGTACCTGGTGGCGCGGCTCGCGGTGAAGGCGGGCTTCGTCGACGAGGCGGCATCGCTGTTCGATGCGATCGCACCGCGCATGGTGGGCCGGCCGGAGGTCGAGGCGTTCGAGCGCGATCGCCGCGACCTCGTCGATCCTTCGACCGCCGTCGCCAACGCGCGGATCAAGCCGGCGGCGCCGAGCGCCAAGCGGTCGCGCAGCCTCAAGGTCCTGTCTTGAGGTCGCGTCCTGGCCGCCTCGAAAATCTGAGCCTCGAGGTAGTTATTTTGGGGAGTTCCTCCGCCGATCGGTCGGGCGCAGCTCTTGCTCGGTGATCGAGCACCATGCGTCGCCTATGCGTGTTGCTCCTCCTCGCTCTGACCCTCCCGGGTTGCTTCCTCGTCTTCGAGGAGCACGGCAAGGGTGGCGACGATGATGACTGCGTGTTCCCGGCGGGTGGAGGCGACGACGAGCCGGCGCCGCCGCCGGACCCGCGCGACGCGGTGGCTCCGCAGCGCAATCCGCAGGCGCTCACCTGCGAGTCCTTCGGCGGCGGTGGCTGCAACCCCGAGTGCGGCCCGTGTCCCGAGACCACGGACCTGGCCCCGCTCCCGAGCTGGGGCTTCTGCTTCTCCGGCTGCGAGCAGCTCGACGAGACCAGCTGCGCGGCCGACGACAGCTGCCGCGTGATCAAGGACGCGCGGTGCGCCGTCGAGGGCATCTGCCTGACCGACTTCCTCGGCTGCGTTGCGACCGACCAGTTCATCGATCGGAGCGTCGACTGCACCACGGTGACCGACGCGGATAGCTGCTCGCGCAACCCGGCGTGCTCGGCGTATCACGAGGCCGGCGGTTGCGACCTCAGCGCGGGCGACCCGACTTGCTCGACGCCGTTCCGGTTCTGCGGACCCGAGGGGCGCGGCGCGGGCAAGTGCTTCGAGCAGGCGGCCTGCGATCGGGCTCCGCCGAACTGTCCGCTCGGCACCACGCCCGGCGTCGCGAACGGCTGCTTCACCGATACCTGCATCCCGAACGACCTCTGCGAACCGTTGCCGCCAAAGACCTGAGCGCGCGGTGTCGCGACACCTGCTTCGCTCGCTCGCAGCGCGAGGGTCGCGGAAGTGAACACCGTCCCCGTGAGGCCACGTGATTTCAGCCGGTTCGCGGCGAAAGTGCACCAAGTGGAGACAGTCCCCATCGCCGAGGCGGGGATATAGTTAGCTCCGTGAGCACGCGTGAAGACTGGCAGCGCCGGCTCGGCCCGCTCTATGGCGGCGCCGTCGCGCTCGTCAGCTCGACGTCGTGGCGGTGGCCGACCAAGGTCAGCGACGATCGACGGTCGGCGGGCTGGGTCGTCGCGCTCGGCCTGCCGGTCGGGCTCGTCGCCTGGGTGGTCGCGGCGCTGGTGCACGCGGCTGGCTTGCCGTCCACGATCGCGGCGGTGTTCGGGCTCGCCGCGCTGTCGGGCGCCTCGGCGCTGATCGTCGAGCGCGGGCTCGCGGCGCGCGTCGATCACTGGATGGCGAGCGAGGATCGGCAGCGGGTGTCGTCGATCTTCGTGCTGGTGATCAGCACCGTGATCCGCGCGCTCGCGATCGCGGTGGTGCCGCCGAAGGACTGGTTGCTGGTGTTCCTCGCCACCGCCGTGGTCGGGCGGTGGGCCGCGGTGTTCCTGCAGGCGATCGGTGATCCGATCGCCGAGCCCGCGCACGAGCGCTCGCTGGTCGCGATCCCGGCACCGGCGTGGCTGACCGCGGCGATCAGCGCGGCGGTCGCGGCACTCGCGATCTTCGCGCTCGGCAAGGCCGGCATCGTCGCGCTCGCGCTGACGGCGATCGCGGCGTTCACGCTCGGCCTCGAAGCGCAGCGGCGCGATAGCGGTGGGCTGTCGGCGCCGGTGGTCGCCACCGCCGCGGCGATCGGCGAGCTCGTCGTGCTGCTGGTCGCCACGATCAAGTAGCGGGATGAAGCTCGACGGCGGTGGCGCCCCAGCCACCGGTCGAGCCGGCGAGCTGGTAGCTCCTCACGGCCGGATGCTTCGCGAGCACGCTCTCGACGGTGCGGCGCAGGTTGCCGATGCCCTTGCCGTGGATGATGCGCACGCGCTCGAAGCCCTGCTGCTGCGCCGCGGTCAGGTACTCGGTGACCACGTCCGCGCACTCCTTGGGCTGGAAGTGATGGAGGTCGAGCTCGTCGGTCAGCTGCATCGCCAGCTCGGCCTCGATCTCCTCGACCGTGAGCTCGCGGGTGTCCGCGTCCGGCGTGGCGGGCGGCTGCTTGTCGCGAGGCTTCTTGCGGAACCAGCTCATCCGGGCCAGTGCGGGGTGTCGGGGATGAAGGGGATGATCTTCTTGCGCAGCTTCTCGGGGACCCGGCGATCGAGCAGCGCGGGGATCTCGTCGGGGCGATAGATCTGCGAGAAGTGCATCATCACGACGTGGTCGTTGGCGAACGAGTCGGCGCGTTCGATGAGCTCGTCGAGGTGGATGTGGCAACCGGCGCGCGCGGCCTCGAGGCTCTTGCGCTCGTCGAGGAACGTGCACTCGATGACCAGCACGCGGGCGCGCAGCAGCTCCGGTGAGTGATCGAGCACGCTGACCAGCGTATCGGTGGCGTAGGCGAGCTCGAGGCGATCCTCGTACTCGTTGACATCCTCGCCGGCGCGCCGCCGCGCGGCGATCTCGGGACCGGTCAGCCCGAGGAGATCGGAGCGGAGCTTCGCCACCTTGCGGACCACCACGTAGCCGAGCGACGGCACCGGATGGAACGTGCGGACGGCGCGGAGATGAAGATCGGGCCGCAGCGCGTACGACTCGCCGGGCGCGAGGCCGATCGGGTCGATCTCGAGCGGGAACCGCTGCAGCTTCGACAGCGCGGCGAGCGCCGCCATCAGGTCGCCGACGATCTCCACCGGCATGATCACGCGCGGCGGCTTGGTCTTGCCGGTGAGGCCGCGGATGCCGAGCAGCGCGGGCAGGGCGCCCACGTGATCGGCGTGGCCGTGCGACAGCACGATGGTGTCGACCGCGCCGACCGAGCGCGCCGGGGCACCGCAATCGAACAGCAGGCCGAGCTCGGGGACGCTGAGCGACGTGTACACGCCACCGACGGAGATGCCGCGGATCGTGAGCTGCCCGGCGAGCACCGTCGTCAGCATGGAGCGCCACAGTATAGGGCCGAACGCGGCATCCGCTGCCGGGATAGCCAGGCGCTCTCGGGCGTCGCCAGGTCTCGCGCACGCCGGAGCGGTGGCTGATCGGCATGCGTTCTGCGCGTTGCCCTGTAGCTAGGCGACCGGCACCG
>JAEYYY010000860.1 GCA_023430775.1 Pseudomonadota bacterium
CGATCCACCTCGCCGAGGACGTGAAGATGGTCATGCCGGGCGACAACGTCTCGATGACCGTCGAGCTCATCACGTCGGTCGCGCTCGAGGAGCAGCAGCGCTTCGCGATCCGCGAGGGCGGCCGCACCGTCGGCGCCGGCGTCATCACGAAGATCATCGAGTGATCGAGATCAGACTCGGACTCTGACTCGAACGCTGGACTCGGAAGGATAGAATCATGGCTGCTGCCACGAAGATCCGGATTCGCCTCAAGGCCTACGACCACCGCCTGCTCGACCAGAGCGCGTCGGAGATCGTCGACACTGCCAAGCGGACCGGCGCGCGCGTCGCGGGCCCGATCCCGCTCCCCACCCGCATCTCGAAGTTCACGGTTCTCCGTGGACCGCACGTCGACAAGAAGTCGCGCGAGCAGTTCGAGATCCGCACCCACAAGCGCCTTCTCGACATCCTCGAGCCGAACCAGCAGACGCTCGAGGCCCTCATGAAGCTCGATCTCTCGGCGGGTGTCGAGGTCGAGATCAAGAGCTGAGTCCAGGGGACGCTGCGTCTCTCCGGGGAACAACGATGGCAAAGATTCCGGTCTACAACCTGCGCCGTGAGAGCGTGGGAGAGCTCGAGCTGTCGGACGAAGTGTTCGGCCGCGACGTCAACGAAGCGCTGCTGTACGAGGTCGTCAAGGCGCAGCTCGCGAGCAAGCGCGCGGGCACGCACAAGACGAAGAACCGTGCGGAAGTCTCGGGCAGCACCAAGAAGATCTACCGCCAGAAGGGCACCGGCTCCGGCCGTCACGGCGATCGCAACGCGCCGAGCTTCGTCGGTGGTGGTCAGTCGCACGGCCCCGTGCCGCGCGACTACTCGTACCGTCCCAACCGCAAGCAGCGCATCGGCGCGCTCGCGAGCGCGCTCTCGATGAAGCTCAAGGAAGGCCGCCTCACGGTGGTCGACACCTTCGAGCTCGCCGAGATCAAGACCAAGGCGCTCGCCGGCGTCCTCAGCACGCTGAAGGTCGGCAAGAGCTCGCTGATCGTCGACGCCAAGGGCAACGACAACCTGCAGCTCTCGGCGCGCAACCTCGACGCGCACCAGTACCTGCCCCCCGAGGGCGTCAACGTGTACGACCTGCTCCGCCACGAGCACATCGTGCTGACCAAGAGCGCCGCGCAGGCGCTCGAGGCTCGCTGCAAGAGCGCCTGAGAGGACGGACTGCGATGCTTCCCGAGCACGTCATCAAGCGCCCTCTGATCCTCACGGAAAAGGGCAACAACCTGCGCGAGCAGGAGAACAAGTACCTCTTCGAGGTCGCGCGCGACGCGAACAAGATCGAGATCAAGAACGCGGTCGAGACCCTCTTCAACGTCGCGGTCGTCGACGTGAAGACGATGGTCGTCCGCGGCCGCATGCGCCGGATGGGGCGCGGCCACGCGAAGACCCAGAACTGGAAGAAGGCGATCGTCCAGGTCCGCGAGGGCGAGTCGATCGACCTCGGTGAAGGAAGCTGATCATGGCGATCCGCAAGTTCAAGCCGACGTCCGCGGGACGGCGCCACTTCGAGGTGCCGGACTTCTCGATCATCACGAAGGGCGCGCCGGTCGAGCGTAGCCTGACGGAGTCGCACCACCGCACGGCGGGCCGTAACCACCACGGCCGCATCACCTCGCGGTTCCGGGGCGGCGGCCACAAGCGCCGCTACCGCGTGATCGACTTCAAGCGCAACAAGATCGGCGTGCCCGCGAAGGTGCACTCGATCCAGTACGACCCGAACCGCTCGGCCCGCGTGGCGCTCCTGCACTACGTGGACGGCGAGAAGGCGTACATCCTGGCGCCCGACGGCCTCAAGCAGGGCGACACCGTCGTCTCGAGCAAGAACGCCGACATCACGCCGGGCAACGCGCTCCGACTGCGCTTCATCCCGGTGGGCACGATGGTCCACAACATCGAGCTCAAGATCGGCAAGGGCGGCCAGCTGGTCCGCTCGGCCGGCGCCGCGGCGCAGCTGATGGCGAAGGACGGCGCCTACGCGCAGGTCCGTCTCCCCAGCGGCGAGGTGCGCCTGGTCCACCTCAACTGCCGCGCGACCGTGGGTCAGGTCTCGAACCTGCAGCACGCGCGCGTCTCGCACGGCAAGGCGGGCCGCACGCGCTGGCTCGGCCGTCGTCCCCACAACCGCGGCGTCGCGATGAACCCGGTCGACCACCCGATGGGCGGCGGCGAGGGCCGTACGTCCGGCGGCCGTCACCCCTGCTCGCCGTGGGGTCAGCTCGCCAAGGGCCTGAAGACCCGCACCAACAAGACGAGCGACAAGTTCATCGTCAAGCGTAGGGACAAGTAGAAATGGCACGCTCGCTCAAGAAGGGCCCCTTCGTCGACTCGCACCTCGCCGCCAAGGTCGAGACGTCGGCGCGCAACAACGACCGCCGCGTCATCAAGACGTGGTCGCGTCGCTCGACGATCACCCCCGACTTCGTCGGTCTGAGCTTCAACGTCCACAACGGGCGGAAGTTCATCACGGTGTTCGTCACCGAGAACATGGTCGGGCACAAGCTCGGCGAGTTCGCGCCCACGCGCACCTTCGGTGGGCACGCGGCGGACCGCAAGGCGAAGGCGCCCGTCAAGAAGTGATCAAGAACGGCTCGACGGACGTGGGTCGCTGTGTTAGATCCGGCGCCCTTTTTCCCGAGCCCCGAATTCCGTAGGCAGAAGAGAGACATGGAAGCCATCGCGAAGGCTCGGAACCAGCGGATCGCCGTCCGGAAGGCGCGCGTGATCGCGAACCTCATCCGTGGTCGCAACGCCGCCGAGGCGCTCGAGATGCTGCGCTTCACCAAGAAGGCGGCGGCGCCGATCGTGGCGAAGCTCCTCGACAGCGCCATCTCGAACGCGCGTCAGAAGGACCAGAACGTCGACCTCGACAACCTGGTCGTGAAGACGGTCTTCGCGGACAAGGCGCCCGACCGCTTCATGCGCCGGTGGCGGCCGCGTGCGCAGGGTCGCGCGACGCGGATCACCAAGGGCATGAGCCACATCACGCTGGTCGTCTCGGACGAGAGCTGAGGTCCACAGTGGGACAGAAGACGCATCCGTACGGGTTCCGCCTCGGGGTCATCAAGACCTGGAATTCGAAGTGGTACGAGGACAAGAACTACGCGAAGTGGCTCCACGAGGACCTCGCGCTCCGCGCGCACGTCCGTAAGAACTACTCGCACGCCGGCATCGCCGCGATCGAGATCGAGCGCGCCGCGAACAAGGCGAAGGTCGTGATCTCGACCTCGCGCCCCGGCATCATCATCGGCAAGCGCGGCGCGGGCGTCGAGCAGCTCCGGAGCGAGCTCCAGCGGCTCACCGGCAACGAGCTCTTCGTCGACATCAGCGAGGTCCGCAAGGCCGAGACGAACGCGCAGCTCGTCGCCGAGAACATCGCGACCCAGCTCGAGCGCCGCGTCGCCTTCCGCCGCGCGATGAAGAAGGCCCTCCAGACCGCGATGAAGTTCGGGGTCAAGGGCATCCGCATCTACGCCGGCGGCCGCCTCGGTGGCGCCGAGATCGCGCGCTCGGAGCAGTACCGCGAGGGCCGCGTGCCGCTCCACACGCTCCGCGCCGACATCGAGTTCGGCGTGGCGACCGCCAAGACGACCTACGGCACGATCGGCGTGAAGGTCTGGATCTTCAAGGGCGAGGTGCTCCCGCAGCGCCGCCGCCGCCAGGCCGCCGCGGTCTGATCCCGCGAGAGCAAGAGCACTCCCATGCTGCAGCCCAAGCGCACCAAGTTCCGCAAGTCGCACACCGGCAACCTGAAGGGCGTCGCGCACCGTGGAAGCACGGTCTCGTTCGGCGACTACGCCCTCCAGGCCACCGAGAGCGGCCACATCACCTCGCGGCAGATCGAGGCCGCTCGTATGGCCATCCAGCGCCACGCGAAGCGCGCTGGCAAGCTCTACATCCGCATCTTCCCCGACCAGCCGTTCACGAAGAAGCCGCTCGAGACCCGAATGGGCACCGGCAAGGGCGCGGTCGAGGGCTGGCGCGCGCAGATCCTCCCGGGTCGCATCCTCTACGAGATGGAGGGCGTCGAGGAGTCGGTGGCGCGCGAGGCGTTCCGTCTGGCCGGGCACAAGCTCCCGGTCGCCACCCGCTTCGTGATGAGGAGTGAGCAGCTGTGACGAAGCCCTCGGAGCTCCGTGAGAAGACCGTCGACGAGCTCGTGGAGCTCGAGAAGACGATGACGCGCGACCTCTGGAAGGCGCGCTTCTCGAACTACTCGAACCAGCTCGACGACACCGACAAGATTCGTCGTCTCCGCCGCGAGATCGCGCGGGTGAAGACCATCCTCGGCGAAAAGTCGGCGGCGAAGTAAGGAAACCG
>JAEYYY010000866.1 GCA_023430775.1 Pseudomonadota bacterium
CGCCAACCACGCGTGCGCGGTGCTCGCCGCCGACGACGATGCCCGCCGCCGCCGTGGCGAGGCGCTCGCCGCGATCACCAGCGACGAGGCGCGCGTCGAGGTCGACCGCATCCTCGGCGCCGCGATCGGCTCGCACGACGGCAAGCTGTTCCGCAGCTTCGCGCAGAGCCTGACGCTCGATGCGCTGCTCGCGCTGGCCAACGCGCACCTCGAGGAGCTGGCGCCGCGGTACCAGCTCGAGCGCATCCCGCGCCACGATCTCGAGATCCAGATCATCGATCGCGATCTCGGCGCCGAGGTGCGCAGCATCCAGAGTCTGTCGGGCGGCGAGAGCTTCCTGGTGTCGCTGGCGCTCGCGCTCGGGCTGTCGTCGATGTCGGCACAGGATGTTCGCGTGCGTACGCTGCTGATCGACGAGGGCTTCGGCACGCTCGATCCGACCTCGCTCGATAGCGCGCTCGGCGTGCTCGACATGCTGCAGTCGACCGGCCGCCAGATCGGCGTGATCTCGCACGTGCCCGCGCTGATCGAGCGCGTCGGCGCGCACATCCGCGTCGTCCAGCGCGGCGGCGGCCGCAGCGACATCGTCGTCCGCGCGTGACACGATCGCAGGTGTGATCGGGTCCGATTTGGTTGCGCGACCCAGATGCGGACACTCGTCGGTAGCGTGGCTACGGCTCGACGAGCTCGAACGGTGCGCCGAGCAGCGAGTCGCGCGTCGCCGCCATGTGCGCGTCGAGCGCCTGGCGCAGATCGGCGAGCACGGCGAGCGAGCCCGGATCGGCGACCAGGTTGGTCTGTTCGGTGGGATCGGCCGCGAGATCGTAGAGCTCCTCGGGAACGCGGCGCGCCGTCCATCGATACCCGGCGAGATCGCTCGCCAGCACTTCCTGGACCCACGCCTGATCGTCGCCCTCGATCACGGCGGGTCGATCGTTGTAGTTGCGGATGTAGCGGAACCGCGCCGTGCGAATGCTGCGCATCGGGAACGGCGCCGGCAGGTGGTGCTGCGTCATCTCGGAGAACACCACGCCCTCGCGCGTCGCGACCGGGTCGACGAGCAGCGGCAGCAGGCTTTGACCCTCGACCTCGGCAGGGACCGTGATGCCGGCGAGCTCGAGCAACGTCGGCATCACATCGACGGTCGACACCAGGTCGTCTCGCACCACGCCCGCCGGGATCCCGGCCGGCCACGAGAACAGGAGCGGTGTCCCGGTGCCGCGGTCGTACAGGTTGCACTTGTTGCCCGGGAACGGCATGCCGTTGTCGCTGACGAACGCGATCAGCGTGTCGTCGAGGAGGCGGCGGGCTTCGAGCGCGTCGAGCACCTCGCCGATCATCGCGTCCATCCGCTGCACCTGGCTGTAGTACGCCGCGAGCTCCAGGCGGCAGCCCTCGACATCCGGCAGGCGCGCGTAGGCCGGCAGCTCGAGCGCGGCGGGATCGATCGGGTGATCGGGATGCTGCGCGAAGTCGCCGCCGAGGTCGCGGTGCGGATTCATGTAGTTCAGCTCGAGGAAGAACCGGCGGCTCGCCATCCGCTCGATGAACGCGATCGTCTGCGACGAATCCTCGATCCGCTGCGCGAGCAGCGACGTCATCACTTCCTGGTAGCCGTACGCGTCGGCCGTCTGCGGGAACGCGATGTGGAACTTGCCTTCGATCGCGGTGACGAACCCGGCGGCGCGCAGGTGCGAGGCCAGCGTCGGCGTGCCTTCGGGGAGCGAGAGCTCCGGGAAGCGGTGGACGAGCCCGACGACGCCGTGGGTCTGTGGATACTGGCCGGTGGCGAACGTCGCGCGGCTCGACGAGCACGACGACGTGACATCGAACGCGTTGCGAAACGACACCCCGGCGCTCGCGATCCGGTCGAGGTTCGGCGTCGCCAGGTTCGGATTGCCGCTCGCCGACAGGTCCTTCCAGCCGAGGTCGTCGCCGGTGATCAGGATGAGGTTGCGCGGTCCGCCGATCGGCGACGCGTCATCGCCACACGCGAACAGCGAGGCGAGCGCCGCGCCGGCGGTGGCCTTCAGTGCGTCGCGACGTGTCCACCCGTGCACGAGTCGGCGTTAGCACAGCCGGCTCCGAGCTCGAAACTGAATCGCCGACAGTTGCGACTACCGGCTCAGCTCGACACCGGCGGCTTGCCCTGGACCTCGCGCAGGAACGCCTCCTCGGTCTGCGACAGCGGGCGCCCCTTCAAGCGTTCCAGCTCGTCGCGCGATAGCCCACCTACCTTCTGCCGGTGGCGCGCCATCGCGACGTGCGCGCGCCCCATCGACGCGACGATGTCCTCGTACGACTCGAACGAGACCGGCGCGCGCTCGGGATACATGCGGAGCAGCGCGGTGATCCGCTTCTCGTGGGTGGCGAGCACCTCGGCGAGCGGGGTGCCGAGCGGCAGCCGCTCGACCTTGGCCTCGGGCGGCGGCTCGAGCCGATCGATCCCGTGGGTGTTCGCGGTGACCAGGAAGGTGCCCTGGATCTCGGTGACCAGCTCGACCACCCGAAGGTGACGCGGGAACAGCTGGACGAGCTGGAGCAGCGAGATCACCACGCCGCGCGGGTGCAGGTGGTACGCGCTCGCGCGGATCATGCCTCCGCTGTCGACGCAGACGCGGACGAACGTGCGGTTGTGCGGATAGATCCGCGACATCGTCAGATCCTCGATGTCGGCGATGAACTTGTAGCCCTTGTGCTCGAGGTCGTGACGAACGCGGTCGTAGAACTCGAGATCGGCCTCGGGAAACTCCTCGGGCGAGACCCGCGCCATCTCGTGCGGCTCGCCATAGACGGCATCGAGCCGGGCGCGCAGCGCGCCACCGCCGAAGCCGCGCGGCCGGCGCATGCCGAGCGCGACCGCGACGACGAGCCACAGGCCCATCATGAGGAAGAACACTTCCACGGATCGACTATGCCACGCAGCGGAGCGCGCCGGGCTACGGCGCACCCCTAGGGACGGGTGGCAGTCAGGGCCCCGGACTTCACGAAGTAGGCGATCCGCGGCTTCATCGCCACGATCTCCCTGGGGTCGAAGGTCCGCTGCTCGGGGGGCGGATCCTTGCGATCGGACTTGTTCATGATCGAGATCGGATACGTCGAGTGCGGCAGGCCGAACACGTGGCCGAGCTCGTGCGCGAGCGTGCGCTCCCACGCCTGGGTCGACAGGATGACGAGCTTGACGTTGGTCTTGCTGCGCCACGCGACGCCGTAGATCTCGTTGCCCGGGATATCGATATCGTCGAGCCGGCCGGTCACGAACACGTGGATGACGCGCCCCTTGGCCAGCGGCGCGAACGAATCGCGCTCCTTGCGATCCTCGACCCGCAGCGCGCTCGCCGGCAGCGCATCGATCGACACGATGCGGAACTCGGTGGCGAGCGACTCGAAGTGCTTGTTGGCGCCGGTCAGCTGCGCGGTGATCCACTCCGCGGAGGCGATCGGACCGGCATCACCGACGGCGACGTGAAGGGCGAGCCCGAAGCAGTTCGTGCGCTTCGCATCGCACCCGGGCGCGGTCTTGATCAGCGCGTCGAGCTCCGGCGCGGCCTCGACCCGGCCCGCGGTCAGCAGCGCACACACGACGAGCAGGCCACGCATCGCGACTACACAACCAGGTCGGCCGCAGCCGGGCAACTCGAAAAAACCGTCCCGCGCGCGTACGATGCCCCGTCGTGCCAGAACGCGAGGACAGCGGAGCCCCTGGACGGACCCGCGTTGGCCGGGCCCCGTCGGAGCCGAGCATCGCGCAGCCGCGCGAAGGAGAGCGCCCGCTCGCGTCGGATGCCCGGACCCCACAGCTGGCCTTCGAGCAGACGGCGATGACGGGCCTCGGCGGCGCCAGCGATGACCTGCCGACCTTGCCGCCGGTGCCACCGGATCTGTACAGCGTCGGGTTCCAGCTCGCGCAGGGCGGCATGGGCCGGATCTTCGCGGCGCGCGATCGCAAGCTCCGCCGCGACATCGTGCTCAAGACGCTGGTCGAGGGTGCCCCGGCGGCGCGGTTCGAGCGCGAGGCGCTGATCACCGCGCGGCTCCAGCATCCATCGATCGTTCGCGTCTACGACGCCGGCCGGCTGAACGACGAGCCGTTCTACGCGATGGAGTACGTGCGAGGGAAATCGCTCGACAAGGTGGTCGCCGCCGCCGACGACACCGAGGCCAGGCTCGCGCTGCTGCCGCACGTGATCGCGATCGCCGACGCGCTGTCGTACGCGCACAGCGAAGGCGTGATCCATCGCGACCTCAAGCCGGCCAACGTGCTGGTCGGCTCGTTCGGCGAGACCGTCGTGATCGACTGGGGGCTGGCGAAGGATCTGCGCCGCAGCGATCCCGATTCGATCGAGCCCGAGCGCGGCATGCCGGCCAGCTTGCCCGCACGCCCCGTCGGTGCGCTCGGCTCGGCGGATCTGACCGTCGCCGGCGCGGTGATGGGCACGCCCTCGTACATGCCACCGGAGCAGGCGCGCGGCGATGGCACCGACGAGCGCAGCGACGTCTACGCGATCGGCGCGATCCTCTACACGGTGCTCGCCGGCACGCCGCCGATCACCGGCGTGCGCGCCCTCGACGATGCGCGCGCCGGTGGCGTGACGCCGCTGCGCGAGCGCGCACCCGAGACGCCCGACGAGCTGGTCACCATCGTCGAGCACGCGATGGCGTTCGATCCGCACGATCGCTACGCCTCCGCGAAGGAGCTCGCCGACGATCTGCGCCGCTACACCACCGGCAAGCTGGTCGCCCGCCACGCCTACTCCACCGGCGCGCTGATCCGGCGCTGGCTGCGCCGCAATCGCGCGCCGGTCGCGATCGCCGGCACCGCCGCGCTCGCGCTGGTCGTGCTGTCGACGGTGTGGGTTCGAGATATCGCCTCCGAGCGCGATTCCGCCGCCGAACAGCTCGACGAGGCGCGCACCACGCTCGACAAGGTCGAGTCCACCAACGACGACCTCGCGCTCGCGCAGGCCGAGCGCACGCTCGCCGGCGATCCCTCGACCGCGATCGCCTGGCTCTCCCGACTCTCCGAGAAAGGTCTCGACCGCCCACGCGCCCGCGAGCTCGCCGACAGCGCGGCCGCACGCGGCGTCGCGTTCGAATTTGCCGGCCCGCGCGGTGCGGTCACCCAGCTCGTCGTCGCGCAGCCCGTCGGTGCCGCCTATACCGCCGGTGCCGACGGCCAGCTGTTCCGCTGGCGCCTCGGGACGTTCAAGGGCGATCCGCTCGGCGCGCATCGCGGGCCGGTCACCGCCCTCGCGTCGTCGTTCGATGGCTTCTGGCTCGCGACCGGCGGCGACGACGGCGACGTCAAGATCTGGGATCTCGAGAGCGTCCACGATCGCGCGGGCGCGCATCACGGCAGCAAGATCCGCGCGGTCGCGTTCTCGCCCGACGGCAACTCGCTGGCCTCCGCCGGCGAGGACGGCACGCTGTGGCTGTGGAACGTGCTGAAGGGCGAAGGCCGCCCGGTGTATCGCGACGCCAACGCACTGACCACGCTCGCCTGGGGCAGCACGCTGTTCGCCGGCCGCGCCGATGGCAAGATCGTCGAGCTCGATCCGACCGGCAAGGTGCTCGCGACACTCGAGACGCACAGCTCCGAGGTCCGGGTGCTCGCGCTGTCACCCGACAACACGCAACTCGCATCGGGCGGCCGCGACGGCTCCGTGATCGTGTGGACGCTCGCGGGTCGCAAGCGGCGGGCGCTCGCCACTCATGCGGATGGCGTGCGCGATCTCGCGTGGGCGACCGGTCAGCTGGTCACCGCGGGGGGCGATCCGGCGATCCACGTCCACGATCTCGCCGCCGGCAAGACGTTCGATCTCGCGGGCAACCCGTCCGCCGTCAACGACCTCGCGGTCTCGGCTGACTCGATCGCGGCGGCCGGCGCCGACGGCAAGATCCGGGTCTGGCCACTCGCCGGCGGCAATCCGAAGCACACGCTCGTCGGTCATCGCGTACCGGTCGCCGGCGTCGCGTTCACCCACGACGGCAAGAAGCTGCTGTCGATCGCCGACGATCGCGTGCGGATGTGGCCACTGGAGCCGGCTCCGCCCGCGCCGTCGGGCAAGGCGCTCGCCACCTGGCTCGCCTCGCGCACGAACCTCACCGTCGCACGCTAGACGAGGCGCAGCGCCTCGAGCGCCACCGCGCCGCACTGGAACAACGCGCGCGCGCACGCAGGTGCCACCACGCTGCGCCCACCGGCGACGTAGATCCAGCCGAGCCCCGCGCCGAACACCGCGGCGCTGATCCTCACCGGCGGATCGCCCGGCGTCACCAGCGCCTCGGCGAGCGCGCCGACGATCACCGGCAACACCGGCGAGCCCGGCGACAGCTCGAGCACTCGCTCGACGATCCAGCCGCGCAGCGCGAGCTCGGTCGCGAATGCGATCAGCGCGATCGCGACCACCGCGATCACGAGCGCCGACGTCTGCCCGGTGCCCGCGAGATCGATCACCGCGACGATCTGATCGCCAGCCCCGGCATACAGGACGTTCAAGCTCTGGTTGCCGAGCACCAGGGCGATGCCGAGCGCGACCGCGCCGGCCGCGAAGCCGACCAGCACGCGCGTACCTCCGCCCTGCATGACCTCGTTCCACGATCGGCCGCGCAGCGACCGCGAGATCGAACCCGCGAGCACGAGCGGCAGCGCCAGCGGCACGACGCCCGGAATCGGCAGCAGCGCGATCGCGAGCACGGCGATGACCTCGAACCAGATCAGCTCGGGGCGCTCGCGTGGCGAAGACACGACGAGCTACGTTAGCAAGCTCCGCCGGTTACTGCGGGGCGGAGATGAAACACCTTTCCCACGTGCAGGCTTGGGTGGTTGTTACTGCCATGATTTTGCGGACCACCGACCCAAGGATGCGCGACGTGCTCGTATCCAAGCTGTCGCCCAACATGATGAAGCGCATCCTCCTCATCGCATCCATCATCGCTGTTCCTTCGGTCGCCGCCGCGGAACCGAGCGCCGCCGAGCTCAAGACCCGCCAGGCCGAGCTCCAGAAGAAGCTCGCCGGTGAAGGCTTCCACGTGGTGATCGAAGCGCCGTTCGTCGTCGTCACCGACGAAGGCGGCGCGGCGCTGACCCGGCGCGTCAACTTCGTCAGATGGACGACCGGCCTGATCGAGAAGGACTTCTTCGCGAAGCGCCCCGACAAGCTGATCGAGATCTGGCTGTTCAAGAACGAGCGCACCTATCGCAAGGGTGCGAAGAAGTGGTTCAACGACGAGCCCGAGACCCCGTACGGCTATTACTCGCCGGAGGACGACGCGCTGATCATGAACATCGGCCCCGGTGCCGGCACGCTGTCGCACGAGCTCGTGCACCCGTACATGGAAGCGAACTTCCCGAACGTGCCGGCGTGGTTCAACGAAGGTCTCGCATCGCTCTACGAGCAGCCGCGCGAGCGCGAAGGGCACATGTGGGGCACCACGAACTGGCGCCTGCCCGGCCTGGTCGCGATGGTGAAGAACAAGTCGATCCCGCCGGTGGCCAAGCTCCTCGAGACGTCGCGCGATGGCTTCTACGACGCGAGCTACGACTCGTACGCGTACGCGCGCTTCCTCGTCCAGTACCTGCAGGACAAGGGCAAGCTGCGCGACTTCTACAAGAAGTTCGTCGCCGATACCAAGGATCGCACCGGCAAGACCGCACTCGCCGCGGTGCTCGGCATGGAGCTCGACGCGTTCGATCCGATCTTCCGCAAGTGGGTACTGACCCTTCGCCGTTAGGCGAGCAGGTCCGGCATCTCGAACAGCTTCGTCAGCCGCGCGGCGAACCGACCGGCGGCGGCACCGTCGATGATCCGGTGATCGAACGTCGCGCACAGCCGCAGCACCGGCCGCACGCACGCGACCTCGCCGACGGCCCACGGCCGCGGCCGGACCTCGGGAACGAGGATCAGCATCGGGCAGCGCGCGAGCGGCACGAACGGCGCGAACGCCGAATCGATGCCGAACATGCCGACGCTGGTCACGATCGCCGAACCGAACGCATCGGTCGGCAGGCCTCGCTTCGCGAGATCGACGTGGAGCTCGTTGACGAGCAGATCCGACAGCCACGCGGTCGGTCGCGCGAGCCACCACGGCATCTGCTGGAACGCGCGCTTGCTCTGCTTGTAGCTCGCATCCTCGCCGCGCCGGATCCGCTGCGTCCGCTCGCGCAGCTCGCGGGCGAGCTCGACCAGCGACTTGCGGTCGGCCTGATCGATCCGCGCTCCGCTCAGATCCTTGTTGCCTTCGGTGGCGACCGTGACGAACACGTCGATGCTCGCGCGCTGCTCGAGCCGGCCCCAGAACCGGATCTTCGCGTTGAGCTCCGGCTGGTCGCGCAACGCCAGCGCGACCGCACGCGCCACCAGATGGGTGACCGTCAGCTTGCAGCCGGTGTGCTCGGCGTGGGCGCGGAGAAACGCCAGCGCGGCCGTCGCATCGACATCCATGCTGCCGTAGATCGACGGATCGCTCGGCGATCGCCACATCCCCGCGGCCATCCGGCGAAACGAGCTGACCTCTTCCTGCGGTGTGAACCGGCTCATCGAAGGCCTCGCAGCGTGGCGTGGTGGAACCCGAGTCGCGGATCGTCGTAGCGACCGAGGTGCTTGTAGAACGTGCGCAGGCTCGGGAACGGAACCCGGCGGTGCACGGTGAAGTCGGGGTAGCGATAGACGATGACCTCGTTGAGCCCGCGATGCGCCGACAGCAGGAACCGCCGATCGGGTGACAGCCCCAGCCCGTAGCTACCGTCGAGCGCCGAGCCGCCGGCGATCCGGATCGCCTTGAGGAACCAGTGCGTGGCATCCGGCAGGTTCACGCGCGACAGGATCTCGACGAGGTTGCCGACGCCGGCGCGCCACGCCTTGAGCTGCTCGCGCGGCCGCGGTCGCTCGTCGATCCAGCGCACGTGCGAGAACCCGGCGAGGTCGACGCGCGCGATCACGCCCGACGCGCAGCAGTTGTAGATGACCTCGTCGTCGGTGACGAGCACGTCCGAGGTCAGCGCGCCGGGGAGATCCTTCGGGATCGCGAGGTGGCGCGTCACCGTGGCCGAGGCGCCGTCGATCTCGAACAGGTAGTTCTTGAAGTGCGCGATCGCGTACTCGGTGAAGTCGCCGTCCTGCGGGATGCAGCGCTGCGTCGGGACGTAGAACACGTCGCGCGTCGGATGGCAGCCGAGATGCCACCCGGTGGCCGGCAGCCTGACCACGCGCGCGCTGCCCGTCGCGAGCTCGAACACGCCGACCTGGTTCGCGTAGGTGCCGGCGACATCCATCGCGCCGTAGAACAGGTAGTTCCCCGACGGAGAGCGCTTGATCGCATGCGGCAGCGTGACGCCGTGAGCGCCGAGCACGCTCGGATGCTCGAGGTCGCGCAGCGAGAACTTCCAGAATTCGGTCCCGATCGCGGCGACGAAGTGTTCCTCGTCGAGCCACACCACGTGGGTCTGGCTCTCGTAGAACAGCTCGGGCGCGCGAAACCTCAGGGTCGACGTCCGCGCGACCTCCTGCAGCGTGCGCGGGTCGAAGAACACCAGCTGCTGCGACAGGTTGCCGAGAAAGCCGATCGTGCCGCGTGGCGAGATCTGGACCGCGTGCCCGCCGGCGACGCCGTCGAAGAACTTCACCTCGGGCTCCCACGAATCGCGCGCCGGATCGCAGCGCAGCCGCGCCACGCCGGCGAAGCCTTCGAAGCCGTTGAGCCCGTGACCGTCGAGGGCGATGAAGAAGTCGAACCGCATAGCCTGTGGTAGCCCGCGGTCACCGGCATCGCTCCCACACCGGCGCCAACCATTTACATATTCACGCCACCGGCGCATGCTCGACCGATGGCGCAACCCGGTCCTCCGCATCCGCACTACCCGATGCCTCCATCACATCCGCAACACCCGCATCACGCGCAGTACCTGGAGAGGCAGAAGACCGCGCAGAAGCTCGTCATGCTGTCGACGATCTTCGGCTGGGGTGGCATCGGCTGCTTGCTCGCGCTCGGTCCGGGCCTCGCCGTCGCGGTCAACGGGACGCTCGGCGCGGCAGTGATGGGCCTCGGGCTGATCTCCGCGATCGCCGGCGCGGTGATCGGTCAGGTCGGGCGCGGCATGCAAGGTCGCGTCATCTAGCGAGATGCGCCCCGCGGCGGACGCCTCCGACTACGCCGCCGATCCGATCGGCGCGTCCCTCGCGGTCCCGCGCGGCCTGGTGTTCTGCACGCGGCCGACGTTGTGGGGCTTCGCGCTGTGGGGACGACCGAACGAGGCCGACGTGAAGCGCCTCGTGCCCCTGCTCGCGCGCGAGCTCGCCGATGACGTTCCACCACACGCGTCGCTGATCGATGTCCGTCGCCTCGAGACCGGCGACCCGCGCGCGTTCGGCGTGCTCGCCGGTTATCTGAAGACGCACTGGGAGACGTTCCGCACGCGTGTCACCCGCGTCGCCCTGGTGCGGCCTCCCGGCCTGCTCGGCGCGACGGTCGCGGGGTTCTATCAGGTCGCCGGCGCGCCCTACCCCGTGCGGGTGTTCGACGAGCTTCGCGATGCGACGACGTGGCTGCGCGCCCCCGAGCTCGCGACCACGCTCGATGCCGCGGTCGCCGAGGCCAGCGACATCTCTCCCGTGGTCGTCGAGCTACGGCGCTGGCTCGACGCCCACCTCACCGATGCCTCGCTCGCCCGCGCGGCCAAGGCGATGCGCCGCGCACCGCGCAGCCTGCAGCGCGATCTCGAGGTCGCCGGCTCGACGTTCCAGCGCGAGCTCGATGCCGCTCGCATCCGGCTCGCGAAGCGGCTGCTCGCCGATACGACCTCTCCGCTCACCGAGATCGGCTACGACGTCGGCTGCGCTTCGCCCCAGCACTTCTCGACGCTGTTCCGCCGCGTCGCCGGCATGACCCCGAGCGCGTTTCGCCAGCGCGCTACGGCGCCGAAACGGCCATCGCGGCCAGCACCAGCGTGCTGACCGCGACGGGAATCACTCGAGCTGGAGAGCTCAGCGGACCGCGTGGAAGGTGAACGGGTAGTTGACCTGGACGTTGCCGCCGTCGGTCGGCTTGGGGAACTCGATGTTCTTGATCACCGAGGCCACACAGCTCGCCACCTTGTTGTCGAAGCCCTGCGCCGCCGACGACACCACCGAGCCGGAGCCCGAGATCATGAAGTTCACCTGGATCTGACCCTCGATGGTCGGGCGCGCGAGCAGCTCGCTCTCGTAGCAGTAGGCAATCTTCGACTGGTTGCGCTTGATGTATCGCTTGATGATCGCCTTGTCGAGGCCGCCACCCGTGGTCGGCTGGCCGATGTACGTGGTGTTCGGGACGCCCGCGGTGCGCTTGCCATCGCGACCCCAGCCACCGTTGCCGCGCCAGCCGTCACCCGCGCCACGCCCACCGGGGATCGTGTTGTAGCGACCGGTGCCGACGATGCCGCACGGCTCCATCGTGCAGCCACCACCCGGGCCCCAGCCGTTGCGGCCGAAGCCGAAGTTGCCGCGACCTTCACCCCCCGCGCCGATCAGCGGGCCGTAGACGTTGTCGACGTCGAACCCGCTCGAGAACGGGTCGGTCGCGGTGAGCGCCGCGATGCCGCCGCGGATCATCTCGGTCGAGCCGAGGACGCCGGCGATCTTCGCCTGCTCGATCGCCTGCTCGCGCGACATCCGCTCGCTGACGTTGTTGTTCGCGATGTGGAGCTCGCCGGTCGTGCGGACCGCGTCGGGCTTGCCCGCCGCACCCTCGTCGAGGCGCATCTTCGCGCTCTCGGCACCGTTGGCACCGGCGTTGTCGTTCTGATCGTCCTCCGGCTCCGGCGGCGGCGCGTCCTCCTGCGCCGGGTTCTGACCGGTGAGCGCGACCTGCTCGCCCATGTTCATGTCGGCCGACACCGTGCCCGCCTCGACAGGCATCGCGTTGAGGATCAACACGGCCGCGAGGTGCGCCGCGAGCGAGCCACCGATGTACGCGGTGGTGCGGCGCTCGAGGGCGAACAGCGGCACGCCCTGCTGCTTCGGCTTGTTGACGGCAGAGATCAGGAACGTGGTCTGGCCGGTCTTGGCGCGGATCTTCGCGGCCAGCGGGATCGGCACCTCGATCGCACCGGCGACGACCGCCGACGGACGAGCGCGCCCCGCCGCGGTCAGCTCGGCGATCGACGTCGTCGTGCCGTTGACCGTCACCTCGGCTTCCATGCCGGGCGCGTAGTTGAAGACGAAGTCATCGCCCGACGGCGCGACCAGCGGGAAGTCGGGGGTCGGCGCCGTCTCGACGGGCTGCTCGACGTTCGCCGCGGTGCCGATGCGGTAGAACGGGCTCTTCTTCTCGCGGCGGCTGCGCACCAGCGCGGTCGTCAGCCCGAACAGGCCGAACACCAGGCCACCACCGGCGACGAGGTCGGTGGCCATCCCGGTCTGCACCGGGCGGAACGCGTGCGCCGGCTTGTTCGCCTTGAGGTGGCGATCGAGCGCGGCCTTGTTGGTCGCGGCGGTCGACACCGACGACGCGAACGCGGCGCCCGAGGCGAGGAGGCACGCGAGGCCGGCAGCCGCGAACGCCCAGGTGGCGCGCGTGACCTTGCCGCCGCGCGGGTCCATGCAGTGCTTCACGCCGACGACGGAGTCGCCGAGCATCGCGGCGACCTCGACGGCGGGCGCGCCGGCTTCATCGATCGAGGCGGTCTGGAACGAGGTGTTGGTCATCGTCATGGGATTCGTCGTGGGCATCGGAGTGGGAGGAGGCGCGGCAACGACCGGAGCGACCGGCATCGTCTGGGTCAGCGTCGGCAGCTTCGGCGGGGTCGGCGGCGGTGCCATCCGGACCGGCGCCGGCGTCTGCGGCGCGACGATGACGGACGGCGTGACGGCTGCCTCGGCATCGGCGATCGCGAGCTCGATGCGCGTGTCGCCCACGGTGATCGCGTCGCCGCTCTGCAGCTTCGCCTTGTTCACCTTCTGGCCGTTGACGAACGTGCCGCCGGTCGATCCGAGATCGATCACCGACACTTCGTTGCCGAGCACCTCGATGATCGCGTGCATGCGGCTGACTTTTTCGTCATCGATCTTCAGGTGCGCAGACGGCACCTTGCCGATCTTGATGACGCCCTGGGACAGCTGGGTCTCGCGAACCAGCTGCCCGTTGTGGAAGATGCGAAACGAAAGACAGAGCTTGCCCATGACCGTTGGTCCTCCGACGGTCCTCGTGCAGCCAAACCAGCGCACGACATGTGCACCGAGCTGCAGCTATATGACCGTCACCCGCGCCGTCTGCGTCGAAGACGCATCGTGCGGAACGAGGGTTATGACAGCGGCCTCTCGGGTCGGTTCCGGGTTTCTTCGCTTTCCGATTGACAGAGCCGGAATGCCCAGTTGCGAACCAGCTGCAACCGGGTCGATGTAGGCGATGTCTACGCCCGGTTTGCCGTCCGCGCGCGAGGAGATCGTCGCTACGCGAGCAGCTTGTCGATGTTGCGGATGATGTCGTCGACGTCGCTGTCGCGCGCCGGTGCGTACACCGCGACCAGCTTGCCGTGATCGCGCGTGACCATCGCGTACGCCTCGCGCATGTTCGGGCGCACGACGAGCGCGATGATCTGGACGAGGGCGTCCGCCAGCGCGAAGCCGACGGCCTCGAGCGGCTCGAGCGGGATCAGCTTGAAGCCTGCATCGCCGAGCTTCGAGGCGCCGGGCACGTCACCGACCATGACGGCGACCTCGCGACGCTTGCCGAGCTTGATCAGATGCGCCCGCAGCGCATCGTCGAAGCCGAACGGCTTCGCCGTGATCTCCATGCCGGTGCCCATCGGCCTGCCGGTCTTGCGCGCGGTCAGCGGATCGACGACGTAGACCGGGCGCGCGCGGATCTCGAGGCTCGGCATGCCGGCGGCGGTCAGCTCGACATCGACCTCGCGCAGCATGTCGAGATCGGTGTGACCGCTGACGAACAACCCGCCGGCGGCGAGGTTCTCGACATACTCGCTGACGAACTCCGATGCGCTCGAATAGACAACCTTCAAGCTCACAGCCCTGAGGATATCGGCCGGCGCGGGGTGGCCACGGCTTCGCGTGGGGTAACGATGTTACCGTTCGCGAGATGGCGGCCGAGCCGGCTCCGAGTAACGCACCACTGGCGGTCCGCGGACTTCGCGTCGCGTTGCCCGATGGAAGAGTTCTGATCGATGGCGTCGACCTCACGATAGGCGCGGGTGAGGTCGTGGTGCTGCTGGGCGGATCCGGCGCCGGCAAGTCGACGTTCGCGCGCGTCCTGTTCGAGCGCGAGGAGCTCGACGCCGCCGGCTTCGACGTCATGGCGGCGCAGCTCGATCTCGATCGCGGACAGCTCGGGCTGGTGCCGCAGCGAGGTGCGCTGTTCGACCACCTCGACATCCGCGGCAACCTCGAGCTCGCGCTTCGCCATGCCGAGGGTCGGTCGGTGACGCCGCCGGCGGAGGAAGCGATCGAGTGGCTGACGCGCGTCGGGCTCGATGCCAAGCTGGCGGCGCCCGGCACCTCGGTGACGAGACTGTCCGGCGGTCAGGCGCAGCGAGTGGCCGTCGCCCGCGTGCTGGCGAGCCGGCGCAAGCTGCTGTTCCTCGACGAGCCATCGGTCGGGCTCGATCCGCATCGCGTGCGCGTGCTGGCACGGCTGATCCGCGAGCAGGTCAAGGCGCTCGGCATCTCGGCGATCGTGGTCACTCACGACGTCGCGCTCGCCGCCGGGGTCGCCGACAAGCTGTACTTGCTGTCGCTCGAGAATCGCAAGCTCGAGCAGCTGTTCCCCGATCGCTGGCCGGGCGCGCTCGAGGATCCGGGGCATTCGCCGGAGGAGCGCGGCAAGTGGCTCGTCGAGCTCGAGGCCGCACTCGTCGATCATCTCGAGGAACACGGCGACAAGCCGCCGCCGCGCGGCAAGCCACCGGAGAAGAGTCCGCTGCGCGGCATCGCGCGGATCGGCGAGCCGTTGCTCGCGCCGTTTCGAGTCGCCGCGGTGTCGGCGCTCAAGACGCCCGGTCAGCTGTTCAAGCACCCGCGCGACTTCGCGATCGTGGCGCGCCGGGTCGCCGCGCAGACGCTGCTGCGACCGCTCGTGTTCTACATCATCGTGTCGACGCTGATCGGCTACACGGTGCTGTTCGTGGTCAGCAAGGTCGGCGGTGCGGGCGTGCGTCCCGATGCCCTGCTGCGCCAGATCGGCGGCAGCCACGTGATCGCGCTCGCGCCGGCGCTGTCCGCGCTGTTATTCGTCGCCGCGTCCGGCAGCGCCACCAACGCGTGGCTCGGCTCGATGGGCCTGACCAAGCAGACGCTCGCCCTCGACGCGCTCGGCGTCGATCGCCGCGCGTATCTGTGGGCACCGGCCTGGCTGACCGCGGCGCTCAGCTACTTCGCGGTCGCCGCGCTGTTCGCCCTCGGCATGATCGTGGGCGGCTATCTGGTCTGCGACGCGTACGACGTGCCCGACGCGTGGGCGCTGCTCACCGGCGACATCTTCGATCCGCGGCCCGAGCGCTCGCGCTACACGATGCGCGCGCTGTTCCTGGTCTGGATCTACGGCTGGGGCATCGCGAGCGATGTGGTGGCCAAGGGCGGCGGTCCGAAGCCCGAGGCCGATGCGGTGACGCGCGGCATGACGGCGAGCGTGGTCGCCTGCACGCTGTGGGTGGTGGCGTGGGAGCTCGTCACCGTGGTGGCGGTGTTCCAGCTATGAAGGCAGGTTGGACCGGAAAGACGATCGGGCTCGCGGTGGTCGCGCTTCACGCGATCGCGTTCTTCGTGATCGTGCCGTCGTTTCGCACCACCGATCTCGCGCTCGAGATTCCCGCCACGCAGATCGTCGGGCCCGAGCCGAGCGGCACGTTGCCCGAGGGGCTCGAGGATCGCGCCACCCACGAGCTCGCCGGCACCGCCGGGCTGCGCCACGCGCGCTACAGCGTGACCTACCGCGGAGGCTTCACGCGCAGCGTCGGCGTCTCCGGCCTGGTCGGGCCGTTTCAGGATCCCGCGAAGCCGGCCTGTACCGGGCGCGTCGTCGTCGGTCAGAAGCTGCTCGACGACGGCACGCCGAACAGCATCGCCGGCGAGATCCAGCGCTCGCTCGCCGCCGAGCTGGCCGGCGAGAGTTACGTCGGCATCGGCTCGTTCGAGAAGGTGACGGGCGTGACGCTACGGTGGGCGCAGCTCGCCGGCCATCCCGAGGACTGGGGCACCGTCGAGGACGCACCGCACGGCTACGTGCGCGCCACCGCGAAGCTCGAGTTCAGCCGGCTCGACGTGCCCGTGGTCGTCGCGCTGATCCCGCAGGTCAGCCGCGAGCAGCTCGACTTCAAGATCGTCGCGAAGGCCGAGCTCGAGCTCGGCAACGGTGCACTGCAGTGGATCTCCGACAAGCTCGGCGGTGACAAGCTCGCGACCCGGCTCGCGCGCCGCGAGATCGACGGCCAGCTGATCACCGCCCTCGCGCCGCCACCGCCGTTCGATCTGCCCGGCGGCCACCGGCTGACGTTCGGCTACTGCGATGGTCCGCCCGAGATCATCGACGGCTACTCCGGCGCGCTGCCGTTCTCGATCGGCATCGGGAAGGTCGGTCGAGATCCGCGGATCTTGCCGCCGCGTCGCGGCCCGGCGGCGCACGCACCGATTCCCTCGAACGGCTCGGTCGCGATCGATCTCGATCTCGACGGGGCGAACGCCTTGCTCTACGAGCTGTGGCGCTCGGGCTTCCTCGACAAGCAGCTCGCCGAGGCCGGCCTCGACAAGCGGTTCAATAGCGATCCGATCGTCACCGAGTTCCTGTCGCTGCGGATCTCGCCACCGGTGCTCGCGTTGCCGCCGGTGCTCGGCGCCGGACCGCGCGGCTTGCAGCTGTTCGCCGATGCGCGCGTGTCGATCGCGGACGGCGATCAGAAGACGATCGGTCGCGTGTGGGGCGGCCTCGATTTCGGCTTCGCGAAGCCGGATGGTAAGAAGGTCGGTACCGTGCCGGTGGACCTCGGCGCACTCGAGCTGTCGTGCGAGGAGTCACCCACCCGCCTCGTGCCTTGTTATGCCGACCTGGTGGCCGCGATGCGCGACCGAGGCAGCGACTTCCACGGCGAGCTGACGCGGACGTTCGCGAAGCTCCTGGCCGACATCTTCGTAGACCAGCGCGTCGGCGCCTCGGGACTTTCCGCGGATCTGATCATCAAGCGCGTGACGCCGAGCGCGGCGGTGAGCGGCGACAACGGCTCGTTGCACCTGGAGCTCGACAGCATTCTCGCCCCGAAGCACTGAGCGGCCTAGACTGAGGATCGTGACGCGAGACGAGTTCCGGGAGGCGCTCCTGCAGGTGATGGAGCGCAAGAAGCACTGGGCGTGGTCCCAGTTCACGTCGGGCAAGGTCTCCAAGGACCGCCTGCACCTGCACTTCGAGCAGGAGTACGAGACCTACGTTCGCGACTTCCCGATCATGATCGGCTGGGCGTTCGTGCAGTGTCCGATCGCCGAGGTCCGCCGCGACCTCGCCGAGAACCTCTACGAGGAAGAGACCGGCGGCGTGATCGCCGGGCGGCCGCATCCCGAGCTGTTCCTCGAGTACCCGCGCGGGCTCGGCTTCGACCTGTCGCGCTTCGAGCGCGTCGAGCTCCAGCCCGCCGCGCGCCGCTTCCGCGCCACGCTCGACGAGCACACGCAACAGCGTGGCTGGGCGCAGGCGACTGCCGTGACGACGATCTTCCTCGAGGGTACCGATCACGAGCGCGGCGAGCTCGACCCGAACGCGCCGCGCCGGCCCGAACCGCCGCTCGAGGCTCACCCGCTGGTCAAGCACTACGGCCTGCCGCTCGATGCACTCGCGCTCACCAAGGCACATCGAAAAGTCGAAGGCAGTCACCGCACTGCAGCGTGGCGGATGATCCTCGACCACGTCCCCGCGACCGACCGTGCCCCGGTCGTGGAGGCCATGGAGGCGGTCCTCACGGCCTGGCTCGCGTACCGCGACGAAGTCGCACTTGCGGTGGGCTGCGTTCGCTGATGTTAGAATTTCGAGAATGAGATCGTGGGGACTGGTCGTGCTGGCCGCGTGCGGAGGAGCTGCCTCCGCGCCGGGCACGACACCCTCGAAGTCCAGCTCGTCGAAGAACCCCGAGGTGCCGGCGAAGCCGGTGTGCATCACGCCACCCGACGACGCGGTCAACATCGATCACGCCAGCTCCGATGGCTCGCAGGTCCAGTACTGCATCGGCGACAAGGAGTGCTTCGCCGTCGATCTCGGCACCGGCACGTACCATCGGCTGGTCGAGGCGCCCAAGGAGAGCGCACCGCGAACGCGCGTCGAGGCGGTCAACCCGAAGCTCGACATCTGCACCGGCACCACCTGCACGTCGCTCGCCCACAAGGTGATGCCCGGTACCGCGTCGATGCGCGCGGCGACCAACGCCGACGGCACGTTCGCGGTGGTGCTACTCGGCGACGCGCCCAAGGGTGTCGGCTATGCCGAGGTCTGGGACGTCGCGAAGACGAAGAAGGCGGCGACGTTTCGCTACGCGCGCGGCGTGTTCCGGTGCGGCGAGGTGGCGATGCTCGACAACACGATCTACCTGTCGGCCACGCAGTGCGGTCAACCCGCCGCGCGCGCCGGGCTGTACACGCTCAAGGGCCGCCGGATCGCGAACGTCGGCGGCAAGGACTTCGGCTCGTTCGGTGGCACGTACGTCCACGTCGAGGGGGCCACCTGGGCATTCCTCGACGAGAACGCGACGCGGCTCGTCCTCCAGGACGTCGTCAAGGGGAAGGTCTGGAAGACGATCGACACCAGCTCGCTGTTCGGCGAGAGCAAGATGGGCACGCCTGGAGAATCGGCGCTGGTCCGGCTCGCGGACGGTCGGCTCGTCGTGATCGCGGGGTCGCCCGCCACCGGCAGCATCGCCACCGTCGACGTCGGCACCGGCGACGTCACGGTGACGCCCGCGCCGCTGTGCGGCAGCTAGTTCGAGAAGCCGCCGAGCTGCGCGCCCTGCGAGGCCTTGACCGCCGACTGCGAGAACACCGCGAAGGCGCGCCGGATCTCCGAGGCCGAGTTGCCGGGCGTCAGCACCCAGCGATCCGGGATGCCCATCGAGCGGAACACCGCCTTGAAGTCGGTGCTGCCGTCGCTGATGCCCATCGCCGCGACGATATGGTTCTCCTGCGCGAGCATGTCGTCGACCAGCGCCTTGACGTCGGCGGGCTTGCAGCGTGTCGAGCCGTAATCGCCACCGTCGGTGATGATCAGCGTCACCGTGCGCACCGCGATGCCGGCCTGCGCGAGCTCCTGCGCCTTCGCGATCACGGTGCCGAGCACCACGCAGGTCTGATCGTAGAGCGGCGTGCCGAGGTTCGGGCGGTAGTTGACGCCGTCCATCTGGACCGCGTGCTCGAGCGCGGTGTACGGCGTCAGCACGAAGCCGTTGAGGTAGCGCGTGTGCGCGAGGACTTCACCGGCCTGCTTGCTGCCGCCGAGCGCCTGCAGCACGAAGTTGTGACCGTCGCGGACGGCGTCGGTGTTGCCGGCGTGGGCGATCGATTGCGAGTCGTCGGGCATCATCGTCACCAGCACGACCTCGCTCGCGCCGATGTCATCGATCGTGACACCGAGGCCGGCCTGGATCTGCTGGCCGACATCGACCACGTCGAGCGTCTTGAGCGACTTCGCGGACAGCGCGCCCTGATCGTGCGCGTCGTCGAGCAGCTTCTTCACCTTCTTGTCATCGTCGTCGTTGTTCATGGAGTTCTCCTTTAGAGCTTCAGACCAGGCCAGCTGGTGATCGGATCGGTGGAGCGGACGAGGTTCATGCCGGCGTCCGCGAACTTCGAAAGGCCGGCATCTGCCTGCGCCGTGAAGTCGGCGACGAACCCGCCCTTGCCGTCGGGCACGGTGACCGCCGACATGCAGTCGGTCATCAGGTAGACCTTCTTCGCGAGTGCCGGATCCTGGGCGGCGATCTCGCCGAGCAGGTCGTCGATCGTGCTCTTGACGCAGTGGCTCGCGGCCTGACCCGCGATCACCACGGCGTCGGCGGCGAGCAGCGTCGACAGGAACTGGGTGTTGCGCTGCGCGAGCGGACCGCCATCGAACCGCGACAGCACCTCGGGACGCAGCACCGAGTAGTTCTCGGTCAGCGGGTTGCCGCCTTTGACCTCGACGTTGCTCTGCGCCGTGCGAGCGAAGCTGTGGAACAACCGCGCCTCGTGGATGACGCCCGTCAGCGCGTGGCCATCCGAGCCGAGCAAGCAGTGCGGCGGCCACAGGTAGAGCGAGTACTTGCCGGCCTTCTCGAGCTCGCGCGTGTAGTGCAGCACCTGCTTGCACAGCCAGCTGTAGTTGCCGTTGCACAGCCACTTCGCGATCGCCGGGTTGGGCTTGGCTTCACCGGCGGTGATCTGCTCCGAGGTCACCGTGCGGTGCGCCGTCAGCGGCTTGTCGTCGCGGTCGAGCCAGAAGCTCGGAAAGAAGATCTGATACGCGAGGTGCGTATCCATCGTCGTCGTGATGTCGGTCAGCGCACCGAGGTTGCGATAGACGAACTCGGCGATCCGCCGCGAGTCATCGATCGCGCCGGTGCCGCTGCGCCCGGCGACGTACAGCGTGCCCTCGGGAAAGCAGAAGTCCTTCTGGACATCGATCAGCAGCAGATGCACGCGGGTCTCGTCCGCCGCCGATGGCTTGATCGCGTGCTGGGCGCGCCAGTCGGCGGCACTCGATGCGAGCATCGCGGCGTCGGGCCGGTAGTGGTAGTCGGCGGCGCGCTTGCCGTCGAAGAATCCGGGGATGGGGAGAGGCTTTCTGGACATGGGTTTTCCTTTCACGAGAGCTGGAGGCGGAGCGCATCGGCTTGTCCTCGCGGGGACGTACGAAGCACGTCGATGGCGCCGCTCGACAGGGAGAGCCGATCGCCGCTACCGACGAACGGCGCGGTCTCGGCGAACGTGCGGGTGTGAACGACTGCGCGCTGGGTGACTTCGATGCGCGCGATGCCGTCGTCGGTGGGAACGAACAGATGAGGCCCCGCCGCGCACGCACCGGTGATGCCGGCGAGCCACGGGGCATCGACGACCTCGCAGGCGAGGATCGAGGCATCCGCCCCGATCACGACGCAGGTGGTGAGGAGCCGCCCCTGCTCCGACGTCGTCAACCACAGCCAGGCCCGATCGGCGCCGACCGTCGCGTGCGCCGCGACGAGCTGGCCGCGGATCTTCGGCAGCGCGACGCGATCGTCGAGCAGGCCGCGATCGGGCCTGAACACGAAGCCGACCGCGTAGCCGCCGGCGCGGTAGAAGCCGACGCCGAGCTTGTCGCCCACCCACGCGCGCGTCTGGTTCGCGAGCACGTTCCCGATCCGATCGGGCCCGAGCCTACGATCGCGGTGGTGGCGCCACAGCGCGCCGCTCTCGATCCAGATCGGCGTGTTGCGACCGACCTCGTAGCCGAACGCGAACGCGTCGCGGCCGATCGCCTGCACGCGCAGGTTGCCGCGGATGATCGCCGGTGGCACGTGCGCCTGGGTCTGGCACGAAGGGCACCGCACGCGCGCGTGCTCCTCGCCGCACTGCGAGCACGCCCGCAACCGCAGGCGCTCGAGCAGGACCCGCGGGAACACGCCGCGCTGATCGCGCTCGAAGATGCCGCGAAGCACGTCGAGCGCGTCGTCGGGAAGGATCGCCAGCGGTCGTGCCGCGCGCGGGTAGACGATGTCGCTGCCCAGCACGCTGATCCGCCGCAACGCGCGGGCCGGTGGCGCGCAGCGCTGCGATGGGTCCGCCGGCTGGTGCACGCCGCCCCACGGTCCGACGCCGAGCAGCGCCCGCATCACCATGGTGGCGAACGCGAACCAGTCGCTGTCCTCGTCGTGCGGACGGATCGGCATCATGGCGCCGTCGCACAGCTTGGGATCGAGGAACCGCTCGGTGAACATCGCGCACGGAAAGCCCGGCAGCTGGTAGCTGTCGACGTCGATCAGGTGGACGCGCGTGCCGTCGACGAGCACGTTGAGATCGTTGCAATCGCCGACCACGACACGCGCGCGATGCAGGCCGGCGATCGCGTCGTGCAGCGACAGCAAGGTCGCGATCACGTCGGCACCGGCAACGGGGTGCTCGCGCCGCCACTTGAGCTCGCCGTAGCTGTGCAGCGGCTCGCCGGTGACCTTCGGCATCAGGTAGCCGACGACCCTCTTCCGCGCATCGAGCGCCAGGCCACACGGCACCACCACCGCGCCCGGCAAGTTGCCCGGCAACGCCTTCAGCCGCGCGGGCGCTTCCTCGATCCGCCGCTTCGCCTGTGCCTGCGCGTCGGGCAGCCCATCGAAGTCGGGATGGTCGACCGGCTTCCACCACTTGAGGACGCGGCCATCGCCGAGATCGTAGACCTCGGCCTCGCCGCCCTGCCCCAGCAGCGCGCTCGGATCGAGCGTCACTCGCCGGCCATCGACGTAGACCGTCGTCACGACACCACCCTCCACGCGAGCGCGGCGACCGCGCCGTCATCCTGCAAGCTCGCGCGCGAGCGCACCACGCGCTGGTCTCTCCAGTCGATCCGCTCGCTGCTCCTCGCGAGCACGGCGAGCTTGCGGCGCAGCGCATCGGGGTGATCGAAGTGCTTCGGCTCGACGATGCCGCCGAGCCCGACCTCGACGACGCCGTCGGTCGCCACCGTCACGCCGCCACATCGCGCATCCGCGATCTCGAGGTGAGCCGGCTGGAGCTCGCCGAGCAGATCGTAGGCAAGGTACGGGGGCTGGTTGTTCGCGAACGGGCCGAGCTCGATCACGCGATCGCCGAGCGCGTAGCCGCCATCGCCGAGCGCCCACACGGCCACCTCATCGCCGCGCCATGCCGCCGCGATGATCGTGAACAGGAAGTGGTCGTGGAGGATCCGTTCGCGATCGCCGCGCTCTCGATCGCCACCGATCGAATCCGTGATCCCCTCCAGCTCGGCCACCAGCCGCCCACGCACCGCCGCCCAGATCTCCCGCGGTGGCTGGAGCACCAGCTCCTCGCGGATCACCCGCATCGCGAGCTGCGAGCCCAGGCGCGCACCGACCTCCGAGAACGCGCCCGAGCTGCAGCCGTCACACACCACCGCCACCCCGCAGTCAGCGCCGACCCACACCGCCGCGGCGTCCTGACCGTTGCGGCCCGCTCGCAGGTGGCGAGCCCCGGTGACCGCAGCGGACGCCGACGAGATCGTGTACATGTGACACTTTGATAGTGTCAATAGAACACTATGTCAAGGGATGCCTTGCAAGCCCTCGAATCGGCTGTTCTCCGGGCGCCTGACCCGTTCGATCCGCGCGTTCAGGGCGCGAGTCGGTCGCGAACCCAGCTGTCGCCGGTCTTGCGATAGCGCACGCGATCGTGGAGCCGCGAGGGCTGGCCCTGCCACAGCTCGATCATGTCGGGCACCACGCGATAGCCGCCCCAGTAGTCGGGGCGCAGCGGCGTGCCGTCGGCGACCTTCGCGGCGACGTCGGCGACCGCTTCCTCGAGCAGCGCGCGCGTCGCGATCGGCTTGCTCTGCGGCGACGCGATCGCGCCGAGCTGACTACCGCGCGGCCGCGAGTTGAAGTACGCGTCGCTGTCGGCGGCGGGGAGCTTCTCGACGACGCCCTCGATCCGGATCTGCCGGTGTAGAGGCTCCCAGAACAGGATCAGCGCGGCGTAGGGAGTGGCCGCGAGCTCGGAGCCCTTGCGGCTGTCGTAGTTGGTGAAGAACGTGAAGCCGCTGGCATCGATGTCCTTGAGCAGCACGATGCGCGCGGACGGCCGGCCGTTGGCGCCGACGGTGGCGAGCGTCATCGCGTTGGGCGTCGGGATCGCGGCGGCGATCGCCTGAGCCATCCATCGCCGGACCTCGACGAACGGATCCGGATCGCAGGCAGCGGGATCGAGCGGCGCGCCGACGTACTGCTCGCCGAGTCGCCAGAGGTCGTCACCCACCGTGCTTGTGCTCGCCGTGATCGTGGTCGCCGTGCTCTTGGTGCCCACCACCCGATGCTTCCATCAGGCCGTGGAACGTGGTGTGGACCTTCTCGAACGCCGGCTCGAAGGCGGTGGCGTCGTTCGCCGTGCAGGTCGCTTCGAGGGCGGCGACCGCGTCGGACAGCTCCTTGTTCGCGACCTCGGCGGCGGTGGTCTGGAAGTCGGCGATCGCGCCGCACGTCTCCGTCATCCGCTGCGCGCCCTTTTCGGCGTGCCAGCGCGGCGACAGCACGTCGTGAAACCTGGTGAGCGCGGGCGACATCTGGTGATGCTCGCCCTCGGTCTTCACCGGCTGCGAGACCGTCGTGGTCGTGGGTTTGCTGCTACCGCCACAGGCGGCGAGGAGCGCGAACGCGAGCGCGAGCTTCATCCGCGCGCTTTCGCACGACGTCGAGATCGTGTCAATCGGTCGCCCCGTCGCGCGCCATCTGTGTCACCGTCTTTCGCATGCAGCTGTTCGTGATCCGCCACGCGATCGCCGAGGACGGCGCGCCCGGCCAGGACGATGCGACCCGCGAGCTCACCGAGGACGGCGAGAAACAGCTGAAGAAGGTGGTGAAGGGGATGAAGCGGCTGGAGCTCGCGTTCGAGCGCATCCTGACCAGCCCGTGGACGCGCGCGGCGCGGACCGCCGAGCTGCTCGAGCCGCTGTGCAAGACCGAGCCGGTCACCACGAGCCTGCTGTGTGCGCCGCCTCGCTCCGAGCTGCTCGCACAGATCGCCGAGCTCGGCGAGAACACCGCCGTCGTCGGCCACGAGCCGTGGCTGTCGGAGCTGGTCGCGTGGCTGGCGTTCGGCGATACCCGCCACGGCGAAGCCTTCGCACTCAAGAAGGCGGGCGTGTTCTGGCTCGAGGGCAGCGCGGTGCCGGGCGGGATGTCGATCAAGGCGCTGCTGCCTCCGAAGATGTTGCGCGAGCTGGCCTAGCTCGTCTCGGCTGCTAGATCGCGCTGGCGATGTCCCGGCAGCTCGATCTGTTCGCGCGCGGTGAGCCGGCGTTCGACCGCGAGTTTTCCGGACTGCGCCGGCTCGAGCTCGCGCAGGGCGCGTGGATCGATCACGTGCCGGGCTGGGTGCGCAATCACGATACGCTGTTCGACAAGCTCGAGCGCGAGCTGCCGTGGCGGCGCGAGACCATGAAGATGTACGACCGCGTCGTCGACGTGCCGCGCCTGCTCGCCGGCGTCACCGGTGACCAGCCGCTCGTCGAGGACATGCGCGCGGTGCTGTCGGAGCGTTACGGCGAGACGTTCGTCTACAAGACCGCCGCGCTGTATCGCGATGGCCGCGACAGCGTGGCGATGCACGGCGACACCACCGCGCGGAACATGCTCGAGTCGCTGGTCGCGACGGTGTCGCTCGGCGAGCCGAGGAAGTTCGTGATGAAGCCGGCCGAAGGTGGCGAGGCGCAGCACCTGATGGTCGGCCGCGGCGATCTCGTCGTCATGGGCGGCACGTTCCAGCGCACCTGGCGCCACGGCGTGCCGAAGGTCGCGCACGCCGGTCCACGCATCGCGCTGATGTTCCGGCCGCAGTGGGCCGCAAACTACAAGACCTCGATCGACAATCAACCGAGCTGATCGACGAGCTTCGCGAGCACGGCCTCGCCGTCGTCGATCCGATCGGTGATGCCGAGTGCACGTGCGGCATCGAGCAGTGCCACGCACGCGAACGCGGCGGTCTTCGCCGGGCTGCCCTGCGCGATCGCGATCACCAGCTCGTGCGCGCTGCGCCGCAGGTGCGCGGCGAGCTCTGGATCTGTAGCCTTCGCCACCGCGTGCGCGACGGGCACGAACGCGAGCGCCGACTGATAGGCCGGCGTCGCCTGGAACGAGAACTTCCCGCCACCCTCGCTGCAAACCGGCGCGGCCTCGGCCACCGGCTTGACCTCGGCGACCTGCGAATCGTCGCGGGGCACGTCGACGACGCGAAACGAGGTCAGGCCGGGGTCGAACGACTCGAGCTCGTAATCCTCGATCCAGCGCACCGCGAGCGACTCCGACGTGAACAGCCCGACGGCATCGTGCTCGCCGCGCTCGAGCCGCGCGATCGCGCGAGGCGCCGCACGCTTGTGCATGATCGAGAACAGCGGCTTCGGCGTGGTGTAGCCGATGCGGACGGCGCAGCCATCGAACGGATCGCCCGCGCGCGCCACCAGCAGGTCGAGGACCTCGGGCTTGATCCACGCGTACTCGGCGCTGATGAACAGCAGGTAATCCGTCGACGCGAACTTCAGCGCGGTCGCCATGCCGGCGAGCGGGCCGACGGGATCGAACTCGTCGACCACCGTCGGAAACCGCGACCACTGCGCCGGCGCGCTGACAGAGACCTCGATCCTCGACACCTTCGGCTTCAGCAGCTGCGCCTGGCGCTCGATGATCTTGCGACCCTCGACCTCGAGCATGCTGGTGATCGGGCCGGTGCCGGACTTCTGGGCCTTGCCGCCCGCGAGGATGACGGCGGTGAGGTCGCGCGACGAGATCATGCGCCTAGCCTACCTCAGCGGCCGCATGCCCTTCGCGCGCCGCAGGTCGTTGACGACGCGCCCGACCTGCTCGTCGTGCAGCAGCAGCTTCGACATCGCTCCGGTGGTGATGCCGAGGCGCTGCGCGGTGGCTGCGATCTCGAGGTCGCCGGCGACGAGGAGATCGAGGAGCTCCGCCATCGCGGCCCAGTAATCGCCGGTCAACCGCGTCTTCGCGCCGAGCGGTGCGGTGCCGCCCGCGACCAGCGCGGCGAGCCGCGGTGACGGCGTGAAGTGCTCGAGCCCGACCGGCTCGCGCACCTCGAGCGCGATCGCCGATCGCAACCGGCGCACCGCGTGGACCTTGTTCTCCGCTTGCGAGCGACTGTCCTCGCCGATCGCGGTCACGCCGGTCAGCTTGTGCCGCAACCGCACCGCGCTCTCGGTCTTGTTGCGATGTTGACCACCCGGGCCCGACGCCCGGTAGCGATCGACCTCGCACTGGGCGATCAGCGCGTCGTCGCTGACGGTCAGGTAGTCGACGCGCGGCATGGCGAAGCTTAGTTCGCGGGCGACGACGCGGCAGCAGGCATCTTCGCGGCGGACTCGCCGGGCTCCAGATAGACATCGAGCCCGGCCCGGTCTCCGGCCCGGCCGTACTCGACGCGCGCGATGCCCTCGCCGAGCGCACCGACGATCTTCTCGAGCTTCGGATCGAGCTGGACCGCCGCGTCGACGCACAGCGCCGTGATGTCCTGCATCGAGATGCCGGGGATCAGCGCGCCGATCCGCGAGATCGCGCCACCGCGGATCCGGATCGAGATCGCGAACGCCGGCAGCGAGATCGCCTTCAAGCGCTCCACCACCGATGCCGCGAGCGGTGCGCCGGTGAGCTGCGCGAAGCTCCTCGACAGCGCGTCGACTTGCTCGGCGACCGTCTCGCCGGGCACCGCGAGCTCGAGCTCGGAGTACGCGTTGTCGCCGATCGATTGCGTGAACCGCTCGATCCGCTCGGCCTTCAGATCGTCGACCAGCTTCTTGATCTGGTACTTCGCCTCGTGGGTGCCGAACATCTTCTCGACCGTGTCCCACGGCTTGGGATCCATGAAGTGCCAGCCGGTGGTGACCTTGCCGCCCCACACGCCGATCCACGACCCGACCAGCGCCGGCTCGAGCTGCTCGCCGAGCTGATCGAGCACCTGCGCGTCGCTCCTGGCGATGTTGCAGAGCTTGAAGTAGTCCGCCATCTTCGGCACGAAGCCGTTCGGCGAGCCCCACGCGCCCCACCACAGGCGCTTCAGATCGCTGCCGAGCATCGCGAGGTACGAGACGCCCTCGCCGTTCGGCATGTCGGTCGGCATCGGGTTGTGCTCGAGCCAGCGATCGAGGTGGATATCCATCCACTCCTCGATCATCGGCAGCTGCGACAGGCTGATCTGGAGGTTGAGCCGGATCGACAGCGCGCGCTGCAAGACCAGGTCGAGCGAGCTCATCGGCTCGACCGTATCACGTACGGGCCGGTTCTTTAGTCTTCGACGACCACGACACCGGTGCGCGGCGTCGCGATGTAGCGCGGCTCGGCGCCCGGATCGCACGACAGCATCTGCTCGTCGTACGAGTACGCGTAGCGTTGATCGTCGATCGGCACCAGCACCTCGGTGGCGAGCCACTCGCAGGTATCGGGCAGCGTCGCGCGCGTCTGGAACGTGATCCGATAGGCCCCGGCTTCTTTCACCGTGACCGTCGCGTGATCGTTCTCGAACGCGGTGAGGTAGATCGCGTGCGGTTTTTCCGGCGCGTACAGCACGAGGTGCTGGGTGATGTCGCCCGTGTCTTTCGACGGACCGAATCCGGCGATCGCGGCGGCACTCGCCAGCGCCACCGCTATCAGCTTGCCGACCGGAGCTTGAACTGCGTGCAGCATCTCTCGATTGTGCTCGTGTCGCCGCGATCGCGCCAGCCCCATTTTGAAGGGTCACCGACGATGATCGGGCCGCCTACGCCCGGCCGGTCGGCTCGCCCTTGATCCGCGGGAGTAGCATCACGAAGTTGCAGGGCTTCTGCCGGTGATCGAGCTGGGGAATCAGGATCTTCTCGAGCGCCGTCCGGACCCCGCTCGTCGAGCCGGGCAGCAGGAACACGAACGTCGACCCGCAGAGGGCGGCCTCGGCGCGGCTCTGGATCGTCGAGGTGCCGATCTCCTCGAAGGACACCCACCGGAACAGCTCCCCGAACCCAGGGATCGCCTTGGTCACGAGGGGGGCCAGCGCCTCGGGGGTGACGTCGCGGGGTGTCACACCCGTACCGCCGGTGGCGATCACGATGTCGACTCCCGGGTCGGCGATCCAGGCCGCGAGCTGGGCACGGATGGCGAGCTCGCTGTCGACCGTGATCTGGCGCGCGACGATCCGGTGCCCGACCTCGGTGAGCCGATCGACGATCAGCTGCCCCGACGTGTCGGTGTCGAGCGTGCGGGTATCCGAGACGGTGAGCACCGCGACGTTGGTCGGGATGAACTGGCGATCGATCACGTGCCGCGCAGCTTAGCGATAGGGACCGATGACGTCGAGCGCCTCGGTCGCGCGGCGTGCGGCAGCTTCGCAGGCGGCGCGCACCTCGAGACCTTCACCGAGGGCGAGGGTGAGGCCGGCGGCGAACGTGTCGCCTGCACCGTAGGTGTCGCCGGTGACCTCGAACGGCACCGGTGCGTAGTGCTCGATCGCGTTGCCGATCTGAAACGTGCCGCCGCGCGAGCCATCGGTGCGGACGACGACCCTGGCATCGAGCCCACCGGTGTAGTGCTCGGCCTTGTCGTTCGCGCTGCCGACGAGCGCATCGATCGGGACCGCGGCCTCGCGCAGCTGCTTCTGGAACCGCGACGTCGCGACCATCACGCGTGCGCGACGCGCATGCTGCAGCGCCTGGGTGTCGCCACCGGTGACGTACACGGCATCGACGTCGTCGAGCTCGTCCCACGGCAGGTCATCGGCCGCGTGCGGGTTCATGCGATCGCCGAAGATCAGCAGCGTGCGCTCGCGCTGGGCATCGATCAGCGACAGCCCGCGGCGCTGCGGCTGATCGCGAAACGTCGCGTGCACGGTGACGCCTCGCGCGCGCAGGCCCTCCGCCGCGCGATGGCCGAGCTCGTCGTCGCCGAACACCGTGAAGAACCGACAGTCGCCCGTCCACCGCGCGAGCTGGACGGCCGCGACGCCACCACCACCGGCGGGAACCTGCAGCAGCGGATCGCCGTGCACGATCTCGCCCGCGACGGGCACGTGTGGGAGCCGCACGAACTCCATCCACTCGACATGACCGACGACCGCGACGCGCATTGGCTCGCGCGTTATACGATCCGAGGATGGGCAAGCGCAGCACCCGCTGGTTGCAGTTCGTCGTGCTCGCCGTCGCGGCGTTCGCGTCGATCGCGACCTCGAAGAAGCGTGGCTGGATCCTCGAGGCAGATGTCGCCAACGATGCGCCGGGCAAGGCGCGGATCGCGTTCGTCGATGCCTCGCAGGAACCGGACGTCACGTTCGACGATGGGGCGCGCGCCGAGCCGCTCGGCGGTTACTACACGGGGATCTGGTCGGGCACGGCGCGCTATTTGATCCCGGCCGATCGCAAGCTGGCGGCGGCGACGATCGACGGCCCGTGCGGCAGCGGTTGCAACGCCAGGAGCGGATGCGAGCCGCCGGCGGGCGAGCACGTCAAGGTGCTGTCGATCAAGCCGGTGGAGACCTGGCAGCGCGAGGTGGTGACGGCCGAGGTCACCGAAGATCTCGAGTTTCAGCGGACGACCATCCCGCTGGTCACCACCCACAAGGTCCGGCTCGAGCTGCGCGCGAAGGGTCGTGGCGGCCGCGCCTACGTGGTCGACGACAGGATCCTGATCGCGACTGGGAGGGCTATCCCGAGGGACCGATCACGACGACGTGGTCGTTACGCGTCACCATCGAGGACCTCTGCCCGACCGATGCACCCTGCGAAGCACCGCAGACGTCGAAGCTCGAGCTCGGCAAACCGACGCTCGCAAAGCGTCCTCGATATTGAGGATTCTCCGAGTTTGACGCTTCGCGTTAGCGGGTGTCAGCGGGCTGAACCTGCGTCCTGACGCGTTGCGACATAGGCTGCCGGCATGTCGAAAGAGCTCAAGTTCGAAACCTCGAAGTCGACTGCCATCACCATCCTTCACGACGCTCGCACCGAGCTGCGCACCGCCGCAGACAGCGGCGTCGAGCTGGCGGAGAAGCTGACGAGCGGCCTGTTCCGCTTCGTCCGCAAGCTCAACCAGCGGCTCGACGAGTCGAGCGGCCAGGCCCTCGAAGGTGTCGAGCGCGCGCTCGTCGCCTCGCGCAAGAACCGCGAGGCGCGCCGCGAGGCGAAGAAGGCAGCGAAGCAGACCAAGCGCGCAGACAAGGCCGCGTGATGCGCGCCGAGCCGGATGGTCCCAGCGTCTGTGTCCCGCGCGAGCCGTCGATCCGGATCGTCCTGGATCGGCTCGTCAGCGTCGAATTCCGTCCGAGCTCCACGCGCACGCCGGCGTCGCTCGACGGCGCGGCGCTGCGCACGACCGAGTCCACGCGCACGCGCTAGTTGATCCGCGTGGTCTGGAACTGCGAGCACGACGTGTGCTTGATGGTTCCGGTCATCGTCTTGCCGTCGCCGCTCTCGATCGACAGCGGCACCATGAAGTAGCCCGACGGCCGCACGATCCACTCGGTGGCATCGAGGTCGCCGGAGAAGCCGCCGCCGGGCTGGCGCTCGACGACGCCGGTCAGCACGTACGAGCCCTCCGGCACCGTCGGGTTCGACGGCACCGGGCCGAAGTCGTAGCGCGCCGTCGTGTTGCCGCGGCGATCGATGTCGAGCGTCAGCGTGACGGCGGACAGCCCCTGGTTGCAGACGTACGTGCCCTGCCAGACGCTGTGACGGAGCGTGTCGCGGCGCGGGCGCATGCGCGCCGGATACGCCGAGGTACCGTCGACGATCACCGTGCTGGTGCTCTGCGCCGGTGTCGCCGGTGGGGCAGCAGTGCCCGACCAGCATCCCGTCAGCAGCAGCGCGGCGACCCGCATGCCCTCATCGTGGCATGGGGTGCGCCGGCGAACCAACTCAGTCGGCGACCGCGAGGGTGACGAGCCGGCCCTTCACGTACTTCTCCATCTTGATCGTCTTGCCGGCGAGGTGGCTCGCGACCTCGGCCTTCGCGGCGGCGAGGATCGCGGCGTCGGCCTCGCCTGCACCGACGACGATCTGGCCGCGCACCTTGCCGTTGACCTGGACCGCCAGCGTGATGGTGTCGGTCTTGAGCTTCGCCTCGTCGTGGACCGGCCACGGCGCGTAGGCGATCGATTCGGTGTGGCCGAGCTGCCCCCACATCTCCTCGCAGACGTGAGGTGCAAATGGGGACAGGATCTTCACGAAGCTCTCGAACCACGCTTTCGGCACGGCCTTGCGCGAGGTCGCCTCGTTGACGAACACCATCATCTCGGAGATCGCCGTGTTGAACCGCAGATCGGTGATCGATGCGGTGACCTTCTTGATCGCCGCGTGCAGCGCGCGCTCGAGATCCTTGTCGTCGGTGGGCGCCTCGGCAGAAACCTTGCCTGCCGTGTTGTTCTCGGGATCGCCGGCGAGCAGCCGCCACGCGCGATCGAGGAAGCGACGCGTACCGGCGACACCGGCGGTCTCCCACTCGACGCCATCCTCGAGCGGGCCCATGAACAGCTCGTACATGCGCATCGCGTCGGCGCCGAAGTCGCGGCACATGTCGTCGGGGTTGACGACGTTGTAGCGGCTCTTCGACATCTTATCGAGCTTGGTGTCGACGACGGTGTCCGTGCCCTTGACGAACCAGGCCTTGTCGCGCCCATCGGCGCCCAGCTGCCTCTGCTCGACCTCGTCGTCGGAGTAGTACTTGCCCGACGCGGGATCGCGGAACGACGTCTTGTGGATCATGCCCTGGTGGAACAGGCGCTGGAACGGCTCCTTGGTCGTCACCAGGCCGGCGTCGAACAGCACCTTGTGCCAGAACCGCGCGTACAGCAGGTGCAGCACCGCATGCTCGTTGCCGCCGACGTAGAGGTCGACGGGCATCCAGTACTTCTCCTCTTCCTTGTCCCACGCGACGTCGTCGCGATCGGGTGACAGGAAGCGCAGGTAGTACCAGCACGAGCCCGCCCACTGCGGCATCGTGTTGGTCTCGCGCGTCGCCGGCTGTCCCGTCGCCTTGTCGACGGTCTTCAGCCAGTCCTGCGCGCGCGCGAGCGGCGGCTGACCGTCGCGCGTTGGCTTGTACTCGTCGATCTTCGGCAGCACGACGGGCAGCTCGTCGAGCGGCACCGCCTTGACCGTGCCGTCGGCCAGCTCGTAGAGCGGGAACGGCTCGCCCCAGTAGCGCTGGCGAGAGAACAGCCAGTCGCGCAGGCGATAGCGGATCGTGCCCTCGCCGAGCTTCCGCTCGGTCAGCCACGCGATCACCTTTTCCTTCGCCTCCTCGATGCGAAGCCCGTCGAGGAACTCGCTGTTCACGTGCGGCCCGTCGCCGGTGTAGGCCGCGACCTGAACGTCGGCGCCGCCCTTGACGACCTCGATGATCGGCAGGCCGAACTTGGTGGCGAACGCGTGATCGCGCTCGTCGTGCGCCGGGCACGCGAACACCGCACCGGTGCCGTACGACGCGAGCACGTAGTCGGCGATCCAGATCGGGATGTGCTTGCCGTTGACCGGGTTGACCGCGAAGGCACCGGTGAACACGCCGGTCTTCGGCGCGTCCGCGGCCTCGGTCGTGCGATCGCGCTCGCTGCGCTTGCCGACCTCCTCGCGATACTTCGCGACGGCGTCCTTCTGCGCGGGCGTGGTGATCTGATCGACCAGCGCGTGCTCGGGCGCGAGCACCACCCAGGTGCCACCGAACAGCGTGTCGGGGCGCGTGGTGAACACCGTGATCGGGGGCACCCCCGTGGGTCCCCCGGCGATCTCGAACACCACGTTGGCGCCGATCGATTTACCGATCCAGTCCTTCTGCGCCTTGTACGTGCCGGCGGGCCAGTCGAGGCCCTCGAGATCCTCGCTCAGCCGATCGGCGTACTTGGTGATCTCGAGCATCCACTGGCGCATCAGCCGCTTCTCGACGGGATCGCCGGTCTCGACGTACTTGCCGTCGTGGACCTCCTCGTTCGCCAGCACGGTGCCGAGCGCCGGACAGAAGTTGACCGGCACCTCGGCGCGATACGCCAGGCCGCGCTCGTGGATCACCTCGAAGATCCACTGCGTCCACTTGTAGTACTTCGGATCGCTGGTCGCGAGCTCGCGCGTCCAGTCGTACGACAGGCCGAGCTTCTTGAGCTGCCCCTTGAACGTGTTGATGTTGCGCTCGGTGATCACGCTCGGGTGCTCGCCGGTGCGCTCCGCGCGGCGCTCCGCCGGCAGGCCGAACGAGTCCCAGCCCATCACGCGAAGGACGTTGAAGCCCATCATGCGCTTGGCGCGCGCGACGACATCGGTCGCCGTGTAGCCCTTCGGGTGGCCGACGTGCAGGCCGTCGCCCGACGGATACGGGAACATGTCGAGCACGTAGTACTTCGGCTTCGTGCGGCCGTTGCTTACGTATGTCTTGGGAGTGAGGAAGGTCTGGTTGTCGTCCCAGAACTTCTGCCACTTCGCGTCGATGGTCTTGTGATCGAACCCAGCCATGAGAACAGCTCCAGGCTACGAGTTGAGCACGCCGATGATGCGCTGGAAAACTTCGTCGGGAGACGCGTTGCCGTCGACCCGCTTGAGGATCCCCTTCTCCAGATAGAACGGGATCACCGGCGCGGTCTCCGAGTGGTACTTCGACAGCCGCGTCGCGACCGCCTCGGCGGTGTCGTCCTTGCGATGCACGAGCCGGCCCTCGATCTCCTTCGGAGGCGGGTTGTACTTGAGGTGATAGATCGTGCCGGTCTCCGGATCGGTGCGGCGGCCGACGGCGCGCTCCTCGAGCAACGCATCGGGGACCTCGATCAGCACCACCGAGTCGAGGGCGACGCCGGCGTCGGTGAGCGCCTTGTCGAGCGCCTCGGCCTGCGGGCGGGTGCGCGGGAAGCCGTCGAGCATGAAGCCCTTCGCGCAATCGGGCTTCTTGATGCGCTCGAGCACCATCGCGATCGTCAGCTCGTCGGGAACGAGCTTGCCCTGGCTCATGTAGCTCTGGGCTTCGAGGCCAAGCTTGGTGCCTTCCTTCGCGGCGGCGCGAAACATGTCGCCGGTGGAGATGTGAGTCAGCTGGTACTTGTCGACGAGGCGAGCCGCCTGCGTGCCTTTGCCCGCTCCCGGCGGACCGACGAGGATCATGCGCATAGGGGAGGCATCCAACCATGCGCGCCGGGGTTGGGCAATCGACCGACCGGGCGTTCAGCGGGCGCTGCGAAGCATCTCGATGTGCGGGATGCCGTCCTCGTCGTACGGCTCGCTGGCGGGCACGAACCCGAAGTCGCCGTAGAACCTTTCGAGGTAGCGCTGGGCCCCGAGGCGGATCGGACCGGGGCCGCACGCCGCGATCGCGCGCGTCATCAGCTCGCGGCCGAGCCCGGTGCGGCGCGCCTCGGGTGCGGTGATCACGCGACCGATCGAGACCTCGGCCCACTTGGACCCCGCCGGAACGATCCGGCAGTACGCGCGCAGGGCTCCGTCGTGCTCGGCCCACAGGTGGCGGCACGCCGGATCGAGGCCATCGGCATCGAGGTACGGACAGTTCTGCTCGACGACGAACACGCGCTCTCGCAGCGCCGTGATCGCGTACAGCTCACCCAGCGTGAGCTCGGCGAACGCCTTGTCGTGCCAGTGCATGGGCGAACGCTAGCTCGATTTGGGTAGGATGCGGCATGGGTGTCGTCACCGTGTATCTGTCCTCGTCCGCCGGCAGGCCCGCGCACGTCGCGGCCGTCGAGGAGCTCGGTCGCGAGATCGCGGCGCGGGGACACACGCTGGTCTACGGCGGCGCGCATCGCGGCCTGATGGGCAAGCTCGCCGACGCCGCGCTCGCCGCGGGTGGCAAGGTGGTCGGCGTGATCCCGCAGGCCCTGGTCGACTTCGAGGTCGCCCACGGCGGCCTCAGCGAGCTCCACGTGGTCGACAACATGCACGCCCGCAAGGCGCTGCTGTTCAGCCTCTCGGATGCGTTCATCGTCTGCCCGGGCGGGCTCGGCACGCTCGAGGAGGCGTTCGAGGTGCTGGTCGGGATCCAGCTCGGCTACCACGCGAAGCCGGTGGTCTTCCTGGACATCGATAACTTCTGGCCACCCCTCGCGGCCTTCCTCGACCACGCGGTGGAAGCAGGGGTTTTACTACCCGACGTGCGCGCCCTGTTTCGCACCGCGCCGACGGCAGCCACCGCCCTCGATGCGGTGGCGACGTGATACCCTGCGTGACATGTCGCCTCGTGCGGGCGGGTTCGTCGCGCTGATCGCGACGGCGCTCCTCGCGCTGGCGACCGTGGTGCCCGTCGCCAACTCGTGGTGGTCGGGCCATCCCGATGTCGAGGGATTCGGCGAGCTCAAGACGAAGGACGTCTACATCTCGCTGTTCACCTCGAAGGGGTGCAACACGGACGGCGACGGGCGGTGCACGACCCTCGCGCTCGGCGATCGCTTTCGCGCGGTCCGCTACAGCGAGCTGGCCGTCATCGGCCTGCTGTTCGTCGGCACGGGCCTGCTCGCGCTGACCAGCTTGCGAAGGAGGTCGAGCCGCGCGGCGTTTGCCAAGCTGGTGATGGTCGCGGCGGCGGTGAGCGCCATCGGTTCGATCGTGCTCCTCGTGATGGGCACGGACATCAAGGCGGATCGACAGGTCGTGGTCCGCGACATGGGAACAGGCCCGATCCTGTTCTTCATCGGCACCGGGCTGGCCATCGTGTCGGCCGTGCTCGGTCTGATGCCCGCGAGCACCAGACCGAGTGCGAGCTCCCCTGCCATGCGCCCCTCGCAGTTGCCGTCCCAGATGACCGCGCAGCAGCCGCACCAGTCGGGCGGCGGCTTCGACGTCCAGGCGCTGCTCGCCGACGATGCGTTGCGACCGACGGCGGATCCGATGGCCCGCCCGCAGAGCCCGGGCGGTGCGCTGCCGGGCCCCGCCGGTCCGCTGATCCCACCGTCGGGACCTCAGCCGCTGTTCCAGAGCGCGCCACAGCTGCGCCCGCTCTACGAGGTCAACGGCGCCGGCTTCACGCCGCCGGCTCCGCAATCGGTGCAGTTCCCGGCGCGCGGCCCGACGCCGATGCCGCACGCCGCGGTGAGTGCCGCGCTCGGGTTCGATGTCACCGAGCCGGCGAAGCCATCGCCCGTGCCACCCGCGCCGCCGCCACCGGCCGCGCCGAAGCTGCCGCCACCGACGCGAACGAAGGCGATGTCGGCGGCGCCACCGATCCCGGCGCGGCGGCCACCGCCTCCCGCGACC
>JAEYYY010000007.1 GCA_023430775.1 Pseudomonadota bacterium
GGCTCCGGAGCATCCGCGATCACCGGCGCGCTATCGATCGCGGCCGGGGCATCCGGCGTCGTCGCGACGACCACGACCGCGTCGGGCGGTGGCGGCGCGACGACGACGCGATGATTGTCGGAGCGCGAGATCAACACGATCAGCACGAGCGCGACACCGAGCACGGCGCCACCGAGGATCCACCACCGCAGCTTGCCGAGATCGCCGTGCGGCGGTGGCGGCCAGCGCGGCCTCGGTGGGCCCTCCGCGGAGACCACCGGTTGCATCGCGCTCGGATTGATTGGAGGCGGGCGTTGCGGTCCGCTTCCCGGCAGCTGCGGTCCACTCGCGGGAAGCTGCGGCAGCTGCGCCACGCTCGGGCGCGGTCCGGAATCGAGCACGCGCGCACCGGGCAACAGCGTGCCCAGCGGTGCGGTGGGATCGCCGGACGGCGGCAACCGTTCGCGCGATTCGCGGAGCGGCATCGCCGGCGGTGCCTGCGATGGCCGCGCGAGATGGAGCGGCGCCACCATCGGCCCGCCGATGATCGTCGATGCCGCGGCCGGCTCCGGCGTCGGCATCTCCGGCGGCAGGCTCGATGACCGACCGATCATCGTCGATGCCGCGGCCGGCTCCGGCGTCAGCATCTCCGGCGGCAGGCTCGAGGACCCGCGCTGCGTCGGCATCTCCGGCGGCAGGATCTCCGTCGAGGCGCGCGGCTCCGGCGGCAACAGCTCGGTGCCGGCCCGGCTGTCGCGTCCGATCGGCCGGCTCGATCGGCCCGCCGCGCCGGTTCGCGACGCCCGCGGATCGCGGCGCACCGGAATGTTCGGGCCATCCGAAGATGAGCGCCGTCCCGGTGACGACGGCGCGCGCGCCAGCATCGGGATCTCGCGGGTCTCGCCGGTGCTGCTGATCGCGCGCGCGACCTCGCCGCTCGCGGTCGACATCCGATCGCCGATCGCGAGCAAGTTCGTGTTGGTCGAGATGTCCTGCGTGTCGGGCGCCGGCATCACCATGAACACCGAGGTCAGCTTGTGCTCGATCGTGTCGACCGCCGGATCCTCGTCGTGGGTATCGAGCTCGGGCGGCACCGGCAGCGTCGTCACCTCGACCGCATCGCGCTGCGCGGCCCACGGCTCGACCGGCGCACCGAACAGCTCGCGCATCAACCTCGCGAGCTGGCTCGGCGACGTGTTCGAGCGCGTGGTCGCGGACACCAGCTCGATCGCCTCGATCACCTCGCGCGCACTCTGGAAGCGATCCGCGACCTCGGTGGCCAGCAGCCTGGCGACCAGCGCATCGACCTCGGGCCACAGATCCTCGCGATACTCGCTCGCGAGCGGCACCTCCTCGGTCGCGATCGCCGCCATCGTGCCGAACGCGGTCTCGCGCTTCCACAGGCGCTTGCCGGTCAGCATCTCCCACGCGACCACGCCGAGCGAGTAGAGGTCGCTGCGTCGATCGAGCTTCTGCAACCGGCACTGCTCCGGCGACAGGTAGCCGACCTTGCCCTTGATCTCGCCGGCCTGGGTCTCGGGGCGGCCGACCATCTGCGCCTTCGCGACGCCGAAGTCGACGACCTTGACGTGACCCTCGTAGCTCACCATCAGGTTCGACGGCGAGATATCGCGGTGCACGATGCCGAGCGGCTTGCCGTCGTTGCCGGTGCGCTCGTGCGCGTGCTGCAAGCCCGCGGCGGTGCCGAACAGGATCGCGAGCACCGCATCGACGGGCAACACGGTGCCGCGCTCCTCGCAGCGCTCGATCATGTCCTCGACGGTGACGCCGTGGACGTACTCCATCGTGAAGAAGTACGAGACCCCGAGCCGGCCGATGTCGAACACCTGGGCGATGTTTGGGTGGCGCAGCTGGGCGGCGACCCGCGCCTCGTCGAGGAACATCTGGACGTACTGGGTGTCGGTGGCGCGCTCGCGAGCGATCCGCTTGAGCACGACATGGCGGCGCGCGCCGGTCTGGTTGGCAACACGCGCGAGAAACAGCTCCGCCATCCCACCTTCGGCGAGCTTCGACAAGATCTCGTAGCTATTGGCGGTGGTCCCGAGTGCCGCCACGATGCCGACGATTCTAGCGCCGATGAGGGTGACGTGAGGGCACCCGCCGGCCGCGCTCGCTGGTGAATCATTGGGGGATGCGAAGCGGGGTGCTCGCCGTCGTCGTCACGTGGTCGCAGGTCGCGGTCGCACAGCCCGCACCCGCGCCGCAACCCGTGCCGTATTCACAACCTGCGCCGGCACCGCAACCCGCCCCGGATCCACAACCCGCCCCGTATCCACCACAACCATCGACCTATCCCGGTCCGCCGCTGACCAACTATCCCGGTCCGCCGCCTGCGCCACCACCTCCGGAATCGAAGTTCACGTGGTCGTTCGGCCTCGGGCTCGCGACGCTCGCCTACGACGACATGGATGGTCCGTGCCCGGCGTGCGAGCACGGCAACGTCGCCGCGGGCCTCCAGCTGTCGGCCGGCGTTCGCATGCTGCCCGGCATCTCGCCATTCGCCATGCTCGACCTCGGCGTCACCACCGCGAGCGGCCTCGGTAGCGACGGCAACGGCAACAGTCAGAAGCTGCAACAGATCGCGCTCTACGGCGGCGTCGCGATCGAGGTCGCGACCAGGCTCCAGGTGTTCGGTGGCCTCGGCATCAGCAAGCTCAGCTACGCGTGGGAAGAGACCACCGACAGCTTTCTGTTCGGCAGCTCGACCTCGGACTTCGACATGGACGTCGGCAGTGGACCGGCGGCGCTCGCCGGCGCGCGCTTGCAGCTCGGCATGTTCGGCAAGCTGCGCTACGGCCTCGAAGGTCGGTTGACGGCGATCAAGCTGAAGAATGCCGGCGAAGCGTCGCAGCTGTCGGTCGGCTTCGTCGCCGGCTGGCTGTAGCTACGAGGCCTTCTTCGACTTCGCGGCCTGCGCTTCGGCCCACGTCACCACGCGATTTCGACCGCTGTGCTTCGCGTGATAGAGCGCGAGATCCGCGCGCTCGATCAGCGCGGCGCGATCGCGGCCGTCGTCGGGGAACGCCGACACACCGATCGATTCGGTGACCGACAGCGGACCCTTCTCGGTCTCGACGACGACCTTGCTGATCTCGATGCGAATCCGCTCGGCGACCGCCTTGGCCTGCGCGACGTCGACGTTGTCGAGGATGACGGCGAACTCTTCGCCGCCATAGCGCGCGGGGATGTCGATCTTGCGCGGCACTTCCTGCAGCACGCGCGCGACGCGGCGGAGCACCTCGTCGCCGATCGGGTGACCGTAGTTGTCGTTGACCTTCTTGAAGTGATCGACGTCGCACAGCAGCAGCGCGACCTTGTGGTTGTGGCGCTGCGCGCGCTGCAACAGATCCTCGAAGCGCTGCTGGAACGTGCGGTGGTTGGTGAGACCGGTGAGACCGTCGGTCGTCGCCATGGTCTCCATCTTCTTGTAGAGGAAGCCGTTCTGCAGCGACACCGCGACCTGGTTCGCGATCACCGCGAGCATCTCGCGGACGTCCTTCGAGAACCGCTTCTCGGTGCGCGCGGCGAGCGCCATCGTGCCGATCGCCTCGTCGGCGACCAGCAACGGCAGCACGAGCAGCGACTTGGCATCGTCGAGCTTGATCTTGCGCGTGTAGATCGGTGCCGACACCTCGCGCGGCTCGCCGTTCGCCGGCAGGTAGTGGCGGTTCTTGACCACCATCGATGCGAGGCCCGCGTTGTCGCGGAACTCGAGGTCCTTCATCTTCTCGTCGAACAGACCGGCGCCGCTCTCGTTGACGCGGATCGCCGAGATCTTGTGCTTGCCCTTGTCGCGTTCGTAGAGCGCGATCGCGGCCGCGTCGTACTCGACGATCGCACCGGCGGCGTCGAACGCGGTCTCCATCACCTGCTCGGGCGTCAGCGCGCGGCCGAGCATCGCGGTCGCCTGATAGAACCGCTCGTGCTCGTACTTCGCACGCTCGACGGCGCGGAACACCTGCTCGGCCTGGACCACGCGCAGCACCTGGATCGCCGCCTCGGCGAGCAGATCGCGATCGGCCTCGACGAACGGTGCGCTGCGATCGGCGGCGAGGATGCCGCGCAGGTGGCCGTTCTCGACGATCGGCACCGCGACCAGCGCGGCCGGCGCGCCGGAGGCGTAGTACGGCAGCTGCCCCGGCTTGGTGAGCGCGTGGAGGATCGGCTGGCGATCGCGGATCACCGCACCGAGGATGCCGGCCGACGCGAGCCGCGGTGTCTCGACGATGTCGTCGGCGTCGGACACCACGTCGCGCAGGTTGACGTGATCGTCGTCGTCGAGCCACATCAGCGCCACGGTCCGGGCGCCGAGCGATCGCTTGAGCGTGCCGAGCATCCAGTTGGCCGAGTCACAGATCATGCCGACGCCGCCGATCGTGAGCAGGCGCTCTTCTTCCTCGCGTGCACGCGGCGCTCGCGATGATGGTCCGAGCGGCGCGGCGATCAGGCGATAGTCGCGCGCCGAGTCGCGTAGCGACAGCAGCTCGTCCTCGAGACGCGCGGTGCGGCGGCGGCGATAGCGCGCGATCAGACCGCGCAGCAACAACAGATGTGCGAGCGCGGCGCCGATCAGCACGGCGATGTGGATCGACGCGCGCGTGATCGAGCCGGAGTCGACGCCGGTGCGCAACAGCAGCGCGGCCTCGAGCAGCATCGCGACGACCACGGTGGCCACCGCGCCGGTGCGAGCGAGCACCGAGGTGGCGAACGCGACCAGGCCGTAGAGCAGCGGGTACGCCGGCGAGTCGAGACCGCCGGTGACGGCGATGATCAGATGGCAGGCGGCGGCGAGCGTCAGCACCAGCTCGAGATCCGCGAGATCGTCGGCGGCCGACAGCCACATCGACACCCGCTGCGCGCGCGCCGATGGAGCGACGAACTGGAGACGGCGGATGATCGCGCTCACCGTCAGGATCGAGATCGCCACCGCGATGATCGACATCCCGAGGCTCGGGTGCTTCGCGAGCAGCGCCGCCCCGTCGACGCCACCGACCGCGACCACGCCGCAGGCGATGACGCCGGCGACCGCACCGAGCGACACCTTCGCCGCGCGGCGCAGCGCCATCTGGATCGCGCGCGCCTTCACGGGGTCACTCCCTGGACGCGGATCACGATCTCGTCGGGGTAGACCATGCCGAGATCGGACCGAGCGCGGTCCTCGACGGCCCGGATGTCGGTCTGCAGTGCGCGGATCTGGCGGACCAGCTGCTCGTTCTTCTCGTCGAGCTCGCGGGCTTCGTCGTCGAGCTCCTGGATCTGCGCGGCCAGCTTCGCGGTGCGCGTATCGCGGCGCAGCACCTCGCCGGGCAGGTAACCGAGCGCGACCGCGACGACGATGGCGAGCACCAACCGAAACGCCCAGCGCCGGAACGCAGGCGGAACGTGCATGTCGGCGACCCTGGACACCGTCCCCTCGAAGGTACGGATCGGGACCTCCGGCGCGAGTTTTTAGCTTGGCCGGCGCCAGATCGTTCCGGACCGGCGCCGCGGGGAGCTGCCGACTGGCTGCCCAGGTCACACCTCCGTCGAAATCAGATGCAATTCCGCAAGCTCTGTGTAGGCTGCGACGCACATGCTGGGGAGCCGCCTGTTCGTCGTTTCGGTCGCCTTGTCCTCCGCCGCCGGCTGCGGAGGAAGTGACGATCCGAGCATCGAGATCGTCTGCCAGAACGGAGCCTCGGGGGTCCTGGCGCCCGGCGGGTCGGTGATCGTCGAGTCCGGCGGTGCCGATCTCGATGGCGCGGCGATCACCGCGCAGGCGGCCACCACGGTTCCCTCCGGCGAGGTCTCGATCGCGTGCGCCGAGGACATCGCGCCCGCGGGCTTCACGCCGCTCGGCCCGGCGGTCGCGTTCGGCGCCGAAGGCACCTGGTCCGAGCGCGCGTTCGAGCTGACGCTGGCGTTCAAGAA
>JAEYYY010000017.1 GCA_023430775.1 Pseudomonadota bacterium
GTCTACCGCGTGAAACACCGCGTGGGGACAGCGGGAGCTCGCCAGAACTGGCTCGTGCACCACGCTGCGCGAACCGCGCGAACCGTTACGCCTTGCGACGACGGCGGACCAGCGCGAGCCCGAGCAAGCCGAGCGCGAGACCGCTGCTGCCGCCCGCCGAACAGCCACCGGTGATGTCACCGGCCTGCGAGCCTCCCGACGGCCCGCTCGGTCCGTTATCGCCACCCGGACCTTCGCCGCCCGGATCCTCGCCGCCCGGATCCTCGCCACCGGGACCGGCCGCGCACAGATCCTTCTCGATCGGCTTGCCCGCGGTCTGCTCGATCCAGTTGACGATCTTGTCCGTGCGCACGTAGACGCCGCCGCCGCCACACGGCGTCGCTGCGCCGTCGAGGCCGCGCGACACCGCGCCGACCACCACCGGCCCGCGCGGCGTGTCGAGGTAGACCGGACCGCCCGAATCGCCGAAGCACGAATCCTTGCCGCCGCCGCCGGCGATGAACTCGCCGCCGGGAGAGATCGAGGTGACGCAACCACCCGGGCCCGAGCAATCGGCGTCGGTGATCGGCGCCATCGTCTCGTTGAGCCGGGTGTTGTTGCCCTGGCCCGCGGTATCGGTGAGGCCGAAGCCGACGAGGTGGACCATCTTGCCGTCCGAGAAGCCCTCGGTGAACGTGCACGACGTGCCGACCTTGCGCGGCGTGACGCCGGTGATCGGCGCGGTCAGCACGATCACGGTGACGTCGTAGCTGTTCTCCCAGTTCGGGTACGGAGTGACGCTCTTGACCTGCGCGGTGATCCCGCCGCCGCCCGCGTAGTCGGTCGAATTCGCGATCACCTGCGTCGGCTGCATGTCGGCGCAGTGGCCGGCGGTGAGCACGACGTCGGGGGCGATCAACGTGCCGGTGCACGCACCCTGACCGAGGACGGCCACCGCATCCGGCCACTTGCCGGCGGGGACCTGCGTTCCGCCGATGACCGGCGTGACCGTTTCGAACGAGTCGTCCAGCGTTCCCGAGCTCGTCAGCGGCGAGGCCGAGGCGGGGATGGCGAACGCGAACAACATGGCGGCGATACCGATGCGCGTCATGCGATCGGTCACAGCAACGACCGCGCCACGGCGGCGATGCACAACTCGCGCAACCGGCAGCGCGACGAGATGCGGCAAGTCCGTTGCGCGCGTCGATTCCGCGCGTGGATGCCGGCCAAGCCTCGGTCGTTACTGGGGAGCTCGGCGGGTGGCCACTGCCCCAGCCACCCTCAGAACCGCAGGCCGCCGTCGAGCCCGATGCCGAACATGTCGAGGTCGCGCAGCGAGTCGTCGATCGGGAAGTAGAAGCGGACGCCGAACAGCCCCTTCCCGGAGGCATAGCGAACGCCGATGTCGAGCGAGGACACGTCGTCATCGCCGGCGGTGTCGTCGAGAATGAACAGGGAGTTGATCTCCGCGAGGATGGCGACCGTATAGGTAGCGCGGACGCCGAACGCCACGGCGACCCGCACGCCGGTGTCCGAGCCGTCGCCGCCATCGTTGTCGTAGAGGAACAGGTCGAGGCCAGCCTCGCCCTGGATGAGGAAGCGCGGCGTGTAGTACTGGATCAGCGGCATGATCCGCAGCGTCGTGGTGTTCGGCAGGTAGCGCCCGGGATCGTGCGGCAGGCGGGCGAGGGCCGCACCGGTGGTGCTGACCAGCCCTTCGTCTTCATCCGACGCGGTGGGCAGCGACAGCGAGAACTCGAAGCCGGCGACGGTGCGCCCGGTGGCACCGACCGACGACCACAGGCCGCGGCCGCCGACCGTCAGGTTGCCGATCGCGAGATCGCAGCAATCGGTGTCCTCGATCCCGGTCTTGGTGATCGGCATGCGCCCGAGCAACACCCAGTGCTTCGCGAGCGTGATATCGGCCGCCAGATCGAACGTCAGGTTCTGGAAGTCGAGATCCGGCAGCGGCGGAACCTGCGGCTGCGTCCAGCGGGTGAGCTGGAACTCGAGCGAGATCGATGACAGCCCCGCCGGATCGCTGAGGGTGAGCGGCCGGACCGGCGCGACCTCGGTGTAATCCGCGAGCGCGGGTGTCGAAGACAACACGAGACCCAATGCGAGCACGTGGCGCATCCGGCGATGGTACTCGCTCCGTTGCGAGCACCAATCGATCGCGCTCGAAAGCGATCTGTGTGCGTTGTCGCCCATCGGATCGCTAGTGCGATGTTGTCGGGAGGCCGAAGCGTTTACGTGTCGCGTGCTTCGCAGGACACGCGCGCAAAACCGTATGGCGGCCACCGATAAATCGATCGAGTGATCGCTAGAGCCGGATCGGCCAGCTGAGGTGGCGATCGAACATCCGCGTGCGATGCGCGATCAGCTCGGCTGGAAGCAGGTCGCGGAACGTCTCGTGCGCGGTGCCGAACGTCGCGCGCAGGCCCGGCGTCATCTGCGGGCACACGGTGTCGTCGATTGGCTGCAGCGGGGTCAGGAACGTGGCGCTGTAGACATCGAGCGCGTTCGGCGTGGCGCCACCGAAGTAGTCGCCGCGGAGCCGGTCGCGCAGGATGCCGAGCTGGACGCCGACGCGGTCGCGCAGCGCGGTCGTCGACGTCGCGCGCGTGTGGCCGTAGCGCTTCGCGAGGTACGCGGCGATCGGCGGCGGGAAGCCGCGCGCGCCATCGGACTCGAACGACGCGTGGATCATCGACAGCCGCGCATTCCAGCCGAGCCCTTCCTCGCCCGCGATCATCTCGAGGATGCCGAGCTGCTCGGCGCGCTCGCGCGGATCGACCGCGACGACGACGCCGGGAGCGAGGCGCGCGACGAGACCGACGATCGCCGCCCAGTTGGTGCGGTTCGGCTCGTCGTCGTGCAGCACCACCGGCACGTTGTCGACCTGCGTCCACGCCGTCATCTCGGGCGCGGTGCGCGGCCTCGACACCACGAGCGCCGGCAACTTCGCGAGCTCGAACAGACCCTTCGTCGCTTCCGACCACGGGCTCGGGACCAGGCCGGAGGTGACGATGCGCGTGCCGCGTGCACCGCGGGCAGTCTCGAGGTCGACGTACTGGAGGGTCATGGCGGCGACGGTATAGTGCCGGCCCAGCGACGCCAAGACACAGATCGAGTCCTGGTTCGTGGGCATACAGGGCCCATCACTCCTCGCTGATCGAGGCGACGAGCAGATCGGCGAGCCCGGCGCGCGAGGTGACGCGGTGCTCGATGCCGTTCGACTTCGCCGGCGACAGCGGCGTGCGTTCGGCGACCAGTGCGAGCGCGACCACGTGCTTGCACGGCTGGATGCTGCTCGGACAGCTGCAGCCGTAGCGCGACAGATCCGCGCTGATGAACAGCTCGTAGTCGGCCTCGCCGCGATAGCGCGCCCACCGGATGTCGCCGTCGATGCCGGCGCGCCGCCACGCCGCGGGATCCGCGATCTCCTCGGCCGCGGTCAGCCGGCTGCCCGCGAACTTGCGGACCCGCTTCTCCATGCTCTGGCCGCGGCGATGCTGGCGCGTGCTGATCACGGTGCGGGCG
>JAEYYY010000045.1 GCA_023430775.1 Pseudomonadota bacterium
GGCTCGGATTTGTGTATAAGAGACAGCGCCGCCACCAATCGCGATCTGCGCACCGCCACCGCGGCGCTCGCGCGGGCTCGCGAGCTCGCCGCCGGCTTGCCCACCGACGTGGCGCGCAACGCGTTGCTGCTCGAGGAGGCAGCCTGGATCTACGCGATGGCCACCGACCCACCGTGGCTGCTCGCGAGCGAGGTGCTGATGCGGCGGGCCGCGGCCCTGGCATGGTCGCCCGCGATCGCCGACACCGCATCACGCATCGCCGCGCTGTGGCGATACGGCGCCGACGAGACGCTGGTCCAGCCGTCGTTCGCGGTGCTCGACATCGAGGCCGCGCTGCAATCGTGGGAGCCGAGCTCGGGCGTCTACGTCGAGCGGGCGGGCCACCAGCAGCTCCAGCTCGTGATCGCCGGCGCGCCCACCTCGATCGAGCGGCTCGCCGACGAGCGCTGGCGCGACCTCGCGGTGCAGCGGCTGTTCTCGCTGTTCCATGCCGAGCTGTTCAAGAACAACGAGCCGAACTTCGTCGGGCCGGTCCGCAGCCGGAGCTTGCGGCTGCCGCCGATGCACGTGCTCGAGCTGTTGCCCGCGCTGCGCATCCCGCGGTGGGCCACCAGCGCCACCGTGGCGCTGACCTCGCTCGGCGAGATCGAGGTGCTGTCGATCGCGGAGACCGCGGTGCTGGCGACGCGCGCCCTGCCGGCCGCCGATGCGCTGACCGCGATCCAGCGCGCGCTGCCGTCACTCGGCAAGGATGTCGCGCGCGAGATGCTCGGCGCACCGAAGGAGATGGCGCTGTCGCCGGTCGCGACGATCCCGATGTTCCCGACCGGCTAGCGCTTCGAGCTCCGGCGGCGCTTCGGGGCCGCGCCACCCTTGCGACCACCCTTGCGATACGGCTCCTTGTTCTCGGGCTTGCCGCGTCCGCTACCGGACTTCTCGCCGCCGCCGTGGATCGCGTTGACGGTTGCCCACGCACGCTGCTTGGCCACCTTCTTCGACACTCCGCGCGACTCGTAGCCTTCCGCGATGTGCTCGGCCTTGCGCTTCTGCTTGTCGGTGTACTTGGACTTGTCGCCTCTGGGCATCGTGTTCTCCTGAACCGATGCGCTGCAACGCGCGTGCGCGACGCGTGCGAGGTGTTCTTACTGCGAGCAGCCGCGCTTGTTGATCGACGCCTTGACGCCCGGATACGCGTTGTCGCCGCGGGTGAAGAACTCGTCCGTCGACTCCATCGGCGCCGACCAGCTATCCGCGGTGATGCCGGGGAGGTCGGTCGCGCTCTGCTCGTTCCAGTTGGTGCACCAGGTCGCGTCCGCCTCGGAGATCGACTTCGAGAACGACGACTCGGGGTTGTCGAGGTTGTAGAGCTTGTCCTCGGTCGCGGCGTCCATGCCGAGCAGCTGGGCGATGCCGACCGCGAAGCCCGACTCGTCGCCGGTGCGCGTCACGTAGACCACCTTCTCGCAGCCGAGGTTCTCGAGCACCAGGGTCGGGTGGAGATCCGACCAGCCGCCGAACGAGACGTCGCCGGAGGGAAGCTCGAGCGCACGCGCGAGACCGGGCTCGGCGGGTGAGTACGAGATCACCTCGCGCCACGTCGCCTCGCCGAGGCTCATGAACTTGGAGGTCTTCGGATCGTTGTAGCCCTTCGCGTTGCGCGCGACGGTGTCGGTATCGACGCGAGCGCCGAAGTAGCCGAACTTGACGTCGTCGAAGTCGACCGCGAGCGGCAGCGGCGTGCCTGCCTTGTAGGCCTCGCGCGAGGCCTGGAACGCGGCCACCGAATTTCCGGTGACGACCGATGTCGAGATCAGCGCCGGCATCACCTCGCCGACCTTGTCGTCGATGCGCGAGCGCACGCCCTGGCTGGTGAGGAACGCGGTGCGGTACTCGCCGATCATGTCGTTGAATTCGGCGCCGCACGTGCTGGTGCCGGCGGGCAGCTGGGCGACCTCGAACCAGGTCTTGCCGACGCCGGGCACCGCGCAGGCATCGAGCCAGGCGGCCATCCGCTCGTTGTCGGCGGGGCCGTAGCCGGCGTAGAAGCTGCCCGCGCGGCCGAGCTTGTCGGCGACCGACTCGAAGCTGATCAGCCCGGGGCGAATGAAGATGAGGTCGGAGTCGACGCTGAAGTTGCCGAGCTTCTTCGCGCTGTCGAGGATGTCGCGCACGTGGAACTCGGGATCCGGGCTCTCGGCGACGAGCGTGATGATCTCGGGGTTGATCAGCTCGCGCAGATCGTCGGACTCGAGGATCTCGAGCAGCGCGGTGCGCGCGGCCTCGACGTCGCTGTCGAGCAGGCCCTCGATGCCGCTCTGCTGGAACTTCGCGATCAATGGCTGGAGCTGGAGGAACGCGGCCGCTTCCTTGGTGGTGGCGAGGTGCTGGAGGTATCCGGGGAACGACTTGAGGAGCAACGCGGCGCGGGCGGCGCGCTCGCTCTCGCTGCACTCGTAGTCGCCGCAGCTCCACACGTTCGGGTTCTTGCGGATGCTCTCGGTCATGAAGATCGAGATCGAGCCGGAGCTACCGCCGGCGGCCGCGTCGATCATCCCGTAGTGCTCGGTGATACGTGCCAGCGACGCGAAGTGCGCCGTGATCAGCTGGCCGTTGCCGCGCACCGCCGTGCACAGCCGCGGGGTGGCGCGGCCGTCGGGTCCGTCGCACTTGCCGGTCTCGCAATCACCGGTGCGGCTGCTATCGGAGGCGCAGGCGGCGAGGGCGATGAACAGGGAGGCTCGGAGGGTCGAACGCATGCCCACGACAGTGAGCAACTGGCGGGCCGCGGGAGGTGCCCACGCAATTCACGAGGTTGGCGAGATCCGGCTAGTCGAGTCGCCGGTCACCGCAAGCCCGATCGGAAGGTCGAGGCGCTACCGGCGTAGGACCAGCCCGACGAGGAACAGCAGGCCGAACAGCCCGGCGGCGCCGAAGCAGGCGTAGGCGGGAAGGAGGTTCGGCGGCGTCGCGATCACCGGCGTGCTGACCGTAGCGACCAGCGAGAGCTGCGCGACCTTCGCGCGCACGGGAAGCTCGCGCTCGACGCCCTCGGTGCCGCGCTCCGCGAGCGTGATCGCGACGTCGTTGCCGACGAGCTTGGCCGCGACGGCCTGATCACCGATGCGCGCGATCAGCGAGCGGGTGTCGATCGGCATCGCGAGTGCGAGCGTGCCGCCGGCTGCATCGCCGCTCTGCTCGAGGATCGGCACGGTGACGACGAGCGCGAGCGCATCGCCGCTGCCGACCAGTTGCGGCTTGGCGGCGAGCGACAGCGGTGATGCCGTGCGCGGCAACCGGAGCAGGGAGGTCGTCGCGCCATCGCGGAGCTGGAAGATCTCGATCGTCTCGCCCGGCTTCGGCTGGAACAGCGTGCCATCGCGCGCCATGTCGGCGAGCGTCGCGCTGTCGGTCTCGATCGCGGCGCGCAGCATCGGACTGGTCGCCATGCTCTCGGCGCGTAGCTGCGCGGCGGTGGTGACGCTGTCGAGCGTGCTCGCGAACTGATCCGCTTCGCGCTCGAGGCCGGACACGTCGGGTGGCTGCGTCGTGCTCGTCGACTCGGCGGTCCACCACAGGGCCGCACCCGCGGCCGCGGCGAGCACCGCGGGGACGAGCAGCCAGCCCGCGCGCCGTTTTTGGGGAGCGGCGGGCAGAGCCGGCAGCGTCGGGATCTCGGTGCTGCCGAGCGCGAGCGGCGGGATCGATTCGTGCGTCGGGCGCACCACGCTGAGGAACGCCTCGAGCGCACCGAGCACGTCGCCCATCGTCTGGTAGCGAGCCTCGCGATCCTTCGCGAGCAGCTTCTCGCGGATCGCCTCGGCCAGGCCGACCGGCAGATCGGTGCGCGCCATCGGCGGGACCTCGTCGCGCACGATCCGGTGCAGTAGCTCGTGCGGATCGTCGGGGTTGGTGTTCGTGAACGGCAGCCGCCCGGCGAGCATCTCGTAGAGCACGACCCCGAGCGCGTAGATATCCGCGCGCGCATCGACCGACTCGGGCGTCAGGATCTGCTCCGGCGCCATGCTCTCCGGGGTTCCCATCAGCGTCGTCCGGCGGCCGCCGCGTCCCGTGCGATCGCTGTCTGCCTCGAGGAAGCGCGAGATCCCGAAATCGAGGACCTTGACGTGATCGAGTGCGTCGTCCTTGTCGGTGAGGAAGATGTTGTCGGTCTTGAGATCGCGGTGAACGATGCCGGCGCGATGGGCGGCCTGGAGCGCCGATGCGATCTGATGCGCGATCTTGAGCGCGCGGCGCGGTGGCATGCCGCGGGTCCGGTAGACCTCGTCGGACAGCAGCGTGCCCTCGAGGTACTCGAACACGATGTACGGCACGTCGCCGCGCGCGAACCCCATGTCGGTCGATTCGACGATGTTGGGATGACCGAGCGTGCCGGCGGCTCGCGCCTCGTTCATGAAGCGCTCGACGACATCGATGTCGCGCGCGAGCTCCGAGTGCAGCACCTTGATCGCGACGCGGCGCTGGATCAGCACGTGCTCGGCGAGAAACACCGTCCCCATGCCGCCGGCGGCGATCACGCGCTGCAGGCGATAGCGGCCCTCGAGAACGTCGCCGGGTTGGACGACCCCTTTGGGTGCGGAGGCGGGGACGACCTCTGGCATCACAACGTGCGCAGGAAGGCGACCAGGTCCGCCTTCTCGCGGTGAGTGAGGTGCATCCGGAACCGCGTGTCGTAGAAGTCGACGACGTCGGCGAGCGAGGCGGCCGCACCGTTATGGAAGTACGGCGCGCGGGCGGCGAGACCACGCAGCACCGGCCCCTTGAACTTGCCGATGTCCTGCCACTTGCCGGTGATCATCGCGCGACCCGGATCGGTGACGCGCTTGATCTCGCCGGTGGTCTTGTTGCGCAGGGTGTAGAGGGGCAGGTCCGGCGTGCGGAGTGCCTCGTCGACGAGACCGATGTCGAGCGGCACCGACGTCGAGTGGTTGCCGCCGTTCGGCGAGTCGTGGCACGTCGAACAGGTACCGGCGACGCGCTGCGGCTTGCCGAACGCGTCGTCGTCGTTGATGCCGGCGACGCCCTCGATATCGAGGCGACGCGTGTTGAACAGCGCTTGCCCGCGAGCCACCGCGCGACGCGAGTCACCGTTCGGCGCCGTGGTCCAGGTGTCGTAGAGATCGAAGACGACCGGATTGAACGGCGCGCCGGTCTGGCTGTCGCCGAACAGATCGTTGATGCCGATGTAGAACTCCTGATCGCAGATCGCGTCGGGGCCGCCCTTGGCATCCCAGGCGTTGAGGTTCTTCGCATCCTTGTCCCAGACGGCGGCGGTGTGCAGGCCGAGCTCGAACTCGACGATCGCCTCGCGCTGCTCCTGCGAGAGCGGTGCACCCTGCGCGTGACCGGTGGTCGCGTCGCTCGACTGCACGGTGAGATCGAAGTGGATCGTCTCGCCGGGAAAGGTCTCGCGGCCGTCCCACATCACGGCGCTGAGGAACTTGAGGTTGGTCGACGGCAGCGGGCGACGGAACATCGAGACGTCGTCGGGCGTCGCCCAGCCGTACGGATCGTCGATCGCGGCGAGCTCGAACTCGGCGTTCTCGGGCATCGCGATGCCGACGCGGATCAGGCCCTTGGTGAGCAGCATGCTGTACGCCTCGCGGCGCGCGGCGAGCGTCGAGACATCCGCGTTCGGCGCGTTCGCACCGTCGTTGAGGCGGAACATCGCGCCGAGACCGAAGCCGTCGTCGATCTCGCAGCCGCGCGTGGCGTCGAAGATCTGCTGCACCTGGTCCGGCGTGATCGACCAACCTGCGGTCGGCAGGTGACAGCTCACACACCGGCGCCCGTTGGTGCCGAGGTCGGCGAAGAACGGATTGGTCAGGTCGATCGAGCCGGCGGTGCTGACCGTGGCAGTCTTGCCGGTCGGGTTCTTGACCGGTGTGCCGTTCGGCAACGAATGGTTGTTCCGGAGCAGTGACTCGATCTCGCTCGTCGCCACCTCGTCGGTACACGCGGTGACGGTCAGAGCGAGACCAACCCCAAGGCACAGCGGCTTCACCATCCATTCTCTCAGTGCAGCGGCAAGGCCAGCGGCACAAAGCGGAGCCATTCCATCTAGTTGATGGTTTTGTTCGTAAGGCCCCCGACTGTAGGTCTGTTCCAGATCGCATCCAGTGATGGAGATATCGATTCGGAATCACGCATGAAAAAACCATCCATCACGTAACCTCCCGCAATCGCGAACTAAACTATTGGAACAAAAGAGCTTTGAAACCGACATCGGCCCTCGTGTATCGGTTTCGATACGCAGTGACGATTACCAAGCAAAATACGTTGGTAACCCCAACTACCAGCTCGGAGGAGCCGGCGACGGAGGATCACGCGCCGGGGCCGGCGTGGCGGCGCAAGGGGGACATGATCATCGGTGCGAGCGCCGCGGTTCGCGACCTGCTCCACGCTCTCGATCGACTCGCGCCCGCGCAGACGCCGGTGATCATCACGGGCGAGAGCGGCGTCGGCAAGGAGCTGGTCGCGCGCGCCTTGCACTTCTGCGGACCGCGCGCGACCGAGCCGTTCATCGCCATCAACTGCGCCGCGATCCCGGAGAACCTGTTCGAAGCGGAGCTGTTCGGTTACCAGCGCGGCGCCTTCACCGGTGCGGTCAACGCGCACGCCGGTGCGTTCGAGGCCGCGGATCGCGGCACGCTGTTCCTCGACGAGATCGGTGACATGCCGATCTCGATGCAGGTCAAGCTGCTGCGCGTGCTCGAGACCAGCGAGATCCAGCGCATCGGTTCCACCGAACCGAAGAAGGTCAACTTCCGGCTCGTCAGCGCGACCAATCGCAACCTCGAGGAGGATGTCCAGTCGGGGCGGTTCCGCGAGGACCTCTACTATCGCGTGCAGGTCTACCCGCTGCACGTCAAGCCGCTGCGCGAGCGCCGCGACGACATCCCTCCGATCGCCGCGCATCATCTGTCGATGATCGCCGCGCGCGAGCATCGTGCGCACCTCCGGCTGACCTCGGCGGCGCTCGACAAGCTGGTCGGATACTCGTGGCCCGGCAACGTGCGCGAGCTCGTCAACCTGCTCGAGCGCGCGGCGCTGCTCGCCGGCGATGGTCCGATCGATGCCGAGCACGTGATGCTGCCGCAGGCACCGCGCGCGGTCGCCGCCGCCGGGACGCTGGTGCCCTATCGCGACGCGAAGTCGCGCTTCGATCTCGCGTACTACACCCAGCTGATGGCCATCGCCGACGGCAACATCTCGCTGGCGGCCAAGCTCGCGCAGAAGACCCGCAAGGAGGTCTACGACGCGCTCCGCCGGCTCGGCCTCGATAGCCCGGCAAACCGCAGCGAGCGCTCGGAGTCGCGAAGATCGGCGCGTCGCGTATCTTGACAACCAGGATGTCATCTTGACAGCCTGGTTGTCATGAGCGAGATCGACGTCTTCGTCGACAGTCTGCGCGAGGCGTTCTACGCGCTGCGGGTGAGCACCTCGCAGTTGCTCGAGGAGCACGGCTGCACCGCCGTCGAGCGCGGTGTCCTCTACGAGCTCGCGAAGCACGGGCCGCGCACCGTTCCCGCGATGGCTCGCCTGCGATCGATCAGCCGTCAGGCGATGCAGAAGACGGTCGACGCGATGATCTCGCGCGGCTGGCTCCGCACCGCGACCAACCCCGAGCACGCGCGCTCTCAGCTGATCGCCTTGACGCCCTCCGGCACCAAGCTGTGGACGCAGATCGAGCGCCGCGAATCAGCGCTGCTCGCACGCGAGCTTCCGGTCTCCGCTACCGAGCTGACACGGGCCACCGCCGTCCTCCAGAAGCTCAAGCCATACTTCGAAGGCCTCTCGTGACCACTCGAAACCCGTGGGCGACGTTCGCCGTCTGCTGTCTGAGCCTGTTCCTGGTCTCGCTCGACATCACGGCGATGAACGTCGCGCTGCCGTCGATCAGCGTCGACTTCGGCACCGACATCACCGGGCTGCAGTGGACGATCGATGTCTACACGGTCGTGATCGCCAGCTTCCTGCTGATGGCGGGAGCGATGGCCGATCGCGTCGGCCGTCGCCGCGTGTTCCGCATCGGGCTCGCGCTGTTCTCGTTCGGCTCGCTGATCTGTAGCCTGGCGCCGAGCACCGAGGCCCTGATCGCCTGTCGCGTCGTCCAGGCGCTCGGTGGCGCGATGCTCAACCCGGTGGCGATGTCGATCATCGTCAACACGTTCCCCGATCCGAAGGTGCGCGCTCGCGCGATCGGCATGTGGGGTGCCGTGGTCGGCATCTCGATGGCCCTCGGTCCGATCCTCGGCGGCGTGCTCGTCCAGGCGATCAGCTGGCGCGCGATCTTCTGGCTCAACGTTCCGTTCGGCATCGCGGGCCTGATCCTGACCGCGAAGTACGTGCCCGAGTCGCGCGCCGCGCGCGCTCGGCGCGTCGATCCGATCGGCCAGCTCCTCGTCGTGCTCGGCCTCGCCGCCACCACGGCCACTTTGATCGAGGGGCCGCACGCCGGCTGGAGCTCGCCGCCGATCCTCGGTGGCTTCGCGATCGCGATCGCGTCCGTCGTCACCCTGATCGGCTACGAGCGCCGCCACCCCGAGCCGCTGATCGATCTGCGGTTCTTCCATAGCCTGCCGTTCGCCTCGGCCACCATCCTCGCCGTGCTCGCGTTCGCCACCTTCAGCGGCTCGCTGTTCCTCAGCTCGCTCTACCTCCAGCAATCGCGCGGGCTCGAGCCGAGCGTCGCCGGTGCCTGCATGCTGCCGATCGCGGTCGCGCTCGTCATCTGCTCGCCGCTCTCCGGCCGCATGGTCAGTGCAGGCTACACGCGCCATGCCCTCGTGATCGCGGGGCTCGGCATCGGGATCTCGGGCGCGCTGGTCACCGGCCTCTCGCTCGCCACGCCGCTGCCGCTGATCGTGTTCGCGTTCTGCATCTTCGGGATCGGCATGGGCTCGATCAATCCGCCGATCACCAACGCCGCGGTCTCCGGCATGCCGCGCGCCCAGGCCGGCGTTGCCTCCGCCCTCGCCTCGACGAGCCGCCAGGTCGGCGCGGCGCTCGGCGTCGCGATCGCGGGCTCGCTCGCCGCCACCGATGCCCACGATCCCGGGTTCGCGACATCGACGCACGCGTTCTGGTGGATCGTGGTTGCCAGCGGCGTCGCCATCATCGCGCTCGCCGTGATCGCGACCGGGGCCCGGGCGCAGCGCAGCGTCCAGGCGCTCGCCGGCCTGGTGGGCGATTAGGGGACCTCGATCGCGCCTGCGGTGCAGCCGGAGGCCGGACGTGGGTTGCCGAGCTGATCGGTCGCCGGGCAATTGACACCCAGGCCGATCGCCGGGCTGCCGCTCTGCGGCGCGCGCGTGTGCGTGTCGGCGTCGAGCGCGCCCATCAGCGGGTCGGCATGCGTGATGTTGGCGACGCAGGCGACGTCGTTGTTGCTCTGGTTGTTCTCCGGCCACTGGAGGTTCGCCTCGCCGGCGGCCGGCTCGCCGTTGCAGTTGAGCGGCGTGAAGTCGTTGAGCCAGTCGTTGGCGATGATCGTGTTGCGGATCGTCAAGCGCGCGCTCGCGCCACCGATGCCCGAGGCGAACTGCGCCTTGTTGCCGACCAGCGTGACGTTGACCCACGAGCCGGTGACGCGATCGCCGACGTTGATGCCGCCGACCAGGCCGGTCTCGGTGAACGGATCCTGCTCCCACACCAGGTTGTTCGCGATCGTCACGTTCGTCATGTCGATCACGCCCGGTGCCGGCGCGCCGTGCTCGTAGACCGACATCGCGGCGGCGAACCGCGAGCGGTTGTTCGTGATCGAGGTGTTGGTCATCGCGATCGCGGTGCCCTGCAGGTAGACGGCGCCGGCCTGACCGATGTCGCCGTCGGGCGTCTGGTTGCCGTCGAACACGCTCTGATCGATCGTCGTCGGCTCGTTCTCGTACGAGGTCCGGAAGATCGCGCCGCCGAACGCGTTCGCCGTGTTGTTGGTGAAGGTCGCACCGCACAGCGTCAGCGGCTGGCCGCGGCCATCCATCGTCGACGCGCCGCCGTTGCCGCCGTTACCCGGGTTGCCGTTGTTGCCGGTCGCCGCGTTGCCGTCGAGGACGGAGTCGACGATCGCGAGGCCCGAGCCGAGCACGCTGACCGCGCCGCCGTTCGAGCACGAGTTGCCGGCGAACACGCTGCGCACGACGGTGACCTCGCCGGCGCCGACCGAGTAGATCGCGCCACCCGCGACGTCCTGCCCGGTGTCCGGACCGTGATTGTCGGTGAACGTGGCGTCGATCGCGTGGATGTTGCCGCCGAGCGTGAAGATCGCGGCGCCGCCCTGATCGGTCTCGGTGGTGTTCGGGACGTCGGTGGTGCGGCCGTCGCGCAACGCGATCCGCTGCACCGTCAGCGTCGGCGAGGCCTTCTCGAACGAGTGCACGAGCTCGAGGATCCGCGACGTGTTGCCGCCGGAGAGGACGATCGATCCGCCGCCATCGATCGTGGTGTCGGTGCCGGTCGGGGCGGCGAGCGGCGCGGTCACCGTGATCGTGTGCTCCGCGGCGCCGCAGTCGAACGTGATGATGCCGCCCTGCGCGACGGCGGTCGCCAGCGCCGCGGCGGTGCACGATGCGGGCGTGCCGTCACCGACGACGGTGGTCGGCGACGACGTGTCGACGAGCTCGATCGGGGCGACGCACCTCGCGGGAGGCAGTGGTGGTGCGTCGGTGTTGCCGCCGTCGCCGGGCGCGTCGTCGTCGCCACCGGAGCCGCCGCACGCCGCGAGGATGACCATCACGAATGCTCCCCGCATCGTCATTCGAAGATCGTCGGCCGGACCTGCCGCGTGGTCAAGGATGTTCTGGCCGGCTCGCGAGCAGGACGTCGATCGCCTCGGCGAAGCCGTCGCCGCCGGCCGCCTTCGTGATGTAGCGCGGTGGCGGCTTCAGCACGCTCGCGTAACGCGCGACATTGGCGACACCGATCGAGTGGGTGAAGAACGTGAACGCGGCCTGGTCGTTCGGTGAATCGCCGACGAACGCGTAGTGCGCGGCGGTATCCGCGGCCGTCTCGTTCCACAGGATCTCCGCGACCCGCGCGGACATCCTGGCCTTGTCGGCGGTGTGGAAGAACGCGTGCGCGTGCACGCTCGACACCAGCGTGCGGGCCCCGAGCTCGCGGCAGCGCGCGGTCAGTGCGTCGATCTGCGGCTGCGGCACCTGCTGGTTCTCGCCGATGTCGAACGCGACGTCGGTGAGCCGCAGCGTGCTGTCGTCGCTGCGCCGCGCGAACGGGAACGTGCGCAGGATGTCGTCCGCGATCGCGAGCAGCTTGCGCGCTTCGCCGGCGGGATCGGCGGTCTCGAAGTAGAGCTTCTCGAGCCGGCGATCGCGCTTGAGATAGGCGATGCCACCGTTCTCGGCGATCGCGGCGTCGACCGGCCAGATCGAGGCCAGCACCTCGGCCCAGCCCGCGGGCCGCCCGGTGACCAGCACGATGCGCAGGCCGGCGGCGCGCGCCCGCACGAGCGCGGCGTACGCCGCGGTGGTGACCGCGCCATCGTGCGTCAGCGTGTCGTCGATATCGGAGAACACGCCACGCAACGAGCGCCCCGCGAGCTCGGAGATCGACTGCATGCGTCCACGGTATCACCGCAATCCGACAATCGATGACAGCCGATGACCACTCGGCGGTGTGCGGTCACGATCCGGATACGGGGCATGTGCTCCCAGGCGCGCACGCCGTTGGCACCTGCAAACAGTGACTTCGCACGCTCCCGCGCGGCGCGGGTCTTGAAGTTCCTCCCTGCGTGAAGCGCGCTCTCGTCATCGTGATGTTGCTTGCCGGAACGGCGAGCGCCGAGACGCGCGGCACGCTGCGCTTCGGGCTCTTGCCACTCGATCTCGAGTCGTCCTCGAACACGCCGCTGTTCGGCGAGCAGGTCGACGAGGCGGTGGCGAGCTACAACGCGGCCGCGACGGCGATCGATCGCCGCACCGGTAGCAGGACCGAGCGGATCGATGCCGGCGATCTCGGCGTCGCCGAGACGCTCGCGATGATCACGCCTGGCCTCGAGACCGGTGTCGGTCATTACCTGTTCCGGCTCGAGGCACCGATCGGCATCGGCAGCGATCTGCGCTCGATCGGACTCGGCCTGTATCCACTCGGCGTGCAGGGTCGCGTCGCTCGCGACGTCGCGCTGTACGCGTCGGCAGGTGGTACCGCGAGCTGGCTCGATCGCACGGGCGACGGTGACGTCGGTGGCCTGCTGACGGTGCGTGCCGCACTCGGTGCGCGGTTCGCGAACCGGTGGGTGATCGAGGTCGGCTACAGCGCGTTCGCACTCGGTGGCACCGTCAACACGGAGCGGCTCGACCGGATGACGCTCGTCGAGGAGATGCAGCTCCCCGAGCCCGAATCGGTGATCTCGGCCGGCGAAGCGCGCGGCTTGTTCGATGTCTCGGCCGGCGTCAGCTTCTGATCACGGGCAATCGCGGCCGTAGTCGAGGCACGCCTTGATCCGGTACTGCAGGTTGTACGCCTCGACCTCGAGTGCGTTCTGCCGGTACGAGAAGCTCGAGTCGTAGAATGCGCCGCAGTAGGCACGCGCGAAGCCGCTGACGCCCCCGTGGGCACGGTACTGCACCGCGTGGCCGAGCTCGTGACCGATCAGCGCGGCGAGCCGGTTGTCCGTGCCCGGAGCGTAGCGGACGAAGATCTCGTTACCGAACGTCTGCGCGTCGGTGTCCTCGTCGAAGATGATGTCGCGGCCGAGCACCCGCCAGCGCGACAGCAGATCGCTGTTCCAGCTGACGCGCACGGTATCGACCAGATCGCCGTACCACGGGCGCAGCTTCTCGCGCAGCGCGGGCGACAGCGGCTGAGAGGACGGGCTGCGCAACCAAACCACCCAGTACGCCGCGTTGACCAGCGCCGAGCACGCACCCACGAACTCGCTCCTCGCGAGCCCGTCGGCATGCTCGGCCCCCACGCAGGTCTCGGCGTCGACCTCGGCGAGCACCGCGCCGGCGACCTTTTCAGGGTCGGCGGCGCAGGCATCGCGAAAATCCTCGGGGACCTGACCGGTGCAGCTCTCGAGCGAGGCGGTCGCGCGCTCGCAGAGGGAGCTCTCGGTCGGTTCGGTTGCGCAGCCGATCGTGAACACCAGCGCGGCGGCTGCGACCCGGATTGCCGTCATGGCGATCGCTGGTGCACGGCCTGATCCACAAACCCGATCGCGCACTTGCACGGCGGTCTGGTCCGGAGGGGTCACCGGATGTCCTCTCCTGCACAGCCGCCGGCCGGTTCGGTCGCCTGGGGCTTCTGGCCCGGTTGCCGCAAACGAACGGCCGCGGAATCGTTTACCCTGATCCGGTGCGACTCCTGGCGCTGCTGGCGCTCGCAGCATGTAGCTACCAGCCACCCGGAGAGACCGGCACCGGCGACGGGCCCGGCAAGGATGCCGACCGCCCCGACGTGCCGACGGCCTCGGGGCCGCACCTGCTCCTCAGCGAGATCTTCTCCGAGGGCCCGAGCGACGAGTTCATCGAGATCTTCAACCCATCGCAGACCGCGGTGGCGCTCGACCACGTCTATCTGACCGACGTCGCGAACTACTGGTCGCTGCCCGCCGGCGCGCCGATCTCGCTCGCGACCGATTTTCTCGCGAAGTTTCCCGACGGCAGCCAGCTCGCCGCGGGCGGCCTGATCGTGATCGCGGTCGATGGCCCGGCGTTCCAGACAACCTTCGGGCAGACGCCGGCGTACACCCTTCGCACGCCGACGAGCGGTGCCGCGGAGATGACGATGATCGCCTCGCTGGGCTCCGGAGGCGCGATCAGCGACGAGGGCGAGATGGTCGTGCTGTTCGAGTGGGACGGCCAGCGCGACCTCGTGCGCGACATCGATATCGTGGTCCACGGCATGCCCAGCGGCGTCAACCTGCTGAGCAAGAAGGACCCCGTCGACGGCCCCGACGACAACACCGACCCCACCAGCTACGCCACCGACAGCAACATCGCGATGGCGATGACGAGCAGGACCGAGGATGGCGGCGATGCCTCCTATCAGCGGCTCACCATCGACGAGAACGAGATCGAGACCGGCGGCAACGGCGTCGGCGGTCACGACGAGACCTCGGAACCGCTGGACACCACGTGGTCGTCGACCAGTCCGGCGAATCCGGGCTCGTTCTCGTTCTAGAGTCGACCGCGCATGACCCAGCACCTGACGTTCGACCGCGCCGCCTGGTCCAAGCTGCGCGCGAGCACGCCGATGACGCTCGGCGAGGCCGACCTCGAGGCGCTGCGCACGATCGGCGATCACCTGTCGATCGACGAGGTCGAGCAGTGCTACCTGCCGCTGATCCGCTTGCTCGATCTGCACATCACCGCGCGGACCAACCTCCACGCCGTGACCTCGACGTTCCTCGGTCACGCGGCGCCGGCCGTGCCCTACGTGATCGGCATCGCCGGCTCGGTCGCCGTCGGCAAGAGCACCACCGCGCGCGTGCTCACCGCGCTGTTGCGGCAGAGCCGCCGCACCGAGCTGATCACGACCGATGGCTTCCTGCTTCCCAATCGCGAGCTCACCGCACGCGGCATCATGCACAAGAAGGGCTTCCCCGAGAGCTACGACCTCAAGGCGCTGCTCGGCTTCCTGCGCGACGTCAAGGCGGGGCGCACCACCACCGCGCCGATCTACTCGCACCTGTCGTACGACACCACCGGCGAGACGATCGCGATCGATCGCCCGGACGTGCTGATCGTCGAGGGCGTCAACGTGCTCGATGCCGGTGCGTCGCGACACACCGTGGTGTCGGACTACTTCGATTTCTCGATCTACGTCGACGCACCCGAGCCGCTCGTGCGGACGTGGTTTCTCGAGCGGTTCCAGCGCCTGCGGGCGACGGCGTTTCGCGATCCGTCGAGCTACTTCCATCGCTACGCCGCGATGACCGATGCCGAGGCGCTCGCGTTCGCCGAGCAGGTCTGGGAGACCATCAACGCGGTCAACCTGCGAGACAACATCGCGCCGACCCGCGACCGTGCGCGACTAGTCCTCGAGAAGGGGCCAGACCATCGCATCGCGAGCGTCGCGCTGCGAGCGTGATCGCTTCTGGCGGAGCGGCACCACGGCCTTGGTTCCCGGGTCGAGCTGGAAGACGTGGATCCATTCGTTGACCACGAGGTCGCGCACCTTAGGGAGCTTCTCGATGACGCGCTCGATCGCCGCCATCGGCGCCTCGATGAACACGGCGAGCCGCAGCGGCGTGTGCATCCAGTGTTCGCCGTCGTGGAGCGACTGCAGCGACAGGCCGATCCGGAGATCGCCGCTGTTTCCCTCGAACACCCCGAGGTGGCCGCCGACGATGTTGTGCAGCACCTTGTTGCCGGAACCGTAGCGAACGTTGTCGACGGTCGACGCGTAGTACTGGAAGTTGATCCAGTGGCCGACGACGACCGGGCCGGCCATGATCGCCTCGAGGATCGCGAGCTCCTTGTCATCGCCGAAGTAGTAGTCGTGGAGGAACACGCGGCCCTGCAGATCGGCGTGCCGGGTGCGCTCGCGCGGCGCGATCACGAACGCGGCATTGCCGGCGAGGCCCCACTCCGGGCGAACCTCGGCCCAGTTGCGCGCGCGCTTGAAGATCGCCGCATGGAGCTTGTCCTCGGGCAGATCGGCGAGCCCGAGGCGCGGGGCACGCTCGCGGCGGGTCCCGGCGCTCGCGCGATCGAGGAGGTCGCGCACGCCCTGGAGATCGGCCTGGTGGGTGCGCGCGTTCGGGCCCTCCGGAAACAGCGTCACCTCGTCGGTGGTGGTGTTGTGCAGCGCGCCGACGAACAGCGTCGAGGCCGGGATGTCGATACCGCGCGCGATCAGGCCGGCGCGAACCTCCGCGTCGTTGAGTAGCGCGGCCGCTGCGCGCGCGTTGAC
>JAEYYY010000151.1 GCA_023430775.1 Pseudomonadota bacterium
TCGGTAGCTCGCGCACTCACGCGCCGCTGCCCTCCGAATCCGGTGCCGCATCGGCTCCCGCACTCACCCCGGCGGTTCCGACGCGCGGTCTGGCGCGGAACGCAGCCACAGCATCGCGAGCCCGAAGCCGAGCAAGAAGCCGATCCACCGACCATTATCGAGCTCGGCACGCAGGCCGGCGGGTGCGGCGAACCCGAGCACACCGGTGAGCACGTTCGCGACGGTGAGGAACAGGCAGAGCGCCCAGCCGAGCCGGGTCGTGCGCGGGATCGCGATGCCGAACAGGAACAGTGACAGGTAGCTGATCGAGAACTTCGTCGAGGACAGGACCTCCTGGAACGCGATCGCGGAGTCATCGATCGGCCGACCGTGCTCGGCGAGCGAGAGGAGGGACAGGATGTGGTGGTTCTCGATGATGTCGAGCACGGCGACGATCGCCATCGCGCCGAAGCCGAGCCACGCGAACGGCCGCGCGGTGGTGTGACCGAGTGCGTGGAGGTAGCGCGCCAGCGCGGCGAAGAACGCCGTGTAGAGGACGAGGAAGCCGATATCGAGACCAAACATCAGGCGTGCGGCATCGCCTTGCGCGACCAGATCGCGCGCGTAGTCGGCGGGCAGCTTGTAGTGCTCGTGCGCTTCCTGACTGGCGCCGGTGACGAGGCCGACCGCGACCATGACGAGCAGGATCGAGGCGGTGCCCAGCGCGAGCAGGAGTGCCAGCCGGCGCAGTGGGCGAAGATCATCAGATGCGGACATGACCGGCGTCACCGATGATGACTCGCCGGCGCGACGCGTGGCCACGGGAGAACGTCAGTTCGTGTTCGTCGAGCGCTTCACCCGGCTTGGCCAGCACGCCGCCCACCGTGGCCACACTCGCCTGTCGGCTACGGACTGTCGCCCACCGCGCCGCGAAGATCGCGCCCCGCGAGAGCATGGTTCGGGGATCGGGGGCGCCACAGCACCGCGAAGACCGCGCCGCCCTCCGGCGAGAGCAAGGATCGGAGATCAGTTCGATGCGCAGCGCGCCGCCTTATCGTGCGCGAGGTCGATGGCCTTTTCGTCACCACCGCCGCAGTTGTGCCGGCAAGGTCTCTCTCGCACGTCGAGCTCGCCGTCGTCCAGCTCATCGTCGTCGGAGATCAGTTCGATGCGTAGCGCGCCTCGTTCTCGTGAGCGGGTCGATGGCCTTCTTCGTCACCACCACCGTTGCTGTTGTGCCGGCGAGGTGTCTCTCGTACGACGAGCTCGCCGTCGTCCAGCTTGTCGTCGTCGGCGATCAGTTCTCGTCGATACGCAGCGCGCCGCGCTCCTCGACGACACGAACGAGAGATTCGGGTGACCGACCGACCGCGCGAAACCGGATCTCGGCGCGCGGGTCGGCGTCGTTGTAGGCAAGCGTCCAGTCGGCATCGCGATGCGCCTGCGCATACGGCACGAGGGTACTGCGCCACGTGGTGAACATCTGCAGCCGCTCCGCCTCCGAACGCTTCCGGTGCCTCACGTTCGCGGAGAGGAGGTCTTCGAAGCCGAGCAGGTCGTCGCGCTCGAGGACGTCGATCAGGCGCGTGCCGAAGTTGCGCGCCGCGGCATCGTGATCGAGGCGAGAGGCCGGCGGCGAGTGACCGCCACACGCCGCGAGCGATCCCACGAGTGGGACAGCCGGTACCGCAAGCGCGACAGCGACGACCAGCGCACGAAGTCGACGACGCATGCCGGATGGATCCACGAGTCGCGATACCGGCTGACAGCACAGTTCAATTCCGACCCGAGCGAACAGCACGATCGATCGCCACAGAAACATCGCATCGCCGGCAGCGGGGCATCTGCATGCCCGGCATCGCCGCACACCCGCACCCGGCTGTCCCGTCGACCACGCGTTTGCGTCAGCGTCGATGACCACTCGTCAGCTACCAGCCGGTGCCTCCGGGTCCGCATCGAGCGCGGACGGAGCGCACGCAGCACGCGGCACGTTGATGGCAACCTCGACTCAGTTCACGACGAGCCGCCAGGCCGGCGGGGCCGACATCGACCTCGACGACGCCCAGTGCGTTCTACTCAGCTCACAACAAGCTCGTACAAATCGGGCCGGAGGGGCTGGGATCGAGCGCTGACGGAGCGCACGAACACGCGCGCACCCTCACGACAAGACGCGTGCGAGCCCGGCTGGGGCTGACGTCGACCGCGACGACTCTCAGCTCGCGACGAACCGCGTGCGACCAGGACGGCGGGCCGACGTCGACTCGACGAACCTCAGCTCGCGACGAACCGCGTGCGACCAGGACGGTGGGGCCGACGTCGACACCGCAGTGCGTCCTCACGACGAGCCGCCACGCCGGCGGAGCCGACATCGACCTCGACGACACCGCAGTCCGTTCTACTCAGCTCACGCCGAGCCGCCAGGCCGGCGGGGCCGACGTCGACCTCGACGACGCTCAGCTCACGACGAGCCGCGTGCAAGCCGGGCCGCGGCTGACGTCGACCTCGACGACAGTCAGCTCACGACGAGGCGCGTGCGAACCCGACCGGCCGGGCCGGCATCGACCTCGACGACATCGCCGGGGCGGAGCAGCGCACTCGAGGTGGCGTACATCGACACCAGCATCTCGGCCTTGCGGAAGCGGTCCTTGACCAGCGATGCGACCTTGCGCTTCAGCGGATTCATCCGCAGGCCAACACCGGCGGGCGTGCCGGTGAGGATGACGTCGCCCTTCGCGAGCGATCGTCCGAGGTGCGCCTTCGCGGCGCGCACCATCGCGGCGAGATCGTAGACGATGAGCTTGGTGGAGGCGGACTGGCGGACCGCACCGTTGACGCGCGTGGTGAGCGTGAGCTCGGGGAGCTTGGCGATGCCGCCGGCCGGCGCCCACACGCGGGGCGCGACCGGCAGGAAATCGACGAACGACTTCGCGCACGCCCAGTAGTCGAGCGGTCGATCGGTGGTCTCGCCGAGGACCTGGCAGAACCGCGCGGTGAGATCGTTGGCGGCGGCGACGCCGAATGGTTGTGGTGTGCCGGCGGCGAGCGCGGCGTCGTCGATGTCGCCGAGCGCGATCAGGGCGACCTCGCCCTCGTAGTCCATGACGGCGGGGACGAGCGGGAGCTTGCTGCGGAGGGTGTCGGTGACACCCGGCTCGACGGCCTCGAGCGCGGCGAGGATCTCGTCCGACGAGGGAATACGCACCCCGCGTGGTTCGGGTTTGTAGGCGCGCACGTGCTTGGTGAACGACGTCGGGGGCGCCTCGAGATCGAGCTTCTGCCCGGTCTCGCGGACGTGATCGCCATAGGTGAGGCCGAGCGCGACGATCGCGGTGACCTCCGGCCATTCGATGTCCTCGCCGGGCGTCGCGGGCGGTGGGAGCTCGCGCGGCGTGGCGGTGGTGCCGTCCCACGGGATGTAATCGACGTCGGGCAGCGGCGAGTGCTGATGGATCTCGACGGCGACGCCACCCTGGACGCGGCGATCGTCGACGAGCTTCCACGGCACGCCGGGCGCGGTGCGCGTGAACACCTCGAGCTGCGCCGAGCCGATGTCGCTCTGCGCGACCATGACGTCGCGACCGTCCGTGTCGCGATAGGCGTAGCCGACCATCTCGTCGGGCTCGGCCCACGCGCGCGCGTGGATCAGCTTGCGCGCACCGGCGACCGTCGAGGTGACGAGGCCGCTCGGGCGCGCGGCGGTTGCGGGGCGTCCGGACAGCGGGGATGGACCGTCGAGGCGCAGCGTGGCGAGGCCGAGCGAGAAGGTGTCGCGGAAAGAGACGGCCTGGACCTCGAGCGAGCCATCGCCGAGGAACGGCGCCCAGATCCATTGCAGCGTGGGGACGCGGCGCTTGCCCCACAGGTGCATCGCGGTGGCGCGCCCGGAGAGCTCGACGCGCTTGTGATCGCCGCCGAGCAGGACGTGACCCGAAGCCTCGGCGTCGTGGACGATCGGCTGCGCGTGCATGGGTGCCGGCAACCAGCTCGGCACGTCGGCGTGCACGTTGCGGCCGCCCTTCCAGGACAGGTCCCACGAGATGCCCTCGACCGCACCGACCGCCGAGGTGGGCGTGATGTAGCTGTCGCCGGCGCTGATCAGGCGATCGCCCTCGCCGAGCTTCAGCTCCTCGAGCGGCATGTAGCGCTTGGCCGCGAGCCGGCGCGCACCCTTGATGGTCGCGGCGTCGGCATCGTAGTAGGCGCCCCACACCGTGGTGCGGCCCTCGCCGTGCCGGGGCACCAGGAAGGTCTGGCGGATCCAGACCGCGCGGCGCCGGCTGTTGTCGACGACGACCGCGAACCAGATCTCGTACCAGGGTCGCTGGCCTTTCCACGCGGGCTTTTCGGGGTCGCGAGGCATCTGGAAGCTCCACCTATACACTGGCAACCGCTGGAAATGCGCAGTGTTCTGTCAGTCTCGCGGTTGGCCCAACCAGATGTCCACCAGCGTGGTAGGTCGTGGCTCTTAGTCGCAGCGTGCAGGCACGAGGACGCCTATCGATGACCATCACGACCGGGACGACCGCCAGGCCCAACGTCCAGGCAGATGCGCGTTCGCGACTGCTCGCGGAGCTGGCCGCCGGTCCCGCACGAAAGGGCTACGGCATCGCGTACGACCTGCTCGGCAACCGCGCCGAGGCAGAAGAAGCCGTGCAGGATGCGCTCGCGCGGGCCTGCGAATCGATCGGTGATCTTCGCGATCCCGCCGCGGCGCCCGCCTGGTTCTTGCGCATCGTCACCACCCAGTGCCTGCGCACGCTGCGGCGCAGGCGCTTGCGCCGGCGGCTGTTCGGCTGGATGGGGCAACCGAGCAAGCCCGGTGAAGAAGTCGATGCCGCGCCGACTCAGGAGACCGCCGGCAGCGACGACATCGCCGAACGCATGCATTCGATGAACGGACCGGCGCCTCGCGAGGCACTGGTGGGTCAGGAAGAGCTCGGCGCGTTGCTCGGCCGGCTGCACGATCTGTCGCCGCAACAGCGGACCGCACTCGTGCTGCGCTACGGTCACGACCTTCCCGTCGCCGACGTGGCAGAGCTGCTGGGAGTCGAGCTCGCGACCGTCAAGACGCATCTCGTGCGCGGCCTGGCAAGGCTGCGCGATCTGATGGAGGAGCACCGATGAGCGAAGTCTGTGACACCGTCACCGAACGGGTGGCGCTCGGCGAGCCACTCGGCGAGCTGCGCGAGCACGCCGCGACCTGCACGCGGTGCAAGCGCGTGCTGGCGATGCCGAGTCGAATCGCCGCGGCGACAGAGCGTCCCGATCCGGGGCTCGGCTTCGCAGCGCGGATGACGATCGGCGCGCAGAACAAGCTGGTGATCCGGCGCCGGCGACGCGTGGTCGCCACCGCAGGCGCCTCGGTGGCCGCGGCTGCACTCGCGGCGTTCGTGCTGACGCGCCCGTCGACGCCTACCGATCCGGAGAAGTCGAATCCCGCCGTCGAGCTTCCGACCCCCGCGCCGGTGGTCGAGGTCCAGCGGCCGATCTCGGTCGAAGAAGAAGAGCTCGTCCAGCTCGTCAACCTCGCGGACACCAAGCGTGCCGCGCGCGAGTCGGCCCGCTGGGGTCGGATTCGCAAGCCGCTCCAGCCTTACATCCAGCTCGTCAAGGGAGTTGATCCATGAACCGCGTCCGTATCGTTGTCGTTGCCGTGATGGCGCTGTTGCTCGGCGGCGTGGTGTTCGAGGTCGGTCGCGGTCAGGCGGCGCCGGGCGATCAGGATCCGTGGGCGGCACCACCGCTGCCCCCGCCGCCGGTCGGCCCGCTGCCGCCGAAGGCACCGAAGGCACCGAAGCCGCCCAAGGCACCCAGGATCCGCGGCGCCGGCAACGGCATCTCGATCTCGATCCACGGCAACAAGATCCACATCGATGGCCTCGATCACCTGGTCTCGGGTCACCTCCAGAACGTCCGCGACATGCTCGCGAGCAACCCGAACATCCCGAAGGACGTCCGCGACAAGATCACGCAGCGGATGGACAAGGTGAGGGCGATCGTCGACCGCCACGTCAAGAACCTCGACACGTCGGATCTCGACAAGCTCGACGACCAGCTCGAGAAGATGGGCGACGAGCTCGAGAAGGCGATGGAGGGTCTCGACGCGGATCTCGCGAAGCTCGGCGACAAGCTGAGCAAGGATCTTGCGAAGGACATCACCAAGAACCTGAAGGACATGAAGTTCAAGTTCGGTCCCGATCATGTCGATCCAGACGATCACGACGACGACGACGACAACGACAGCGACACCGACGACGACGATCTGCCGAACACGGTGATCGACTCCGATGTCGACATGCAGTCGGCCGTCGACATGCTGAAGGGCTTCGCCCTCAAGCCGGCACAGAAGGATGCGATCGCGAAGCTGCGCGCCGACGCCGACGCGAAGGTCGAGGGCGAGCGCAAGGCCCTCGAGCTGGCATCGCAGAAGCTCGAGACCGCGCTGGCCAACGTCAACGTCAAGGATGCCGAGGTCGAGCGGCTGGTCAACGAGATCACCTCGCGCGAGGCCGCGATCCGCAAGGCCCGCCTGCTGTCGTGGGTGCAAGCCCGTCGCGTGCTCGACCCCGATCAGGTCCAGCGGCTCGAAGCCGCCACGCGCCGCACCAAGTAGGTCGCCGCTCGAATCCTGGCGCCGCTCGAGTGGTGCTATATCGAGCGGAGATGTTCCTCCGGTCGGCCTTCGTGCTCGTCGCGCTCGCGAGCTGCTCGAGCAAGGGCGAGGCGCCGAAGCAGGAGCCGCCCCCGCCGGCACCGCCCGACGCACCGGTCGATTCGATCACCGAGATCGGTGCCAACGATCCGGACCGGTTCACCGATCCAGATCCCGCGCGTCGCCCGGGCACCGGCAAGCCGGGGCGTCACCGGCCATCGCGGCCGATCGACATCATCCTCAAGTCCTCGCCGCCCGGCGCGAGCGCTGCGGTCGATGGCGTGGTGGTCGGCCGGACGCCGGCGTACTGGTACGGCGAGGCCGACGGTAACGAGCACGAGTTCACGTTCGTGTTGCCCGGTCACGCGGTCGGTCGCTATCGCTTCGTACCGATCCAGAGCGGCACCGTCCACGCACGCCTCGAGCTGATCTCCGAGGACATCATCGATGCCGGCGTCGATCCGGTGACCTCACCGAAGCAGCCGACATTCACGCCCGATCCGACACCGTCGCCGATGGAGACGCCGAAGCCGCCCGATACCGTGATCACACCGGGCTCGGGATCAGCTCCCCTCGCACCGGGCTCCGGATCGGCGCCGACTCCCGGCTCGGCAGCCGGGTCTGGATCGGCACGGCCGCGGCCGGGCTCCGGCGATCCCGGTGACTTCAGCGGCTTTCCCGGAATGGGTCCGACGCCTTAGCGCTGCAATGTTTCTTTACGTAGCGCCGGCCTGAGCTGAAACAGGCGGGCCTCAAGGTGGTCTCCAAGGAAGGACACCACATGATCTGTCTCGCTGTTGGTCTCGGAGTTCTGGGTGCGATCGCGTTCCGCCGCGCGCGTCGTTGCCATCATCGAGGCGGCTATGGCTGGCACGGACCGTTCGGCCATCATCACCACCGGCGCGGCCGTCACGGCCACCGCAGCTGGATGCTGCACGCGGCGCTCGAGCGGATCGATGCGACGCCGGCGCAGGAGCGCTTCATCGTCGCCGAGCTCGAGAAGCTGTCGGATCGCGTGCACGGTGCGAAGGCGAACCTGCGCGAGGCGCGCGGTGACCTCGGCGCCGCGATCCGCGGTCCCGTCCTCGACGACGCGGCACTCGGTGCCGTGCTCGGCCGCGTCGATGGCGCGACCGGCGAGGTGCGCGCGGCGGTGATCGATGCGCTGCGCAACGTCCACGGTGTGCTCGACGAGAAGCAGCGCGCCCAGCTGGCCGACCTGCTCGACAGGAGCGGTGGCTTCTGGCGGATGGGCCCGTACCGCTGAGACAATACAACCCGTGCGCGTGCTCCTCATCGACGACGACGCTCGGCTCGCCGAGCTGCTCGACGGCTACATGACGCCGCAGGGCGTGGTCGTGCAGCACGCGAACGGCGGCCAGGCCGGGCTCGCCGCGCTGCAGGCCGGCGGCTTCGATGCGGTGCTGCTCGACGTCATGATGCCGGGCATGGATGGCCTCGCGGTGCTTCGCAAGCTGCGCGATGCCGGCCACCGCATCCCGGTGATCATGCTGACCGCGCGCGGTGATGAAGCCGATCGCGTGGTCGGCCTCGAGCTCGGTGCCGACGACTACGTCGCCAAGCCGTTCTCGCCGCGCGAGCTGCTCGCGAGGATCCGCGCGGTGCTCCGGCGGGCGCAGCCGGAGAGCGTGGCCGAGAAGCTGGCGTCGGCGGGCATCGCCGTCGATACCGGCACTCGCGAGTGCTGGGTCGATGGCAAGCCGGTCGAGCTCACCGGGCTCGAGATCGATCTGTTGATCGCGATGCTGCGGCGCGCCGGCCGCGTGGTTCCTCGATCGGCGCTGCTCGAGCTCGCCGGGCGCGGCGACGTCACCGTCGGCGAGCGTGCCGTCGATGTTCACATCTCGCGGCTGCGCAAGAAGCTCGGCGACGACGGCGCCACGCGGATCCGCACCGTGCGCGGCGTCGGCTACGTGCTGTCGCGCACCTCGGATGAAGGCGACGCATGAGCGAGCGCATCGAGCTGTGCGCGCGGATGAGCTCGGTCGAGCGCGCCGGGCCGTGGGAGCTCCCGCGCGAGCTCGAGCTGCGGGCGTTCTGGGGCAACCTCGAGCTCGATCTGCGCGAGGCGACGTTCGAGCCCGGCACCACGACGTTCGACGTCAAGGTGACGATGGGCAACATCGAGCTGATCGTGCCGCCGTCGATCGAGGTGCGCCTCGAGGCCTCGACGTTCGCGGCCAGCATCGAGCAGAGCGCGGCGCCGAGCTGGATCACCCCGCCGGCGGAGCCAGGCACGGTGGTGCCGCCGGTGATCGCGCCGCCGACCGCCGACAAGCGCGTGCTGCGCATCACCGGGCGCGTTCGCTTCGGCAACCTCGAGATCATCCGGTTGTGGCCGGGCGAGTCGCGGCGCGATGCGTGGAGAAAAGATCGCCACGAGCGCCGCCATCATCACCATCGTCACGGCGGCTGGCACGCACGCATGCACCACGAGATCGATGCCCTGAGCGGCCATCGACGCGACGACGAACGTGACGCCCGGGACGCCGCCGAGTGGGAAGCGCGCGTCGCTACACGCGATGCCGAGGACGCGGCGCGGGAGGCTCGCGGACGGCACGAGCGTCCCGGGAGCTCGCGCGCCGAGCGGCGGCGACGGCGGCACAGGCGATGGCGCGATCTCCACGCCGAGCGCGATCTATGGCGCCGCGCGCGCGATCGCGGCCAGCCGTGGCGGCCGTGGTGGCTGATGGCGCGGATGCGCCGCAGGATCTTCCTCTGGCTCGCCCTCTCGCTCGGCGGTGGCATCGCGATCGGCTGGCGGCTCACCGAGCAGCCGCGGTGGTGGTGGATCGCGATCGCCGCGATCTTGCTGTCGATGGTCTCCGGGGCCATCGCGTTCCGGCTGACGCGACCGCTGATCATGGTGGTCAAGGCCGCACGCGAGATCGGCGACGGCAAGCTCGACACCCGGCTCGACGTCGAGCATCACGGCGGCGAGACGCGTGTGCTGGCGTCGGCGATCAACGACATGGCCGAGAAGATCGAGCAGCAGGTGGCCGATCAGAAGCAGCTGCTCGCCGCCGTGTCGCACGAGCTGCGCACGCCGCTCGGTCACATGCGCGTGCTCGTCGAGACCGCGCGCGAACCGAGTGCGTCTCCGAAGGCGCTCGCCGAGATCGAGCGCGAGATCCTGGTGCTCGACGATCTGGTCGGCAAGCTCCTCGCCTCGTCCCGGCTCGAGTTCGGCAACCTCGATCGCCGGCCGATCGATCTCGGCGAGCTGGTCGGTGAAGCGGTGCTCGCGGCGGGCGTTCCACCCGAGGCCATCGAGGCCACCGACAACGTCAAGGCCGCGGTCGATCCGACCTTGATCCGCCGCGCGATCGCGAATCTCCTCGACAACGCGCGCGTCCACGGCAACGGCGCGATCGCGGTGCGCGTCGAGCGACGCGCCGGTCAGATCGCCGTCGAGGTCGACGATGCCGGCCCCGGCGTTCCCGCCGACAAGCGCGAGGAAGCGTTCCGCGCGTTCTCCCCGTCGAGCGGCGGTGGCCTCGGGCTCGGCCTCGCACTGGTGTCGCGCATCGCCGTCGCCCATGGCGGTGGCGCGTGGATCACCGACCGCCCCGGCGGTGGCGCGCGCATCGGCTTCACCGTGCAGGCGTAGACACGTCTGCGCAACTCACTGCGCCGCGCCGCAGTCGCCGCAGAACTTCACGCCGGGCTGCATCTCGACACCGCAGCTGGTGCAGAACGTCTTCTTCACGCCGCTGCCCATCGGCTTGCCGCACTCGCCGCAGAACTTCTTGCCTGCCTGCACGCGCGCCTTGCAGTTCGGGCACGCCGACAGCATCTGCGCGGTCGGATCGATGCCGGCGACCTGATCGACATTGCGCATCTTCTCGGCCAGCTGATCCGCCGCGATGTGAGCCTGGTGATGCGCGGCTTCCTCGGCGAGGTCGGGCGCGCAGTCCTTGCACATCGTGCGCTGCTCGTTCCAGCAGACCGCGGGGCACACCCAGTGACCGCAGCGCGTGCACTGGTGGAACTTGGGCTTGATCTCCTCGATCGCCTTCTTGAACGCGTCGTCCCAGCCCTTGCCGCGGAGGCCGTCCTTCATGTGACCCGCCGCGACGCCCGCCGCGTAGAACCTGCCGCCGCCGAACAGGCTGCCGAGACCTCTGGCGATCTTCGAACCGACGCCGAGCAGGCTGCTCTGGAACGTCGACCGGAAACCATTCCCACACTTGTCGCAATCGAATTCGAACTGATAGCCGGTGTCGTTGCTGTGGTCCGAGTAGTTCCGGGTGAACGCGTGGTCCGCCATGATTTCGGGCGACTCTACCGCAACCCCTTGCGATCCGGATGCCGTCGTGGCATCGACGACCTCTATGGTGGCGCGCGGATTTCTCTCGCTTGCGGTGGTCGCACTGTCGGTCGCTCCGGCATCTTCGCAACCGAAGAAGCTCCCCGCGCTCGAGGGCGCGACCGAGCTGGTGAAGCTGACCACGCCGGCTGGCTTCATCGACGACGCGATCGCGGCCGATGGCGATCGCGTGGCCTACGTCGTCGCCGATTCGTCGGCGAAGGCCGAGCTCCACGTGCTGGTGCTGTCGACCAAGGCCGAGCAGGTCGTCGACATCGCGCCGATCACGCTGCATCCGATCTCGATCGCGCTGGTCGCGCAGCGCGCCTTCGTGATCGGCGAGGCCGATGGCAAGCAGGTCGCGGCGATGGTCGATCTCGTCGATCGCGGCAAGCAGAAGCCGGCGGGCACCGTGCTCTACAAGGTCGCGCCGGCCACCCACATCACGCTGCTCGGCAACAAGGTCGCGGTCCATCGCGTGACCTCGACGGCGACCACCACCAAGCACGAGGTCGAGGTGCTGTCCGTCGACAATGGGCGCCGGCTCACCGCGCGCTCGATCGAGCTCGCCGCCGGCGACGTCGAGAAGAAGCTCGATTTCCGCGTCAACCACTGGAGCGACGGCTGGACGAAGGCCCACGGCATCAAGGGCGGCGACTGGGATCGCAAGGAGAACCAGCGCTCACCGGATACCGAGGCGACGTATGACATGACCACCGGCAAGATCGTCGACCGCAAGAAGATCGACGATCTGTTCGAGCAGCGGAAGCGCTTCCAGGCGCTCGCCGATGCCGGCGGCAACACCAGCTTCGTGCGCGTCGGCTGGGACAACACGTCGCTGCAGGCGTGGCGGGGCGGCAAGCTCCACAAGCTCGAGCTCGAGCAGCCGTTGTCGACGTACGACGTCAAGTCGCTGATCGGCGTCGTCACGCCCGATAGCGTGTGGGTCGCCGCGAAGGTCGATCCGGTCAATGCGGAGGCGGTCGCGCGCAAGAAGGCCGACCCCGAGTACCTCGACGTCTTCGTGGCCAAACCCGACGGCAAGGCCACGCGCAAGGCTCGCGTGCTCGCGCATGGCATCCGCCACAAGTTCGGCATCGCCGGTGCGGATCGGTTCTGGCTGGTCGAGCGCAACCAGACGATGGAGCGCGGTGGCAAGTCGCTCACGATCTACAAGCTGAACTGACGCGATGACGCGCGTCGCGCTCGAATCCACGCTGGTCGCGCACGGCCTGCCCTGGCCCGATAATCACGAGGTCGCCCGCGAGCTCGAGGACACGGTGCGCGCGCACGGCGCCGATCCCGCGACGATCGCGATCGTCGACGGCGAGGTTCGCATCGGCCTCACCGCCGCCGAGCTCGGGCGCCTCGCGAAGGACGGCAAGCAATTCGCGAAGGCGGGCGCCACCGACCTCGCGGTCCACCTCGCTCGCAAGACGTGTGCGGCCACCACCGTCAGCGGCACCGCCGTGCTCGCGGCCCGCGCCGGCATCCAGGTGTTCGCGACCGGCGGCATCGGCGGCGTCCACCGTGGCGAGGATGGCGACGTCTCGCACGATCTCGTCGCGCTCGCGCGCACGCCGATCGCCGTGATCTCGGCCGGGGCGAAGGCGATCCTCGATCTGCCGCGCACGCTCGAGATGCTCGAGACGCTCGGCGTGCTGGTGATCGGCTACCAGACCCGCGAGCTGCCGGCGTTCTACACCCGCGGCTCGGGCCTGCGGATCGAGCACTCGGTCGATGACGTCGGCGAGCTCGCGACGATCGCGCGCGCGCACTGGAATCTCGGCGGCGGCGGCATCCTGGTCGCCAACCCGATCCCCGAGGCCGCCGAGCTGGCGGACATCGAGCCGGCGATCGAGAGCGCCCTCGAGGACGCGTACGCCGACGGCATCTCCGGCAAGCCGCTGACGCCGTACCTGTTGTCGCGTCTCGCCGAGGTCACCGGCGGCAGCTCGATCCGCGCGAACCGCGCGCTCGCGATCCACAATGCCGAGATCGCCGCGCAGCTCGCGCTCGCACTCGGTGGCACCTGACGCCACACGCACCCTGCGTGAGGCCATTACACGGTCGAAATCACTGACGCGCGCAGCGCCGTGCGGCCTACACGCGCCTCGAGGTCTCACGTGAGATTTAACGATGCCAACGTGCGGCCCACATGTGTCGCTGGTTTGATGGACCGATGCGCACTCCCAATAGCATCGTGCTCGCTCTCGTCGTGACCGGCTGCTCGATCGCGGGCACCACCAACCACGGGGTGACGCGCGCCGAGCTCGCAGGAACCGCCTCGGTGGTGTTCACGAACGCGACGCCGGAGCCGATCTGCAACATGCAGATCCAGCACGACGGCGCGCGCGCGTTCGGCGACAACTGGCTCCCCGCCGAGCTGCCCTCCGGCAGTTCGATCGACCTCCGGGTTCAACCCGGCACCTACATGGCGACGTGGAACACCTGCAAGCGCGACGGCAAGCCCTACCACGCGGGCACCCTCGTCGGTCAGAACGCCTTCACGGTGAAGGACGGCAAGGACATGGTCCAGCTGTTCGCCTACGTCGCCGACACCGTGGCGCCGACCAAGCGCGCCGCACCGCGCGACTTCCACACCATGGTGAAGTTCCCGGGCCAGATCTGCGATGGCCAGGTCGCCGCCATCGACTCGACGTCACGGCCGAAGGAGCAGAAGACGGTGGCCGCCGCCGATCCGCACGACATGAGCGAGTTCATCGATACCAAGGCGACGAAGACCAAGCGCAAGACGCCGATGAAGGCGTCGCTCGATCGCAAGCACGACCTCGGCGATCGCCGCGTCGGCTTCGCGGTTCGTAAGCGGTGAGCTACTGCTTGAAGAGTTGGGTCCGTACAGCTGCTTCCGGGTTGCCGTAGATCGTAGGCCCTGGATCTCGGTGGATCGTGATGTGGAGAGGGACGTCGATACCGTCCAACCCGAACACCGCGTCCAGCGTGATGTCGTACGAGCCTTGGGGGGCGTCGATGAACTCGATCTGCGCGTAGTTCGAGTTCTGGTCCGTCCGCGGCTCGCTCACGAGCCCCGAGTCGAAATAGATTGGCTCAGCATCTGTAATGACCCGGCCGCCAGCGAAACCTGGCGCGATGTCCGCTGGTGACGGTGTTGTGACGATCCTGACCAGCGCGGTCGGATGATCGTCAGTGAGCTGGCGAACCTGCAACGTCGCCATGCTTAGTGGACTCACATCTGTATTGACGAACAGGATGCACAACGACATCGGATCGTCGACCGACGAACGAAACTCGCTCGGATAGACGACGTCGAAGGCTGGCTTCAACGCTGCGTCTGGTGGCGGAGGTGGCGGTCTGCATTCACCGGAAACCAACGGCTGCGCACTCGTCAGCGGTCTCGCAACAGACCTCTTGGTTGCGTCTAGAACACCCTGCCAGAAGAAAGAGTCCAACCAATAACAGCCGCATGAAACGCCTCATCGCCCGCTCCCGCCCTTGGTTGCGGAGCTTCAGTCTAGGAGGACATTCAATTTGCACTCAAGCTCGAATGTCAGGGCCAATCTCCAGAAGTTCTCGCTAATTGGGATCGTACGTAGCCGTTAGCGTCGCGCTGGCAAGATCATGATCCTCGATCGTGATCTTTGCCTGGGCCATCGTCGTGTTCATCGTCGCTCCCGGCAACGCACTGACGTCGAGCGCGTACAGCTTGAACTCGTAGACGTGAGCTGTCTGCGGGCAAGGTCCGGCATAACCGAAGTTGGTGCCACCTCTGAAGTTGCGCGTTTGGTGAGCACCTATCACGTCCGTCGGAGCAAACACCTTCTCGACGTCCGCAGGTAGACCGTCAAGGCTCGCTGGGATGTCGTAAATCACCGAGTGGAGAAATCCATTGTTGATGGACATGTCCGTGAAAACCACAGCGAAGCTCATCGTGCCAACTGGTGCGTTGACCCAGTCCAGCTGAGGTGACGTGTCATCGCCATCGCAGGTGATCTCGACGGGAATCGCGCCACCATCGTTGTACAGCGGGCTCGTGATCGCGAACACGCCGGCGGGTCCATCGGGATCGGGACCATCGCTCTCGGGACCATCCGAGGGTCCGGGTCCGTCGGGGGTCTCCGACGAGTCACCACCACCACACGCGACGACGAACACTGCCAGCCATGCGAAGCGCCTCATGCGCTCGAGCATACGCTCAGGCCAGCTCGAACTCCTTGCAGAACGCCGCTTCCGTGGGCAGCGTGCCGTCCTCGTTCGGCGCATCGATCGGGAACCGGCGCTGGCCTTCGTCGGGCCAGTCGTGCGCGCAGGCATGGATCTTCTCGCGCCAGAAGAAGCAGTGGCGACACGACGACCGCAGCTCGTAGGCGCGGACCTCGTCGATCAGTTGACGTGTCAGCGGGAACTTCACGGCTGAGGCTTCGCTGCGGATCCGGATCCCGCCGAGCCTTCGCCCTTCTTGACCGCCTCGATGCCGCCCTTGACGAACTCCTTCGCCTTGTCGGTGGCGGGACCGGCGGTCTCCTTGACGCCGTCCTTGAGGTCGTTCATCGGCTCCGACGCCCAGATCGATTTGACGTGGCCGAAGAACGTCTTCTTGCCGAGCGGCACCGTGGCGCCACAGAAGGCGAGCACGGCGCAGATCGCCAGGATGAAGAGCCAACGGATCATGACGACAGCCTAGCAGGCGATCGCGCGCCCGCGAGGGCTCGTTAGTCCGAGGCGCGCTTGAGGATCAGGAAGGCGACGCGGCGGTTCTTGGCCCACGCGGCCTCGTTGCTGCGGCGATCGAGTGGCTGGGTCTCGCCGTAGCCCTGCGCGGTGAGGCGCTTCGGATCGATGCCCTTGTCGGCGAGGTACTTCTCGACGGCGTGGGCGCGCTTGTCGGACAGGTCGAGGTTGTAGGCGTCGTCGCCGCGCTCGTCGGTGTGGCCCTGCACCTCGATCAGCTGGATCGACGGGTTGCCCTGGAGCGTGGCCGCGACCGCGTCGAGGATCGGATACGACTGCGGCTTGATGATCGCCTTGTTGAACTCGAAGTAGACCATGTCGAGGATCTCGATCGCCGTGTCGGTGACGACGACGCGACCGCGATCCGGGCAGCCGTCCTCGTCGTCGGTGCCGTTGTACGTCTCGGGCTCGTTCGGGCACTTGTCATTCTTGTCGAGGATGCGGTCCTTGTCGTTGTCGAGATCGGGGCAGCCGTCCTCGTCCTCGAAGCCGTCCTTGTCCTCGGGATCGTTGGGGCAGAGGTCGTCGACATCCAGGATGCCGTCCTGGTCGTTATCGGGATCGGGGCAGCCGTCCTCGTCCTGGAACTGGTCGAAGTCTTCCGGGTCGTCCGGGCACTTGTCGACGTTGTCGAGGATGCCGTCGCCGTCGCGATCGTTCTTGTCACCCTCGGGGCAGCCGTCCTCGTCCTGGAAGCCGTCCTTGTCCTCGGGGATGTCGCGGCACTTGTCGTCCTCGTCGAGGATTCCGTCGCGATCGTTATCCGGGTCGGGGCAGCCATCCTCGTCCTCGAAGCCGTCGAAGTCCTCCGGATCGTCGGGGCACTTGTCGACGTCGTCCTTGAGACCGTCGCCGTCGCGGTCGCCGATGTTCGGCTCGAACACGATGCCGATGAACGCGCGCAGATCGGGATTGGCACCCTTGTTCGGCACCAGACCGCGGCCGGCACCGAGCGAGAGGAACGAGTTGCGCGCGAGGTACAGCTTGACGCCGGCGATCGCCTCGAGCGGCTGGTAGTTGTCGTTGTCGCCGAGCGGCAGCGTGCCGAACACCTCGCCGACGACATCGAAGCGCTGCTTCGCGATCGCGTACGCGATGCCGACGCCGAACGGCACCTCGGCCGACGCCGTCATGCCTTCACCGGTGGTCGGAATCGTCACGCCCGATGCCGGCGGATCCTCGTTGGCCGCGTTGTCGGTGAACGTCTGCGTGCTGCGGATCCGGATGCCGGCATTGAGCGCGACGCGCAGCCGGCCCTGACGACCGAACTCCTTGTCGAGGATGCCCATGATCTGCGGCACCGCCTTGCTCTCGCCGAGCCACGAATCCTTGGGGCTCGTCGACGGCAGGAACACCGAGGCGATCACGCCGAGGCCGACGTGCGGAGGACGCGACGTCTTGAGGAAGCGCGTCTTCAGGTGGAGGCCCACCGAGCCGATGCCCTGCGCCGAGAACTTGAAGTTCTCGTCGTCGTTCGTGTTGTTGGGGTTGACGAGGTCGTCGGGCCCGCGGTCGCCGTTCATGATCCGCAGCGGGACCGAGGCGCCGAACTCGAGCTCGAGGGGACCTGCCTTGACGCCGAACGCGGCGATGATCGTCGCCGTGATGACGTTGGTGACGTTGTAGCAAGGCATGCCCGACGTCTCGCTGCAGGTATCGAAGTCGCCGAGCCGGAGGAGGTTGTGTCCCCAGTCGAGCGAGCCGAGACCGAACGACAGCTCCTTGTGGCCGAGCACCTGCGAGGCGTTGACCGTCAGGTAGCCACGCGAATCGATCGCAGGCCGAAAAGTACTGAGATCGACGTTGCCGCCAATGTCCGCGTTCGCGTGTTTTGGAGCGACGCTCAGTGCGGTGAGCGTGACGAGCGAGAGAGCAGAGGCCAGGCGGAAAGACATGGGGTCTCCGTAGTTTGACCCTCGTACACCAGTTTCCTCGGTGGGGTCAAACTACTGGCGGACCAACCGGGCCAATCGAGGCGGAGCCGCTCTTCACTTGCGGGGGTCGAAGCCCTCTTTGAGGCAGATCTGGGCGAACCGATCTTCCTTGAGGTACCCGGCGAAGATGCTCTTCGCGCGCGGGAAGTTCCGCGCCCGGCAAGCAGCGAGATAGGCCTTCTGGGCCACGCTGGCCTTGCAGCGCAGCACCTGCTCGAAGTGAGTGAGCGCCGCGGCGTAGCCGCCGCCTGTCATCGCGGCGTCGCCCTTGCCCTCGGTCTCGGCGAGCGCGGCGGCATCGCTACACGGGTTCGGCGGCGGAGTGGTATCCGGCTTCTTGACGCAGCGGGTGCCCTCGCAACGGTAGCCGTCGCCGCACGCGGGATCGCAGGTCCGCGGCGGGTTGGTCACCACGGCGACGTCGGTGCAGCGCGGCGCCTTGGTGCGCGACTCGTCGGCGATATCCTTGCCGTACTTCTGCTCGATGGTGCGCAGCTTGGCGTTGAACTTGCTGCAGTCCCTGGTCAGCGTCTTGAGGTCGGCGACGTTGCTCTGGATCAGCGGCACCTTCTTGATTTCGTAGAGCTTCTTCGCCTCGTTGCTGTACACCGAGCGCTGCGGAATCTCGTCGATCGCCGCGGCGGCCTTCTTGAGATCCGGGTCCTTGCCCTTGAGCGCGTCCTCGACCGCGCGGAACTTCACCTCGTTGCGCGCCTCTTCGCTGGCGCGTTTGACGAAGACGGTACCGTCGGGGTGCTTGAGGTTCTCGAGCAGGTGGCCACACTCCTCGAGGTCTTTCCACTTGCGGTCGTTGGCGTTGTCGTCGCAGCGCGCGAGCAGCTTCTTGATCTCGTCGGTGGCGGCGACTGCCGTGGAGCCACTGTCGGGAACGATCGCTTCCGCCGCATCCGGCGGAGTGTTGGCGACGACATCGCCCGCGTCCGGCGTCTTGACGATGTTCCCGTTCGGGCCGGTGCCACTGCCGCCACCGCCGCTATCCGACGGGCCGCGGGTCAGCCAGAACACCAGCACGCCGCCGAGCACCAGCACGCCGAGCAGGATCGCGACCAGCAGGCCCTTCTTGCCGCCGGCCTCGGGGACGTCCGTGATCACCGCGTCGCGCGCGAACACGAAGTCTTCGCCGGGCTCGACGAAGCGCAGCCGGACGTGACCGAGATCGATGACGTCGCCACGCCGCAGCTCGACCTTGCTGTAGTCGTTGCCGTTGACCCGCACGCCGTTCGACGACTGCAGATCGCTGATCGTGTAGCGCGAGGTATCGGGCTCGCGAACCACCTTGGCGTGGTTGCGGCTGATCGATCGATGGTTGATGACGAGATCGTTCTCGTCGGTGCGCCCGATGATCATCTGCGGGCGCGACAGCTCGAACTCCTTGCCGGCGAAGTTCGACGACAGCACCACCAGCTTGCCGTGGCCCGTCTGCTGCGGGATCGCGGCGGCGATCAGCTCGGGGCGAGCGAGCGGCCGGCCCGTCGCCGGGTCGGTGTCGGCCATCGCGACGAGCGTGCGGTTCGGGTTGCCGGTGACCTGGACGGCAGGCTGCGAGCCGGTGCCCTGTGCGACTGCCGCCGGAGTGGCGGCCGGCGTCGCCGGAATCGCCATCGGCGCGGTCGGTGCCGGAGCGACGGCGGCGATCACGTCGGTGGGAGCAGCGCCGGCATCGACGCGCTCGATCGGCATCGTCCGCGCATCGTCGACCTGCTCGACACCCTCGGCCTTGAGGTAGAGCTTGTAGTCGCCGATCTGCACCTGATCGCTGACGCGCAGGTTGACGCGCTCCGCGATCCGCGCGTTGTTGACGCGAATGCCGTTGTAGCTACCGAGGTCCTCGATCTGGACCTCGCCGTTGTTCCGCAGGATGCGGGCATGACGGCGCGACACGTTCCGCTCGGTGAGACGGATCGTGTTTCCTTCTTTGCGTCCGATCGTGATCTCGTCGCGGATCAGAGGGACGACTGTCGTCTTCCCCTCGTCATCCTGGATCACCAGCTTGAACATCAGGTTGCGCCCTTGCTTATGCCCGCTCGTGCCGTCGAGTTCAGGGAGAACACCAACGTCTTATTCGTTGTACCAGTCCAAGCTCGAGCAAAACAACCGAAGGACTTTTCTTTCCCGACACTCACTTGCTTCCCCGCAGTGACTGACGAGCCAGCTTTACAGCAGCTGCTAGTTGTGGATCGTCCTCGTCTTCGGCGTCGTCGATTGTGGCATCAGTTCCCGACCCGGCGCCACTACCGCTTCCATTGTCCCGGCTCGCTCCCACGACGATCTCCTCGGGAGCAAAGTCGTCGACCTTGACGTCGGGGAGCAGACCCTTTGATTCCAACGAGTTGCCCTTCGGCGTGTAGTACCTCGCCGTGGTCAGCTTGAGGCCGGCGCCGTCGGTCAGATCGAAGAAGGTCTGGACCGTGCCCTTGCCGAACGTCTGGGTCCCGACCAGCTTCGCGCGTCCGTGATCGCGCAGTGCGGCGGCGAGGATCTCCGAGGCCGACGCGGTGCCGCGATCGACCAGGATGATGATCGGGACCGCCGTCGCGGGACCACCCTTGTGTGCGGTCTGCGTCTCGACGCTACCGGCGCGGCCACGGATCGTGACGATGGTTCCGGAATCGAGGAACAGGTCGGCGACCGCGATCGATTGATCGACCAGCCCGCCCGGGTCGCCGCGAAGATCGAGGATCAGCGAGCCGAGCGCGTCCTTCTGCTTGAGCGAGGCGAGCGCCGCGGCAGTGTCGGTGGAGGTCGCCTCGGCGAACCGCGAGATCTGGAGGTAGCCGATGCGCGGCTCGATCACCTTGTGACTGACCGTCGGCAACTTGACCTGCTGGCGAACCAGGGTGAACGGCCGCGCGTCCTTCCAGCCGGCGCGCAGCACGCTGATCGTGATGCGCGTGCCCGAGGCACCGCGAAGCTTGGCTTCCCACGCGGTCGCGTTCGCGAGCTCCTTGCCGGCCTCGGCCGTCGGCTGACCACCAACGGCGACGACGCGATCATCGGGATGCAGCCCGGCCATGTCGGCGGGCGAGCGCAACACCACGGTCTCGATCGTCGGGTACGGCGGCATCCCGGGCTTGGTCTCGTCGAGGGTGCCCGGCGACAGCGTGATACCGACACCGCCGAACTCGCCCTCGGTGTCCTGCCGGAGGTTCTTGTAGCGGTTCGGCGGCAAGAACGTCGAGTACTGATCGAGGTTGTGCAGCATGCCGCGCGCGGCGTTGTAGATCAGCACCTTCTCGTCGACGGGATCGACGTATGACGTCTGCACCGTGGCGAGCGCTTGCGCGAACGCATCGAGCGTCTTGAAGCGCGCGACATCGCGCGGCGGCACGGCCCACGCGGCGATCGCAGTAGCGAGCGTTGCTCCGGCAACGAACGACGCCGCATGTGTTGCCCTCGACAAGCGCCGTGAATCTTAGCGCGACTTCTTCGGCGGATCTTCGAGCAGCGGCTCCGGATCGATCGGCATTCCACCCGGAGACAGCTTCACCCGGACCTCGAGGTAGACGCGCTGGCGCGCCGCCCGCCCGATCCGATCGCCGCGCTGGACTTTTGCCCCGACGGGAACGACGAGATCCGCGAGCTTCGCGACCACCGTGAAGTAGTCGCCGTGATCGATGACGATGCCCTCGTCGAGACCGCGGATGATGCCGGCGTAACGGACGATACCGTCGCCGGGCGCGATGACGTCGGTGCGAGCCTCGACGTCGAGGTCGATGCCGCGCCGCGACAGGGTGGCCTTCGACTTGTCGTGAACGAGCGTCCCGAACTTGCGGATGATCGAGCCGCGCGCCGGCCGGGTGACCGCGGTGGGCAGCGCGACCGAGGACAGCTTCGCGGTCTCCTCGGCGACCCGCGCCTGGGCGGCTGCGAGGTGCGCGGCCTCGTCGGCGAGCAGCGTGCGCTCGGCGCGATCGCGCGACAGCAGCAGCTGCGCGGCGGCCCGGCGCCGGATCGTGGTCATGTCACCGCGCGACGGGCGGGCGTCGCGGATCAGGCGATAGGCGGCGTGCATCCGGCGCGCGCGCACCTGATCGGCCTCGGCGAGCTTGCTCTTCACGGTGGTCAGCGCGCGATCGATCGAGTCCGCCTCGCCCGCGAGCTGCGTCGCCAGTGCCGGCCGCGGATCGACCGGAGCCCGGCGCTTGCGCTCCGCCCGCGCGGTGGCGACCAGCGCGACCAGCGTGAACGCGAGAGCGAGCGCCCACCGGATCCGCCAGGTCGTGGCGGTGAACAGGGTCACGGTTTCGGCCTGATCGTCCGGAGGGGCCATCGATACCTTTCACGCCAGCTGCGGGCCGGCGGAGGAGCAGGTGGATCGTCGTCGCTGGGTTCCGGCCTCGGCTCGTCGTCGACGTAGCGGAACTTCGAGACCATCTGGGTGATCAGTCGCGCGCGCCACATCTATGCGGTGGCCCGGGTCCGCGCCACGCCCGCCAGCCCACCGGCGACGAGGCCGATCGCGGCGGCGCCGGCGAGGAAGATCGTGACCATCGCACCGCTCGGCGCGACGACCTCGACCGGGATGTCCGAACCGTAGAGATGAAGCCCGACGACCAGCAGGCAGCAGGCGAGGAGCGCCGCGAGCAGGGCCTGCAGCGCACCGGCGACCGCGGTCGGGATGACGAGGAAGCTGCTGCCGCCGCCGAGCAGCTCGACGACCTGCCACTCGGAGTGACGGCCGTGGCGAACCTCCTCGTGACGAACGCGCAGCGAGCCGAGTGCGGTCAGCAGCGCGAGCCCGGCGAACAGCGCCGCCGCGATCCAGGCGACCGCGCGCACCGTGCCGAGCACCCGGGCCTTGGTGTGCTCCTCGGACGAATCCTCGACGACGACCTCGGAGACGCCCGAGGCCCCGCGCAGCTCGCGCACGATCGGGCTCATCGCCACGACGTCGCGAACGCCCGGCGCGAGCGTGACCTCGACCGACGCCGGCAACGCCTCGACGTCGACCCCCTCGAGCATCGCGGCACCGGAGCCTAGCGAGGCGACGAGCCGGCGCGCGGATTCCTGCGGCGTCACCAGCTCGACCTTGTCGATGCCGGCCAGACCTCGCAGCTGATCGACCAGCGCGTGCGCGCGCGCATCGGAGACACCCTCGCCGAGATAGACGACAAGCCCGGCGCGGGTTCCCGCGGTGGTCTCGGTGGCGACCACGCGATCGATCGTCAGCGCCGTCACCGCCGCGATGCCGACGGCGAGCAGCGCGCAGGTCAGCGCGAGCGTCGTCCACAGCGCGGCGCGCGGCCGCTCGGTCGCGATCCGACCGCTGCGGCGCAACGCGGAAGCGAGACGCGCGATCACGTCTCCTCGTCGTACCGGCGACCGTAGGGCCCGGTGAGGCGATCGAACACGGCCTCGGGCGGCGGGTCGGGCTCCGGCTCGATCGTCGCGTCGGTGAAGTCGAACGACTTGGCGGTGCGGCGCAGCTGGCGCGGGGCCATCACGCGCAACCGGCGCAGGGTCTTCATCCGCATGTCAGCCTCCTGCTCCACTCGCGGCCAGCGGGAACGGCAGCACGTTCGGGATCGCTTCCGCCGGAACATCGTCGACGGGGATCTCGATGGCCGCACCAGACTCGAACGCCGGGATCGATTCGACGGCGATCTCCGACAGCGGCCGGAGCAAGCCGTCGACGAGGCCCATCCGCTTCCAGCGATGGCGCTCGGCGAGGGAGAGCAGCGCCGCGTCACGGCCGAACACGATCACCGCGGCACCACGCGCGGCGGCGATCGCGAGCGCCGTGCACACCAGCTCGGCGCCGGCGGCATCCTGCATGCTCGTCGGATGGTCGGCGATCACGAGCTCGGGCTCGCGCACCATCGCGCGCGCGACGGCGACGCGTTGCCGCGCGGCCATCGACAGCTGATCGATCGGTAGCTGCGCTTCTTCCTCGAGCCCGAGCTGGCAGAGGATGCGATCGGCCTGCAGCGTCGACGCGGCACGCGGCACGCCATCGATCTCGAGCGGGAGCACCACGTTCAATTGCGCGGTGCGGTCGTCCAGCAGGCACAGGTCCTGGGGAATGATGCCGATGCGGCGACGGATCAGCCGCAGCGACGAGCGCCGCAGCTTGCTGACATCGCGTCCGAGCACCTCGATGCGACCGCCGGAGAGATCGCATTCGCCGAGTGCCGCCGCGACCAGCCGCGAGGTGCCGACGCCGGCTGCACCGACGACGAGCACCACCTCACCGGCGGGGATTCCGAGGCTCCCCCCACGCACCAGAGGTGTCCCACCGCGCGGGTGGTCCAGCGTGACATCGACCAGATCGATCACGTGATTTGTCCCGCTCATCGCCATCGGTCGTAAACCCGTTCGATCGCGCGGGCAAAAAACCGGCGCAGCACGCCCGGCTCGTGCGAGGGTTTTCGTACAGTCGCTGCATGACCCGCGCCGGCATGATTTGGCTCGCGATGCTCGCGAGTTGTCGCGCCGGCGACACCGAGAAACGGATCGACGAACAGACGGCGCGCGTCGACGATCTCGATCTGCGGATCGGATCGATCGAGCGCCGCGGCGAGCTCGACTCGAAGAAGGTCGCGCAGGAGCTGCTCGCGAAGGGCAAGACCGCGGGCCTCGAAGGTCCGCCGGGTCCGCCGGGTCCACTCGGTCCGCCGGGTCCGCCGGGTCCGATCGGTCCCGGTGGAACGGGTCCCGCGGGCCCGGAAGGTCCGCGCGGCGCGAAGGGTGATCCGGGTCCGCCCGGTCCCGACGGTCCGCAGGGCGTGCAAGGGCTCCAGGGCCCGCAAGGTCTGCAAGGCCCACAAGGTCCGCAGGGCCCGAAAGGTCCGCCGGGTCCCGCCGCGGCGTACGGTCACAAGCAGGACATCCAGCGGCGCGAGGCGCGGATCTCCGTCGGTGCCGGCCTCGTCGCGACCGCGGTCGCGAGCTGCGAGAAGGCGAACGATCTGCTCGTCACCGGTGGCTGCTACGCCGATCCGCAATGGATGGCGCAGCTCGTGGCCACCCGCCCACTCGCGATGACCGACAACACCGCCGCCGCGAGCTGGCGCTGCGACTACCGCAACACCTCGCCGTCCTCGACGATCGAGGTGGTCGCGGAGGCGTACTGCGTGCGCCCGCGCGAGTGATCAGCTACCCGTGAACACCATGTCGACTGCTGCGATGACATCGCCGCGGTGCGAGGCCACGGATGCGATCGACTTTCCGAGGCTCGATCCCGACACTGCTGACAGTAGCGGCACGAGCAAGACGTAATCGACACCCTTGATTGCCACAACCGGAGTTGCTCGATCGAGTGGTGCGAGGTACCGGTCGCGACGCATCACGGGGACGACCACACGGCTCGTCAGCTTCGACAATGCATCGGACTGGATATCGACCACCATCGGATAGATTCCTTCCGCATTCCTGTAGACGTCGAACTGCGCCATCAGAACAGTCGCCGTCCATCGCCAAAGATGCCGTGCTCCGCGATGAAGCGGTTGTAATAGTCGATCGCTTCCTTGTTCTCGATTGCCCAGTTGGAACGCTCGCGCTCGACGATCGCCTGCTCGAGAGCGGCCTCGACGACCTCCGAGAGATTGAGCTCGAGCGCGCGTGCGCGCCGAACTAGATCCGTCCGCAAGGACAGGTTAGTTGGAGTCTTTGTCCGAGGGCGTCGCGCCTTGGAGGTCGGCTGTCTCGCGCGGCGAGTCTTGGCCATATGCGCATTGTATGCGCACGGTCTGCCAACGGCGAGTCGCTAATAACAGAGCAGGCCGTTGGAGTTGCCGGGCTTGAGGCCGACGGCGAGCGGCGCGGTCGTCATCTCGGTGCCGTTCGCGTAGACGCGCAGGCCGTTGGCGTCGAGCGTCGCGTCGGAGACGACGAGCAGGTTGCCCGGGCAGATCGCGAGATCGATCAGCACCTGGGTGTCGGGCGTCACCGGCGGGATGTGCTCGTCGGTGGTGAGGTCGAGACCCTGGACGTTGCCGACCTGACCGTTGGCGCCGAAGCTGCTCACCGCCATCCACTGGATCACGGTGTCGCCGGTGTCCTCGAAGTCGATCTTGCCGACCAGACCACCGACCTGCTGATTGGTGATCGCGCAGGTCGCCGTGCGCGCGCCGACGTCGATCTCCTCGACGCAGCCGGACGAGAAGTCGGAGAAGTCGGGCACGGTCGGCAGCACGAGGTGGCCACCGACGGAGGCGGGCATGCGCTGGAACAGACCGAACGGGTTCGGGTTGTTCAGCTCGAAGGTCTCGACCGCATCGCCGTTGGCGGTATCGATCACCGCGACCGCGCCGGGGAGCGACGCCACGAAGTTGTCGAGCAGACCACAGGCGACGATCGCCTCGTCGCCGACCACGAAGATTGACGCGCAGTCGGGCTCACCATCGACGGGATCGAGCGCCGACAGATCGATCGTCCGCGTCGCACCGGTACCGCGCTCGACGACGATCACGCCCGGCGTCCCGAGCGACGGCACGTACAGCTCGTCGCCGACGACCGCGACATCCTGCGGGTTGGTGCCGGCGCCGGTGGCGAGCTGCTCGACCAGCGACAGCGTGATCGCGTCGAGGATCGTGATGTTCGCCTCGGAGCGATTGACGATGAACAGCTCGCCGCCGATCCGGCGGATCACCGGATCGGAATCGACCGAGCCCGTCGGCGACACCCGTTGCGCGAGCTCCATCGTCTCGAGATCGAGCGACGACATCACGCCGGGTGCGCCGGGCGTGAAGTCGCCCGCGACGATCACCGCGCGATTCTGGACCGGAATGTCGGGAGAGTCTCCATCGCCGCCGCATGCGGCGAGCGAGCAGAGTGCGAGGACGACGTGCTTGCAGTTGGTCATGTGTGTTCCTTCAGTGAGTCCAATCGAGCGCGAGGTAGAAGCTGCGACCGGGCAGTGGAAACCCGGCGACATCGGAGAGCGGGATGCGGAGCGGCTCGTCGATCGGGCGATCGGGCGGCAGCTCGACGACGCGGGTGTTCGCGAGGTTATCGACGGAGAACGCGAGCCCGAGCTTCGGGATCACCTCGACGCGCGCACCGGCGCCGATCAAGACACGGCCGGGAACGCGCGCGAAGTTCGCGCGATCGAGATAGCTCGTCGACTGCGCCGCGGTATCGACCCAGACGTTGGTGGCTCGCCGCAGCACGCGCTGCGCGTGATCGATGCGCGCGTGGAGCTGGTGCCCCGGCGTGCGCGGGACGTCCTTGCCGGCGAAGCTCGGATCGAGCGTGCGCTGCTCGGTGAGCAGGCGGGTGTACGCGAGCGACAGCGAGAGCCGGCGCCACAGCCGACCCGTCGCGACCAGCTCGCCGCCGAAGGTCTGGGTGGCACCGACGTTCTCGGCGCGGGCGACGAAGCCGGCGGTCGAGATCAGCGCGATGGTGTCGCGCGCGCGACCGCCGAATGCGACGGCCTCGACGAGGACGCGATCGAGGGCACCGATCGCTCGCGAAGGCGCCCACACGACGCCGGCGTCGAGCATCGGTCCGCGCTCGGGCTCCAGATCGGGCGAGCCGAGGATGTAGCCGCGATCGCCGAACAGCTCGAGCAGCGTCGGCAGGCGGACGTACCAGCCGGCGCTCGTCTTGACCGCGAGGTCGTCACCGAGCCCGGCGCGCGCGGTGACGCGAGGGCTCGGCACGGTGTCCCAGCGCGGCGAGATGTCCATGAATGCATCGGGGCCGACGGTCAGCGGCGTCGGCGCGGTGCGCACGAGATCGACACGCACCGCGGGCGTGATGACGAGCGCCGGTGCGAGCGTGAGGTCGAGCGCCGCCGAGACCGCGCCGCCGGTGCGCGAGCCGGAGAGCGTCGCGCGCGTGTCCTGGTCGTCGGCATCGGTGAACCGCTCGCCGCGCAGCTCGAGGCCGGCGGTGCCGCGCAGCCAGGGTCGATCGTTGTCGACGGCCAACGTGCGCGTCCACGTGGTCGACGCGCCGGTGGCGAGCGTGGTGTAGCGCCGATCGTTGCTGCCGAGGCCGAGCTCGCCCATCCGATCGCGCAGCGCCTGGCGCTCGACGAGGACGTAGCCGAGCTGGCGACCGCGCGTGCTCGCGCCCGGCGTGACATCGAAGCGGCCGTCGACGATGACGTCGACCGTCGACATCCGCGCCTTCTCCGCCGGCTGCGTGATGCTGCCCGGGAGGCCCTGCCCCTTCGCGAGCAGCCGCGCGCCGGCCACCCAGCCACCGTCCTCGTCGCCGAGCCGCGCGCCGAGATCGAGCTGATCGAACTCGTTGTTGCGGCGGATCAGCGTGGTGTCGTCGGTGCGATTGAGCGGCGTGCCGTTGTCGGTGAAGAACGAGTAGTCGCCGGTCGCGCCCTGATAGCCCGCCGAGAACGCGGACAGCACGCTGCCGTGATCGTCGCCGTAGTGAAACCGCGCGTGGCGCGCACCGAACGAGCCGCCGCCGATCGACGCCCGCAACCGCTCGCCGTGCTCGCCGCGCCCGAGCCGCGTGATCAGATTGACCGCGCCACCGACGCCGGCACCGCCGAGCTCGATCGGCACGGTGCCGCGATACAGCTCGACCTCGCCGAAAGAATCGATCGCGAACCGGCCGAGATCGACGGTGACCTGCGCCAGCTTCGCGAGCGGCACGCCATCGATCAGCACCGCGGTGAGCCCGGGCGAGGCACCGCGCACGCTGATCGACGCGAACGCGCCGAGGCCTCCGGACGATCGCTTGGTGGCGCCCGCCGACGTCGCGATCGCATCGGCGACCGACGCCGTCGCCGCGTGCTCGTCGGCATGGAGCACGCTGACGAAGGGCGCATCCTCGAGCGCACGGCTACGATCGCGCGCGAGCTGATCGGGTGCCCTGCCCTCGATCTCGATTGTCTCGGCCCGCTTCGTCTCGCCGGGCTCGTCCGCACGTGCGGTCGACGCGCCGAGAAGCGCGCACGCGACAAGAGAAGATCCGGTTCGAGTCATTGGTCACCCCACGTGACGTCGGGGATGACCTCGCAAAGCGCGAGCTTCTACCCCGAAGCGAATCCGATGGAGAGATGTCCTGACTTCCGGTTCGTCCTTCGCGAGCGCCTTCCCAGTTTCCCAGTGGCTGGCCTGTCAGAGCCTTGCTGCGTCGTCCCCGGTCACAGTAGCGGGGGCTGTGCCGGATTGCTCACCGGCTTCCCTGCTCCGTCGGAGTGTGCGTCTTTGCGTTTAAACGATCGTGGCCTCCAGCGCCGTTGATAGGTGAAGTCGATGCCCCGCGTCAACGCCCGCGATGCAACGCGGCGTGACTCCTGGGTTGACCGCCGTTCGGGACAGGCGGACCATCGGTCACATGAGGGGCCGCGCCATCTGCGTCGCGTTCGTGATCTCGTGTGGTGGCGGCACGCTCGGCGATGATGACAACCCGCTGACCGACGGACCGACCAACGGCGACGGTCCCGACACGCCCGGCGACACCATCATCCCCGGCGGCGAGGGCGAGCCGCAGAACCTGGTCGGCATCACGCTCTATCACAACCAGGTTCGCGCCGCGGTCGACACCGCGAACCCGCTGCCGTTCCTGACCTGGAACGACGATCTCGAGGCGACGGCCGCCGCGTGGGCAGCGCTGTGTACCGACAACGATGCACCGATCGGGCTCATCGATCACAACCCCGGGCGCTCGACCGGCCACCCCTACTACGTCGGCGAGAACATCTACGGCTCCGGCGGTGCCGCGGATGCGCAGCAAGCCGTGGACCTATGGGCGTCCGAGGGCGAGGACTACAACTACGCGACCAACTCGTGCAGTGGCGTGTGCGGCCACTACACCCAGCTGGTGTGGCGCACCACGCTCGAGGTCGGCTGCGCCGTCGCGAACTGCCCGAACCAGCAGTTCGGCAACGCGATCATCTGTAACTACGGTCCCGGCGGAAACTCCGGCGGCCCACCGTACTGAGCCGAAACGCAAGACGGCGACCTGGTGGCCGCCGCGTCGCGCGATCGGCGATCGCTCACTCCTGGACGATGTCGCCCTTCATGCCGCCGAGCGCGGTGAGGAGCTCGCCCTTCTCCTTCTCCGGAACCTTGAACTCGTCGAGCGCCTTCACGAGATCCTCGACGAGCGCATTGAAGTCCGCCTCCTTGACGCCCATGCCGGCGTGCGCGGTCTTCATGTCCTTGCCCTCGTACTTGCAGGGGCCACCGGTGGCCGAGCAGATCTGATCGACGAGCTGCTTCTTGAGGTTCGCGGCATCCGCGTTCTTGAAGAAGCCGTTGATCCGATCGTCGGCGACGACGATGCCGACGAACTTGTCGACCACGGCGGTGATGGCGTCCTTGCCGCCGAGGCGATCGTAGAGCGACTTCTCGGCGCTGGCGCCACCGCCACCGCCGCCCGCGGTATCGCCGCCCTTGTTGCCGCCGCCGCACGCCATCAGACCAACCGTCGCGAGCACGGCCACGAAGATCATCTTGATACGCATCTCGAATTCCTCCCGGGTTCAACTAGAAGACGCACACGTTACGAGCAGTGTCCGTCAGAGAAATCGATAACAAATTCGGGATCGGCTGGCAGGATCGTGAGGCAGGGAAAAACGCCCCACACTCGCCTCATCGCGCCCGCGTCCCGCGGTCGAGGCTATCACGCGCAGTGGCACCAACGACACACGCTCGTCTTCCGCTCCCGTCGCACGATCGTAGCGTCGTCACCGCCAGCCCATGCCGGACCGCGAATGCCTCTTGCGTCAGCTTGCTGCGCTCGAACTCGGCGACTGTCGAGACCCAGAACTCGCGACCGAACATACGCGCGACCGAACATACAGTAGACGAGGTTCCCCTATGCGGCGAAACGCACTACGCCCTTCACCGCGCTTCCAGCCGCAGGCGATCGAGACGCTGCGCACGCGCTGTCGCCGCGACGCCCTCGACACGAGCGACCTCCACGGCGGCGGTCCACAGCTCGTCCGGCAACGGGATCCCGGGCCCGCCCATACCGCTCTCGCCACCGCGTCAACCGCTCGCGCGTCAGGTCCAGTCGTGCGCGGCTCGGCATCAACGCGAAAGGCGATCGTCGAGATCTCCGATCGAATCAGCCTCGATCGACTTTCTCGGCCTCGATGAGCCCCTCGGTCGTTGTTACCGACGAGGCGGAGCGCTCGCTTCGGCCAAGATCGATCGACTTGTTCATTCGGGAGCCCTTAGTGGGGGCTCGACCCGGAGGGTGAATCCGTCGATTTTTTCCGGCCAAGGCTCGTCAAACGTGACTCCTTCAAGACACGCAAGCTTTCCGCCGCGAACGAACAATACGAAATCAACACCGTTTCGGAGCCCACATACCTCCGCGATAACATTGCCGATGTGAAAGTCTTTGACGTCTGTTGTGGCTACTCCCTCAGGGACTTCAAACTCGCAGAAGAATCCGACGCCAGAAAGCTGACGACGAACTAGTCGTGCACAGGCAGCCTGTCTTCGCAGCGTCGCATATATCGGGCTGTCTACCGCTAACAGCAGATGTAGAACTGCGCTTTCGAAGTCGGTCAGCCCGTCAATCACGATCACCTCTTACGGAATGAAGAACGTAGAAATTCTCGCCACATTATCCATTACGCGCCCCCGCACCACCACGTTAAAATCGGCAACCCTTACCGCTGTTTCAAACACTCCTGAAAGCCTTTGGCTTCTCACGACAGTTTGAGTGGCGCTTTCTACTGCGGTGTACGCCGCCTCTCGGGCCCCCCCAAACCTCGCGACCAGAGGGTCCAAATTATGTCTGGCCTGTCCAAAAATATGATGTATCCGATTGGTATCGAGTACGGTCGTTGCAACTGGGCCAACTCTAGTCGCTGAGGCGCCCCGCACCATTGCTGGTATAGTGGCGACAACGACGGGGGTAAGAAGTACCAACCACGCGACACCGATGCGCTTCGCAAGTTTGCACTGGTCTGGCGTGGAACATCGAAGGTCTTTTTCCCAGCCCGGAGGAGCGAAACGAACATCCGAGTCTTCCGGGGCGAACTCTGGGATTGGAATTTGCTTTGCCTCAGCAGACTTCTTTTGATTCAGATCGGCAAAGAGCGTCCAGCGCGGCGGGCATCGGCTTGAGCTGTATTCACAGGATTGAGTATCAACCAGATCAGAACTGGTATTTGCAGCCCATCCACGCGTCGAGCTTTCCATTTCCGAACGATAGGAACCCACATTCCCGGTCCCTCCAAACGAATCAAGACCATCTGGATCTAGATACATTAGCGGATTGGATAGTGAGAACTGGTACTGATTAGCTCGGCGCGGATTGCCATGTAGAGCTGCATCAGGAACGCGACTGTAAAGCGGATCTGACTGACTCCAGCCGATAAGTGTGCGATCGAAACAGCGTGCTCCATAGTAGGCCAGAGCAGATATCGCGTCCTGATACTTGTCATTGAAGCGACGAGGGTGAGCTGCCGCTCCCTCGCCATTGCCTGCGTCGACGGTCTCGACAACCTCTCCGAACGGCGTGTAGCTGAACGCCGAATTGATCGTCCCTGCCGAGCTAACTGCCACGAGTGTGTGGTTCGCGAGGCCATGGAACTGATGTTCGAGCTCGATGCCGGTGTTCGTTCGCTTGAGACGCGCGACTGGGGTTCCGAGCGAGACGTGCGTGTACACGAAATCAAGAGTGTTGGCCGAGTCGTAGTGCGCTTCGACATCGCCGCGGAACACGATGGTTTCTGTCTTGGTGCCGGAGGCATCTCGCTTGACGATCGCGACGCGGCTGCCCTCGTGGTCGTACCAGTACTCTTCGCTCCCCTGAACCACACCGTTCAGCTTCTTGGTCGCTCGGCGGAGCTGGTCCTTACCGTCGTAGAGAAACTCGACCGATTCGCCGACGCACGGCGCTGCGCTGGCGCCATAGCACCGTGACGTCATGTTGCCAGCTTCGTCGTACTGATAGCTCGCGAACCGCGTCGAGCCACCCGCGAGGAGCAACGCGGTGACGCGCTCGGGATCGGGATCGGCGTACTGATACGCGACATTCCGCGGGATGAGCTCGCTGCCCGGCGCGGGGTTGGTCTGCGCGATATTCGTGCCGGTGAATCGACCAGCCGGGCCATAGACGTAGGCGGACGTGAAATATCCCGGTGTCGTGGTCTCCGCGGCCGACGTGATCTGGTGCCGGAAGTCGTAGCCGTACTGGAAGCTCTTCGCCGAGGCGCCGATCGTGTGGCCCAGCGTGCTCGGGTTGTCGTTGCCGAGGTAGGTCAGCGTCTGTCGCGCCACCTGCACGGGACCAGGCGTCGTCTGCACGAGCTGGTCGGTGATGCGACCGAGTGTGTCGTAGGTCCAGTTCGACTCGACGTAGTCCGCCGTGCCCGGCACGAACACAGTGCGTCGCTTGGTGACGAGCCCGGCGACGTTGCGGGTCTGTACTGCCAACGCATGGACGGGCTGACCCGAATTGATATTGTTGAAATCGATCTTCGTCGGCCGAAGGTTGGCGTCGTACTGGATGGTCGACACCGTGTTGTGATTACTCGGCGCGACCTGGTCGTAGTGGTGCGTGCTCGACGGCAAGCCCGCCAGGTTGTAACGCGCGAGTGTTTGGTGGGATGTCGTGAGACCCGCGAGGCCGAAGAACGAGACCTTGTCCGTCGAGCCCAGATCGAGATCCGTCCTCCGCATCTCGCGCTTGAGCGTCGGCGTGCTCGCGTTCGGGGCATAGGACGTCCAATAGCGAAGGTGCCCCTTCATGTTGCCGCCGTAGTCCCACTGAAACGTCTCACTGCGACCGGCAAACAGTGTCTGATCTGTCGCGGACATGCCACGCGCGCCGACCAGCTTGGAGACCGGCCGATCGAGCGCGTCATACACGATCGTCGTGGTGTAGTCGGGATCGGTCACGGGTGGGTTGGGCGAACCGGGCACCTGCTCCGAGATCAGGTTCCCGTTCTTGTCGTAGGTGTATTTCCACGTGCGCCCGTGGCGAACGATCTGCGTGCGGCGCCCGGCGAAGTCGTGCTGGAGCTGCGTGGTCACGCTCTGCGGATCGACGACGGCGATCACGTTGTCATCCGGGCCGTACGTGTAGTGCGTGATCGCGAACTGCTCGCTCTGTCCGTTGCCTGGACCGGCGTACTTTTCGTGAACCTCGACCAGCCGGCCGAACGAATCCGTCACGGTCTTGGTGGCCGCGGCGAGGCCGCCGGCGACGCCGGTCACCTCCCGCACGGTCTTGGTCACGCCGTTATAAGTGATGTCGACGCCACTCTGGTTCGCGACGGTGATGCTGTCGGGACGGCGAATCGAGATTGCGCGTCCGAGACTATCGAAGGTGTAGCGGTAGGTCACGGTGCTGGCGTTGTTCTGCGTTGGATCGGGCACCGAGACGGACTGCAACGTGCCGTCGTTCGCGTAGGCGTAGCTCGTGATCGCGTCAGCCGGCGCAGTTCCCTGGGCCAGCTGGATCGTCCGCAGTGGTCGCCCATGACCGTCGAGCTCGGTCTTGACGTTGGTCCAGGACGAAGCGATCGAGGTCGTCTTGCGGACCTGATGCGTCGTACTCGCCGGGATCGTCGGAGTCGCGTTGTCGACATAGCTCGTGAGCTCGCGCTGGTAGAGCACGAATGAACCACCGTCCTCGCTGTTGGTGTCCCAGCGCTCGATCGTGCGACCGAGCCCATCGACGCGAATCTTCGTTTGCTCCTTGAGCGGTTGGTCGGGTGTCGGAGGATCACAAGCGGTGCAGGTGCGGATGTCTGGACCATCGGTTTGCAGCTTGGTGCCGGTGCCGTACTCCCATTGGAAGTCGCGAACGTGTCCGAGCTCGTTGGTCTCCTTCGCGACGAACAATTTGCGCGAGTCGTACTCGAAGATGGCGCTCGAGGTACCCGCGTCGTTCTGCACTGGCTTTCGGCGCTCGAGCAGATTGCCGGTCGTCAGGTCGAAGACGAGACTTGTTTTCGCGCGATTCGCATCGTTCGAGTCAAACCATGTCTCCTCCGTCGTGGGAGCTTTGAGCGTCGGCTCCCACTCCTGAGCGCTCTTTGCATACATCACCATCGTGCCCGCGACCCGATGCTCCTTCGTCGTGCTCACGGGGCGCACCAGGTAGCTGGTCGCATCGACGAGCATGGTGAACGTACGAATGGTCTGGCGATCATTATCGACATTGGCGTTGCTCAGCTTCGATCCGGTCTCGAGGATCAACCGCTTGTCGCCGATGAGTGGGAAGTCCGTTAGTGTCGACTCGGACACCGTGTAACCCGCCGGCGCGGCGAGGCATGCCGCCTCGTTCTGTCCGGTCGCGCATGTCCACGTCTCGACGGCCGTCGGGAAGTAGCTCGTCACTGCGAAGTTGAACAGCGCGCGGCCAGTCCACTTCGTCTTCGAGATCGAGCGCACCTCGCTCGCCGCCTCGCCCGGGACCACGAGCACCTGAGCGAGCCGACCGCTCCAATCGCCCGCGTAGTCGTAGCGCTGCACGGTCTTCATCAGGCTCGGGCTCGTGGTCCAAACCTCCTCGAAGCCGCGAAACGCGAACCGTCCCTCGTCGTCGGCGCCGTGGCGAGGGTGCAGATACAGGTAGCTCGTCGTCGAGTCGGTGCCTGCGAAGTCGTCGGTGTTGCGGACGGCCTTCACGACCCACTGAGTACGTGGCGTTGCCTTCGGTCGACCATCGAACCACGTCGCTGCCGGGTCTTGCACCACCGCGGAGCCGTCGTGCATCTGCGCATAGGTGACCAGCGCATGCCCGCCGCGACCGTTGTGGATGGCCTGAAGCAGTCGGGGCGGTGCACCGTCGGCCGGTACCGCGCGTACGAAGCGCTTGAACCCGCCGCTGTCGAAGTAGACCGATTCTCCGATGCCATCGCCATCGAGATCGATCACGTCGCCGTCGAGCTCCCACGTGAAGGGAACACCGTTGTCTGCGATCGTCTTTCGCTGTAGCCCCCCAGTGTTGGTCGGGTAGTTGGAGCTGGCACTACTGAATTGACCGCCGAAGTTGAAGAAGACCTGCGGCGGCGTTCCCCAGCGCACGATGTCGATCCGGCCGTCGTGGTCGACGTCGAGCGTGCGAGTGCGCGCCGTGGTCTCCCCCGCTTCGACCGGCGAGCCCGGATTCCATGGGCTCGGCCAGGTGATCACCTTGTTCGTCTCGTTGCCCGGTATCAGCGGGGGGCTCGTCGGAGTATTGACCGAGCCGACGGGGCCGGACGCAAGACCGACACCAAAGAGCGCGAACTTCCTCGCACCGAGGTGGAAGGCAATATTCGCGTTGTTCGCCGTCCTTCGGAGCCAGTGGTCTGGCAAGCCGTCGCCGTTGGCGTCCATCAGACCGGCCTTCTCGACGACTTCTCCACTGGCGATGGGTCCATGGATCGCGATCGCATTGCCGTCGTCGAAGTCGGTGCGCGTATGGAAGATATGGCGAGAGCTGCCAAACCCTCCCGTGCCATCTCCGCTCCAGACCTCCCACCACCAAGGCGAGCCGGTCTGTGTGATAGGGCGAACGACCGCGTCGAGGATGCCATCGCCGTCGAAGTCCATCACGGCGTGCCGCTGGGACGCGATCCGTGTTCCGCTGATGTTCGAGTCTCCCGTATCAGACTCGAGGGGAACCGGCTGATACTTGATGACAGGCGTCTCGGCGAAGTCGCCCTGACCATAGTTCTTGTAGATGAACCACGGATAGAGACCTTCACATCGCGTGTACGGCCTGCGCGGGTCTCCGCTGAGACCTCCTTGCGGGAGCGAGCGGATCAGCTCGTCGCAGCCCGTCTCTGGAGCCGAGGTGATGCACGCGTCGAACGCGCTGTCGTCGACGAAGCAAGGTTGTCCTTCGAGGCAGATGCGCGTCGCGTCGGCACACTGGGCGCTGATGTCCTTGCACCTGTCGACCTCGGCCTTCGGGCACGACGGCCAGGGCCCGAACAGATTCGGTTCGCCTCCGTTGTAGCCGACGCGATTGCCGCGTTCGATGTCGTAGCGATTGATGTTGCCGTGTACGGCGGCGACCAAGTCCGCGAGGCCATCCGAATCCATGTCGAGCCAGCGGTAGGCTAGGTACGTCCGGAATGGGCTCGGTACCGTTCCGGGACCGACACAAGCGGTGCCGTTCGGGTAGCAGTACGGCCCTTGATTGTCGGGATCCTCGCCGTTGCTGCAGGGCAGACCCGAGACGTGGCAAAGCGTCCCTGGATCGGAGTTCTCGAACGCGGTGACCTGACCGTTGAGCGCGCAGTTTTCCTTGTAGCTGCTATCGGCGGCCGTCGCTCCGCCGGCTGGATGAACCGGCGCGCCGCCTCGCCACTTGAGCCTCGGAAGCGTGATCGTTTCCGTCATGCCCACGGGCGTGCCGAATGTCGGAAGCCCCGAGGTCGAATTGCCGGGGCCCAGGTTCCGCTGCCAGGTCGCGAGGCATTCGCCGGTGGTACCGGGCGACGACGAATTGATTACTCTGTCGAGCAACCCATCCCCGTCGATGTCGAGCATCATCGCCTCGACGGTCGGCCACCGATCGTCGTCGTGCCGGACGCCCCAGGCGAGGTTCTGTGTTCGTGGCGGCAGGTAGTGCGATAGCGCGTCTCCCCATGGTGGCGTCGAGGTTCCACTCGCTGTCGCGAGATCGACGGTCGGATCGCCGTAGTCGAACGTGACGGCCGGCAAGGTGACGAGGGGCGAATCGGTGCCCGATGCGCTCTCCTGGATCGAAACGAGACGCCTGCTCGAGGCGTGACCGGTCGTCCCGCAGCGATGCTCGTCAGCAATGTCGTAACCGAGCGTGATCGTGCGTGTGTGCACCGGCGAGCCCGGCGATCCCGGAGCGAACGCGGTCGCCGTGATCGCGGTCAGCCGACTGGCACCGCTCCGGATCAGCTTTCCGGTCCTGTAGTCGTGCTGGCCGCCGATGTGAAACTCCGCGACACCGTTACACGTGGCACCGGCTTCCCACGTGAACGCGACCTTCGCGAATGGATTCGTGATGCCCGCGTTCGAGTTCTGACCCCATTCGATCTTCTGGATCCGGCACTCGAAGTCGATCGCCTCCTCGTAGAAGTAGGCAACCTCGTTTCCGTACACGTCGATCGTGCGGGTCAGAGGAGCAAAGCCGTCATCGACATTTGTGCATCCCGATGTGTACGCGGGCTCCCCGAACAGGCTGATCGAGCCGTCGGTCGCTCTGGCCCGCCACCGCGCAACCGCGCCCGGAGTTAGGCGTTCGTATCGAGTGAAGCTGGTGTCACCGTTCGCGATCCGGTAGGTGCTCGATACATCCGAGCCGTGCGGCTCGGTCACTTCCACGAGTCGCGACTCGTTGATCAAGAAGCGATTTGCAGTGCCAGCCACCATCCGACCGTGCGACGTATCCTGACGGATCAGGCCGAGCGGCAACGACCAACCTGCAGCAATCCCGCCGTAGATCGGTGCCTGCGACGAGTAGCTCAACGCGAGCGACGGAGCCATCCCATTCCGGCCCGGCGGCACTGCAATCGGGTAGGACGTATTGTAGTGCGCCGGTCTGCGTCGAGACGGAAGCATCCCCGCTGCGGAGCTCCGCGGCCTTCGGAGGATCGGCACCGATCACCGGAGCGGCCTGCGTGAAGATGTCGCCGGGCGCGGCGCGCACCTGCCCGAGGTGAAACACCAGCGACGTGGCCAGTAGCGCGGCGAGCCCGCGGGCAAGCACGATCTGTGACGTAGAACGCCGAACTTCCATAACGCCTCCAACTTCAAATGCACTGCACCCAGCGCCCCAAACAGCACCAGGGTGAAACTAGAAAATAGCGATCGATCAACGAGCGCAGGCGGCAGCAGCAACCGCGTCTGCGGCTTCGAGAGCGCAATCCACTTGCGCCTCGGTCAACTTGCTCGCGCAGCTTGTCGCGAAATCGTCACCGAGGGCGTGCGAGAGCACGCGTCGATGCGCCTCGCGATCGATCCCGGTCGCGACGTGGATATCGGCGACCTGCAGCTGGACGAGATGATCCCGAAGCTTCGTGCAGCGGTCCACCGCGGCAGGTTGATTGTCCCCGCCCACACAGCCCACACAGCCCAGCAAGAACAACAACAACACTCGACAACGCATCACGACCTCCCACGGCTGCTCCCCAGCAACCACTACTTCAGAGAGCATCCTTTACGCGTTCTCACCCGAAGAAGGCAAGCGGATCTCGCGCGTACTCGTCGATTCGCGTCAATGCGACAACCCTATTCGAACGACCGTTACCCGGTGTGGCGAAATAGCTCGGGTAGAGCGCGGTCACTTCGTCCGGTCGAACCGATAAGCGAATCGCGGTTCGGGGGGCCGATCGTCGCGAGAGCGCCGGCGAGAGCGGCGTGGTCCGTCGCTTGCGAAAGACCGATCGCGATGAGTACACAAGCATCTCGATCTTGTCCGTCACCTCTGCGCTCGCACTCGGTGGTTGCACCGCCGCCGACGAATCGCTGACGAAGCGCGGACATCCGTCCACGTTCGGACTCTCTGCAGGGACGTGCGAATCGACGTCGGACTTCCTGACCTAGGACGAGCTCGAAAAGATCAAGGACAAGGAGCCCGATCTCTACAAGGCTGCCTTCGAGGCGGCGCCCCTCGCGGGCGACAAGTGCGTTGGGGACGAACGCTGTCACGTCGTATGTCGCGAGCAACTCGATCGCCTCGGTGCCACACGCCGCCCAGAACAACGCGATGAAACATGTCGTCGGAGAAGCTGCCTCACCTTGTTTGCCCTACCTCGACGACGGCTTATGGTTGCCGCGCATGACGGACCTCGCGAACAAGACCTTCATCATCACCGGCGCGAACACCGGCATCGGCAAGATCACGGCGATGGAGCTGGCTCGCCAAAAAGCCCACGTGATCCTGGCGTGTCGCTCGAAGGGGAAAACTGACCCGGTGATCGACGAGATCAAGCGCGAGACCGGTAATGACAAAGTGGAGTTCGTTCAGCTCGACCTCGGGGACCTCGCCTCGGTGCGCAAGTGCGCCGCCGATCTACTCGCGCGCGACATCCCGTTTCACGGCCTGATCAACAACGGCGGACTCGCGGGCAAACGCGGGCTGACCAAGGACGGCTTCGAGCTCGCGTTCGGCACCAACCACCTCGGTCACTACCTGTTCACGCGGCTCCTCCTCGATCGACTCAAGCAGGCCGGCACCGCGCGCATCGTCAACGTGTCGAGCAAGTCGCACTATCGCGCGAGGGGCATCGACTGGGGTGCGGTGCGAGAGCGCACGAAGTCGTTCACCGCGATGAAGGAGTACGAGGTCAGCAAGCTCGCGAACGTGCTGTTCACCAAGGAGCTCGCGCGCCGCCTCGAAGGCACCAGCGTCACGACGTACGCGGTGCACCCCGGCGTGGTCGCGACGGACATCTGGACGCGCGTGCCCGGTCCGCTGCGGTGGGCGATCAAGAAGTTCATGATCACGCCCGAGGAGGGTGCCAAGGCGAGCTTGCGCTGCGCCACCGATCCCGCGCTCGAGAAGGAGACCGGCAAGTACTACACGGTCGGCGGCATCGAGAAGGCACCGAACCGGATCGCCGACGACGTCGAGCTGCAGAAGACGTTGTGGACCCGCAGCGCCGAGATGACGGGCCTCCCCGCCTGAAAGTAGTGCGATGATGGCGACGTGCTCGCCTTCGTCGCCTTGATCTCGAGCGTCCATCTCGAAGCGGATGTCACTGCCGCCGGCGGCGATTTCGTCGACGTGCCGTTCGAGGTGCCGGCCGGGACGCAGGAGATCGTCGTCAAGCACAGCGACGGCGATCCGGACGTCATCCTCGACTTCGGCGTGTGGAGCCCCGAGGGGTTTCGCGGCTGGGGCGGCGGCAACACGGAGGATGCGATCATCGGCGTCGAGCAGAGCTCGCGCAGCTACCGCCCGGGACCGATCACCGCGGGTCCCGGCTGGACGGTGGTGGTCGGCAAGGCCCAGCTGAAGAACGGCGCCGGTCACTACGTGATCGATATCGAGTTCCACGATGCGCCATCGCTGACGCCGTTGCCGATGGCCGCGTTCGATCCGGTCGTGCTCGCGACCGAGCGCCGCTGGTACAAGGGCGACTTCCACGTCCACTCGGAGCAGAGCGGTGATGCCACGGCGACGTTCGACGAGATCGCGACGCTCGCGGCGCAGCGCGGCCTCGACTTCGTCAACCTCAGCGATCACAACACCGATTCGCAGCTGCCGTTGATCGCGGCGGCGCAGCCCGACTACTCGGTGCTGCTGCTGCGCGGTGCCGAGATCACGACCTACCTCGGTCACGGCAACGCCGTCGGCCTGCCGAGCTACGTCGATCACCGGGTCGGCTATCAGGGCCGCACCATCGACGACGTCCTCGACGATGTCGCGGCGCAAGATGCCATCTTCATCGTCAATCATCCGTCGCTCGATCTCGGCGACGAGTGCATCGGCTGCGCGTGGAATCACGATCCGACGCCGTGGAACAAGGTCAGCGGCATCGAGGTGATCACCGGAAAGTGGGACCTCGTCGAGAGTCTGTTCGTACCGCGCGCGATCGAGATCTGGGACGAGCAGCTGACGGCCGGCAACCGGATCGCCGCGGTCGGCGGCAGCGACGATCACCGCGCCGGCGAAGGCACCGGTCTCACCGATACGCCGCTCGGTAGCCCGACGACGCTGGTGCTCGCCGACGAGCTCTCGGAAGCCGCGCTCCTCGACGCGATCCGCAAGGGCCGCACGATGGTGATGCTGCGCGGTCCGGACGATCCGTTCGTCGATGTCCACGTCCGCCAGCCCGACGGCACGCTCGCCGACATCGGCGATGACATCGTCGACGTCGACACCGTGACGATGCCGGTCACGATCACCGGCAGCGGGGCGGCCCTACTCCAGCTGTGGCGCGATGGTCAGCTGCTCGACGAGGTCGAGGTGACCGGCGATCCGTTCGAGCACACGTTCACCGATTCACCGGGCGCCGCGGACCGTCGCTATCGCGTCGAGCTCCAGAACGACGGCGGCAAGCGCATCGTCGTGACCTCGCACTTCTATGTTCGTGGCATCGCCGCGGCCGATGATGGCTGCGGCTGCCGCTCGAACGAGCCCGGATCGTTCGTGGTGATCCTGATCGTGCTCGGCGGCGTGCTTCGCAGGCGCTACAGCTTGTCGACGATCCGCTCGGCCAGCTCGTCCTTGTCGGGATAGCTGCCCTGTTCGATCAGCTCGCGGAGCTGGAGCATCCGCTGGGTGACCTTGGCTCCCTTGCTCGGGGTGGCTTCGGTTTCGGGGCCGGTCTGTTCGTCTTCGACCAGGAACATCGTGTTGATAGGTTCGGCTGTGTCTTCGATTCGTGTTGGGGGTCGCGACGGTCGCGGGTGCGACAGTCGCAGGTGCCCCTGGGATAGGTCGTAAGTGCTCGACATCGCTACTCCTGATGTTGGCTCGATCCCTGTATTGCCTCGGTTCACCATGACGCAACGCCTCGCTACCATCGCCACCGCCCAGAAGAAGACCCGCGCTCGTGACTTCGTGTTCGCGTGCTTCGTGGCCCTCGCCGCGGTGGTCTCGGTGACCACTGTCTCGACCGCCGCGACCGCTGCTGCTCCGATCACATCCCGTTAGCTGGCAACCGCGTTCAGCACGACGCTCGGTTGGTCTTCCAGGATCTGACGCAGACCAACTTCGAGCTCCGCCATCGTCGGACGCAGCGCCTGATCCTTCGCCATCGCACGCACGATCAATCGCTCGAGCTCCGCGGGCAGCTGACGATGCAGGCTCGGCCGCTCCGCGAGCCACTCGTGATGCGCCAGCATCAGCTGCGGTAGCGTGCCGTGGAACGGCTGATCGCCGGTGACCAGCTCGTACAGCATGCAGCCGAACGCGTAGACATCCGATTTCGGAGTCGGGTTGCCGCGCCACTGCTCCGGCGCCATGTAGCAAGGCGTACCCGCGATGGTGGTCTCCGACGGCGCATCCTCGGCGAACCGCGCGACGCCGAAATCGATCACCTTGATGCGCGGGGGCCAGCCCGCCGACTCGTAGAGGACGAGGACGTTGTCGGGCTTGATGTCGCAATGGACGATGTCGCCCGCGTGGAGCGCGGCGAGCGCGCCGGCGATCTGAGCACCGATCGCGACCAGCGCGTCGATCTCGATCTGGCCGCGATCCGCCAGCGCACCGAGGCTCTCTCCGTCGAGTAGCTCCATGACGATGAACGGCGTCTCGTCGTCGCGATCGGCGGCGAGCACGTCGACGAGCCCGGGGTGCCGCACGCGCATCGAGACCTTGCGCTCTGCGAGCAGGCGATTCACGACCTCGTCGTGGTTGCGATAGAAGGGATCGAGAACCTTGAGTGCGACCTTCTCGCCGGTGCTGGCGTGCTCGCCGACGAACACACCGCTGGTGCCGCCGCGCGCGATCGGGGCGATCACGTTGTAGGTGCCGAGCCGACTCGCCTCGGGGGCGGTGTTGACGGTCTCGAGCTTCGTTGTGGCGTTGGCGCAACGGCGTCTGGTCACGGGCGAGCCGTCGTGCGAAGCCGGTGCCAGCGCGATCGTGAATCGCTGCGCGGAGTTCGCCGCGCTACCCGAATCCTGCCCCGGCAAGGCTGACGGCGAGCGTCAGTTCATCCCTCGACGGAGCGTCATCTCGGGCGACTCGCGTGGTGTATGGCGATTCCAGGCATCTTGATCGTACTGGCGGCCGTCGCGGGTGGCTTCGCGATGGCAGGCGGGCATTTCCCCGTCCTGATCCAGCCCTCCGAGTTCGTCGTCATCATCGGTGCGGCGGTCGGTGCCCTGCTCGCCTCCGCCCCGGGCAAGATGCGAAAGCGCATCTCGGCGATCGTGAAGCTCGCGATCAAGGAGAACATCCCGAAGACGAGCGACTACCTCGATCTGCTGAAGTGCCAGTACGAGCTGTTCATGCTCGCACGGCGCCAGGGCGTGCTCGCCCTCGAGGCACACGTCAACGAACCGGCGAAGTCGGACATCTTCAAGAAGTACGCGTCCCTCGACAAGCAGCATCACGCCAAGACGTTCCTGGCCGAGGCGCTGCAACAGATCGTCAACGGCATCACGCCCGACGATCTCGAGCAGCTGCTCGAGGCCGAGCTCGACACCATCAAGGCGGAGGGCCACCTCGCCTCGGGGTTGTTGAAGATCATCGGTGACTCGCTGCCCGGTATCGGCATCGTCGCCGCCGTGCTCGGCATCATCGTCACCATGGGTCACATGGACGCGCCGCCGGCGGTGATCGGTGCGCACGTCGCCGCCGCCCTCGTCGGCACCTTCCTCGGCATCCTCGTCTGCTACGGCATGATCCAGCCGCTCGCCAACAACGCCGAGCTCCAGGAGGCGCACCAGCTGCGCTACCTCACCGTCATCAAGTGCGCGGTGATCGCGTCGGCACGCGGCGTCGCTCCGCCGACCGCCGTCGAGTTCGGTCGCAAGCAGATCTTCACCGACGAGCGGCCCTCCTTCCAGGAGCTCGATAAGGCCCTGCAATCGATCCAGTAACGGTCGAAGCACTGATCAGCCATGGCGCGCAGGTACAAGAAAGTCGAAGGCGGACACGGCCACCACGGTGGTGCATGGAAGGTCGCCTACGCCGACTTCGTCACCGCGATGATGGCGCTGTTCATGGTGCTCTGGCTGCTGGCGTCGACCGATGCGCAGAGCCGCAAGGAGATCTCGAACTACTTCCGCACCGGCATCCTTCCCGAGGGCGACCTGTCGATGGGCCGCGCGTCGCAGGCGGTGCCCGCGATCATCGAGCAGACGTCGAACCCGCCCTCCGGCGATGCCGAGCAGACGCTCGACGGTGGCGCCGATGCCGCGAAGCAGATCTCGGACAAGCTCGCACGCCTGTCGGCGATCGATTCGGGGTTGCAGAACGTGATCAAGAACGTCCACGTCCAGGTCACCTCCGAGGGCGTGGTGATCGATACCGTCGACGAGGACAAGGGACTGCTGTTCGATCTGGCGTCGGCCAAGCTCACCGAGCCGATGGAGCGCTTCCTCCGCGCGTTCACGCCGGTGCTGGTCTCCCTCGATAAACCGATCGTGATCAACGGCCACACCGATGCGCGGCCCTACGCGCCGGGCTCGAAGCTCTCCAACTGGGACCTGTCGTATCAGCGCGCCGCTGCTGCGCGCGAGATCCTCGAGGGCAGTGGCCTGCCCGCGAAGGCCGTCGAGGGCGTGTTCGCGCGTGGCTCGACGCAGCTCTACAAGCCCGACGCACCGCTGTCGCCGCAGAACCGCCGCCTCACCTTCCTCGTCAAGATCGCCAGGTCTGACGGCAAGCGCGTGAAGGTCGACAACATCAAGCCGGCCAACTGAGCGACTTCGCTGATCCTCGGATCGGCACGACGCTGGCAGTGGCAGATCGCCGTGCGCTTCCTCGCGATGCTGATCCTGAGTACGGGTGTGGCGGCTGCCGAACCCAAGGAGCCGTCCAGGCCGGTCGAGAAGTCCCCGCCGATCTACAGCGTCGAGCTGCGGATCGGCAAGGGCGTCGAGATGGGTGGCAGCGGCGAGATGACGACGACGCGCGGTGCGCCGATGAACGTCTCCTGCATCGTCGCGATCGCGATTCGCGACCAGCCATGGGTCAACGCCTACGGCGGGATGATCGCGGAGCTGGTCGAGCGCAACGCGGTGGGTGCGGTCGCCGGCCTGCAGATGCCGGTGGAGAACACGCCGCTGCGCGTCGCCGCCGGAGCCACCTACATGTTCAAGCCGTTCACCCTGTGGGGTGCCTCGGCGAGCGTCGGTGCGTGCAAGCGCGCGCGCCTCGGGATCTGTGGCGATGTCGAGCTGACGGCGTGGTTCGCCGGCACCGATCTCGCCGAGGGACGAACCGTGACGCAGCTGCAGGCGCGGATCGGCGTGGTGTTCGATGCGCTGTAGCTGGCTCGTGATCCTGCTGCTCGGCTGCGGCGAGGACATCTGTATCCGCGACAGCGATTGCGCCGTCGGTGAGGTCTGCATGGCCGAGGGCACCTGCGCCGGCAAGGCCGTCGCCGATGACGCCGGGGTCAGCGATGCCGAACCCGATGCGATCGAGGCCGAGCTCGCCGAGACGACTATCGAAGCCAAGCTAACGGTCGATGGAGATGAGTGATGGCGACTGCAGTTGCGACCAACGATGACGCGCTAGCCGCGAAGCTGGTGAAGTCGATCGACAGCCTCCCCACGCTGCCGATCGTCGCACTGCGGATCGGCGAGGTCGTGCACGGCAAGAACGTCACCGTGCAACAGGTCGCAGACATCCTGCGCACCGATCCGTCGACGAGCGCGAAGCTGTTGCGCCTCGTCAACTCGCCGTACTTCGGCATCCCCGGTGGCGTCTCCGACGTCTCGCGCGCGATCCCGTTCATCGGCTTCAACACGCTCTACCAGCTCGTGCTCTCGATCTCGGTGCTCGACGCGCTCGGCTCGAAGACCAGCGCGTTCGACATCAAGTCGCTGTGGATCCACTCGCTGTCGGTGGCCACCGCCGCCCGCGAGCTCGCCACCGAGGTCCGGTTCTCCGATGCGGGCGGCTGCTTCACGGCCGGTCTGCTACACGACATGGGCAAGATCGCGCTGGCCAAGCTCGACGGCGAGCGACTCGCGCGTGCCTACGCGACGGCCAAGGAATCGGGCATCTCGCTCGAGGCCGCGGAACAGGCGGTGGGCCTGATCCCGCACGACAAGATCGGCAGCAAGCTGGCCAAGGCCTGGAAGTTCCCGGCGACGCTGGCCACGCCGATCGAGCACCACCACCACATTCACCGGCCCGAGGTGCGGGAACGCATGGGGCCGAACCTTCGATCGATCACCGAGATCGTCGCCGCAGCAGATCACGTCTCGCACGCCTGCGCCGCCGCTTTCGGTGCCGATCGAGATCCGGAGGTCGCCGACATCGCCGAGGCGAACGCGCTGTTCGAGAGGAACGGCCTGTCCCAGCAGCAGCTGGTGTCGCTCCAGGACCGGATCAAGACGGCGCTCGAAAAGTCGAAGGTGTTCCTCTCCTTGCTCGACTGACGGGTGGAAAGCCTCTCGGGGGGCTTGCTCGTGGCTTCGGCGCGATTAATTTCGGGCCGTCATGACGAGCGAACGCCACGAGTTCCAGGCCGAGGTGAAGCAACTCCTGGATCTGATGATCCATTCCCTCTACTCGGACAAAGACATCTTCTTACGCGAGCTGATCTCGAACGCGTCCGACGCGCTCGACAAGCTCCGGTTCGAGCAGCTGACGAGGAGTGACCTCGGCGCCGGCGAGCTGCACATCCGGCTCGAGACCGACAAGGCCGCGCGCACGCTGTCGATCAGCGACAACGGCATCGGCATGTCGCGCGAGGAGGTGGTCAAGAACATCGGCACGATCGCGAAGTCGGGCACACGCGAGTTCCTGAGCACGGTCAAGGATGCCGGCAGCAAGGACGTGCCGCCCGAGCTGATCGGTCAGTTCGGCGTCGGCTTCTACTCGGCGTTCATGGTGGCCGACAAGATCGAGCTGGTGACCAGGCGGGCCGGCGAGACCACGGCGACGCGCTGGGAATCGACGGGTGATGGCTCGTACACGATCGGCGATGCCGAGCGCGGCCACAACGGCACCACGGTGACGCTGCACCTCAAGGCCGTCGACGACGAGCGCGGCATGCACGACTACACCGACGAGCACGTGCTCGCGGGCATCGTCAAGCGCTACTCGGACTTCGTCGGCTATCCGATCCGCATCAAGCAGTGGAAGCAGGCCGACGGCTCGCAGGTGATCGAGGACGAGACGCTCAACTCGATGAAGGCGATCTGGGACCGCCCGAAGAACGAGGTCACCGAGCAGGAGTACAAGGACTTCTATCGCCACCTGACGCACGACTGGACGGATCCGCTGCGCAGCGTGCCGGTGAAGATGGAAGGCACGATCGAGGCGTACTCGCTGCTCTACGTGCCGAGCAAGGCGCCGTTCGATCTCTACAGCCCCGAGATGAAGCGCGGGCTGCAGCTCTACGTCAAGCGCGTGTTCGTGATGGACGAGTGCAAGGAGCTGATGCCGACCTGGCTGCGCTTCGTGCGCGGCGTCGTCGATGCCCACGATCTGTCGCTCAACGTGTCGCGCGAGATCCTGCAGAAGGATCGCCAGATCCAGGTGATCCGGAAGCAGCTGATCAAGAAGGTACTCGCCACGCTCGAGGAGATGAAGCGCGACAAGCACGACGATTACGTCCAGTTCTGGACCGCCTTCGGCACCGTGCTCAAGGAGGGCCTGATCGCGCCCGACGGCGACAAGGACAAGCTGCTCGATCTGGTGGTCACCGCGTCGACCGATCGCAGCGCGCCGCTGGTCTCGCTCGAGCAGTACGCCGGCCGGATGAAGGAGGGCCAGGACGCGATCTACTTCCTGACCGGCTCGTCGGCCGAGGCGCTCGCGAAGTCGCCGCTGCTCGAGAAGTTCACCGAGCGCGGCTACGAGGTGCTGCTGTTCTCCGATCCGATCGACGAGCTGTGGCTCGAGCAGCCGCTGAAGTACAAGGACAAGCCGCTCAAGTCGATCGCCCGCGGCGACATCGAGCTCGGCAGCGAGGACGAGCGCAAGCAGGCCGCGAACAAGCTCGACGAGCAGAAGAAGGAGCTCGGCGACCTGCTGAACTGCTTGCGCGTCCACCTCCAGGATCAGGTCAAGGAGGTCCGGCTGTCGAACCGGCTGACCTCGTCGGTGGCGTGCCTGGTGGCCGACGAGCACGACATGACGGCGCGCATGCAGCGCATGCTCGAACAGCTCGGCCACGCGGTGCCGAAGAGCAAGCCGGTGCTCGAGCTCAACCCCGGTCACCCGATGGTCGAGAAGCTGCGCGGCGTGTTCCAGACCAGCAACGCCGATCCTCGGCTGCCGACGTACGCCCAGCTGCTGTTCGGCCAGGCCTACCTGGCGGAGACCGGCCACGTCCCCGATCCGAACGCGTTCGGCAACGCGCTCGTCGACCTGATGACTCGCGCGCTCTAACCCAGCGCGAGAAGGTCGCGAATCATCGCCGAGCCGACACGCTCGACGAAGTCGGTCTCGCCGGACTGCCAGCGCTTCGCGACCAGGTTGCACGGGTAGACGAGCGTGCCGTTCGCCTGACCGTGAACGGCGAGCTCGGTGCCGTGCTCGTCGGTCGCGATCACCCAGGTCAGCCCGGCTTCGTCGACGAGGTGCTGACCGAATGCGATGCCGACCATGTTGATCAACGGATTCGGATCGTCGCCCGATTCGCGCAGGGCCTCCGTCCACGAGCTCCACAGGCCATCGAGCTTGCCGAGCGGTGTGGTGGCGCCACCACCGTACTTCTCGGCCATCGCCCACGCGCGCTCGAGGTGATCGGCGATCCAGGCAAGCTCGCCCTCGTTCGGTGTATCGAGCTTCATGCCTTGCGCACCGCTTTGAAGGTCTCGCGGACTTCCTCGATCTCGACGTCGACGGTCAGGCCCTCGAGCGCGGAGGCCGGTAGCTTCAACGCGTCGGCGAGTGCGCGCAGATAATCGTTTTCGGCGAGATCGGTGACCTCGTCGGCTTCGATCACGGTGCTGACGAGGAGCAACAGCTTCTTGCGGTCGGCCTCGGAGTCACCGGCGAAGTAACCGACGAGGTTGCTCATGTCGAACTTCGCAGGCTCGAACGATGCGATGCAGGCCTCGACCTCGACCCGCGCTTCACCGGCCAGCTCGACGAGCAGCGCGCGGATCTCCGTGGTCTCCTTCGGATGCAGCTCGCCATCAGCGTATGCGGCACCGAGCAGCAGCTCGCACAGCGGAAAGATGCGGTCCGACGACATGGCGCCGAACGTAGCTGGTTTTGCCTCTACTTCGCGCGCGGAATCGCGACGATGAAGCAGGCACCGCGATCGCGGTCGCGGCGGTAGCTGATGCGGCCCTCGAGCATCTGCATCACGTAGGCGGAGATCGCGAGCCCGAGGCCGGTGCCCTCGCGCGTGGTGGACGCGAACGGCTCGAACATGGTGTCGGCGATCTCGGGCGCGACGCCCGGGCCATCGTCGGTGACGGTCAGGATGACCTCGGTGTCGGTGACCTTGGCCGTGACGTCGACGACGCCGTCCTTCGGCGACGCGTTCGCGGCGTTGCGCATGAGATTCGCGATCACCTGGAGGAACAGCGACTCGGCGATCATCACCTCGCAGGCTGGCAGCTCGGCGACCTGGAGCTTCGCGCGTTCGCGGACGTAGCCGCCGGCGACCCGACACGCGCGCTCGACGACGCGCGACAGCGGGACCGCCTTGCGCGCGACATCTCCGTCGCGGATGAACTTGCGCATCTGGACGAACAGCTGGATGGCTTCCTCGCCCGCCGCGTTGGCCTCGACGACCGCTTGCTCCATCGCTTCGGGGTCTTCACCGGCGAAGGCGGAGATGTCGCCGAGTGCGGCGGTGAGCGCCTGCATCGTGCCCGCGAGATCGTGAAGCAGTGACGAGGTCAGCGCGCCGAGCGTGGCCTGGCGCATCAGCTGGTTGACGCGCGACGAGCTCGACGAGGCGACGTCGATCGACGTGATGCGGGCTTCGAGCACGCCGCAGGCGCGCTGCGCGCGGTGGGCCATGTAGCGAACGACGGCGCGCGCCGATTCGGTGACACCGCGGGCGCGGAGGATCAGCTCGCCATCGGCATCGAGCGGGAGCTCGAGGAACCAGCCGACGCCGACCTTGGGGACCGAGCCGCCGGTGAACGGATGCTCGCCGGATTCGGAGCGCACCACGGTGGCGCAGGCGGTGACGCCTTCGACCATCAGGGCGCGGCGGACGATCACCTCGGAGAGCTCGAGCGGCGCGCGGGTGGTGGCCAGCTCGTCGTCGAGGTTGGAGAGCGAGAGGGCATCTTCGACGGAGGCGAACAGCCGGCGCTGGAGCTCGCGCTGCTCGAGCCCACGCCGAACGACGATCTCGATCTCGTCGTGCCACGGCTTGCCGACCTTGTAGGGCGCATCGGGCGACATCAGCGCACGCTGGGCGCGCTCGTCGAGGTAGCCGGTCAGCAGCACGCGAACCGCGTCGCGCTGGTGGGCGCGGGCGAACTCGAGGACCTCGATGCCGTCGTGATCGGGCATCTTGAGATCGGAGATGATGACGTCGTACTGGTGCTCGGTGAGGGCATCGAAGGCCTCACCGCCGGAAGCGACCGCCTCGACGCGATAGCTCTCGGAGAGCTCGTCGACGAGGGCTTCGCGGACGTGGTCGTCATCGTCGACAACGAGAATGCGTGCGTGCTTCATGACTGACCTTTGGTCGGGATGTCGTCGAGCCGTTCGGAGAACGTGGCGAGCACGACCTCCAGCTCGCGCGGCAGCTCGGGACGGTGCTGGACGTCCTCGAAGGTGTTGGAGCGGCTCGCCTGGACGATCGCGGCGACGTTGGATTCGATGCGGCGCGCGATCTGCTTGATGCGGCCGGTGAGGCGCTCCTGCTCGGTGCGAAGATCGGGCGGAAGCTTCGCGGAGAGCTGCTCGAGCCGGCGGACCGTGCTGCTCAGCGCGCCGACCGGGTTGTTGAGGTGGTGCGCGATGCCGGCCACCAGCTCGCCCATCGCGGCGCGCCACGCGAGCAGCGCGATCTCGTGGTTGCGGGTCTCGAGCTCGAGCTTGGTGATCTCGAGGGCGGAGTGCGCCTTCTCGAGCTCGGCGTGGGCGGTGAACAGCGCGGTGTGCTTGGCCTGGAGCTCGTCCTCGAGCATCCGCCGCTCCGAGATGTCGCGCGCCATGTAGGCGGCCACCGCACCATGCTCGGCGGTGACGAGGTGAGCGACCTGGAGCGCGGCATAGATCGGGTAGCCGTCGCCACGCTTGAAGGTGACGTCCTCGTAGCGGCCCGGCAGGGTGAGGTCGCGCTCGGGATCATAGGAGAGGTCGGCGAGGGACATGCCGACCAGCTCGTCGGCGTCGCGCGCGAACATGTCGACGGCGACCAGGTTTGCCGACACCACCCTCCAGTGGGTGCGCTCGACTACGAACGCGGCGTCCGGACTGTTCTCGAAGAGCAGTCCGAACACTTCCTCGGCGATCCTGTTCACGACAGGAGACTCGACCAGGAAATCGGAGCGTCAAGGACGACGACGTCAGGTTCGCCGACGCAGGTAACTGGGCGCCGCGCTTCGATCTGCGATCGGCCCGCCCCTTGCTGTGAGACCCCTCGTGGCCGCCATCGACGGATCTCTCGACACCCTCCAGGCGTCGCTCACGTTCCATCGCGAGCGCCATACGGTGCTCGCCGGTAATGTGGCGAACCTCGATACGCCGGGCTACCGCCCGCTCGACCTGTCGCGCCCGTCTCCAGGTAGCGACGGCCAGGCGCAGGTCATCACCTCGTTCGATGACGGCGGCAACTTCCAGGGCCCCGATGGCAACGCGGTTTCGCTCGAACGCGAGCTCGCGAAGATCGATGCAAACCGGACCCGCTACAACACCACGGCAGAGCTGGTGTCGCGGCGGATCGCGATGCTGCGTTACGCAGCGGGAGATGGCACCTGATGTCGGGCGCGGTCACGAATACGACTGATTTCTTCACCGCGATGGAAGTCTCGGCGTCGGGCCTGTCGGCTCAGCGCACGCGGATGAACGTCGCGTCCTCCAACCTCGCGAACGCGCAGACCACGCAGGGCGCCGACGGCGGACCGTATCGCCGCCGCGACGTGGTGATGCAGTCGACAGAGCTTCCGGAAACCGCGGGCACGCAGTTCGGCGAGTTCGTGCGCGGCGTCGCCGTGCAGCAGATCACCGAAGATCAGAAGGCGCCTCGCCTCGAGTACGACCCCGGGCATCCGCACGCGAATGCGGAGGGCTACGTCGCGTATCCGAACATCAACCCCGTCGAGGAGATGGTCGACATGATCACCGCCTCGCGGGCGTACGAAGCCGGCATCACCGCGATGTCGACGGCCGTCAACATGGCCGAGCGCGCCCTGGGGATCGGTCGATGAGCGTCGCGCCGATCGCCCCGCCGACCGTCGCGCCGATCGCCCCCACGCCGACCGAACCGACGGTCGCCGGCGCGCAGGGTGCGGACTTCGGTTCGGCGCTCGCCGATGCGCGCGCGCTCGAGACCGATGCCACGAAGATGGCGGAGAAGTTCGCGAACGGCGATGCCTCCGTCGGGATCCACGAAGTGATGATCGCCTCCGAGAAGGCGAACCTCGCGCTCCGCTTTGCCACCACGCTCAAGAACAAGGCCGTCGAGGCCTATCGCGAGCTGATGAACACGCAGGTCTAGGTAAGCCATGGCGGACGCGAAACCCAACCAAGCCACGCAGGTGCTCACCCAGCTCAAGGAGCTGTGGGGCAAGCAGAGCAAGAAGCGCAAGATGGTCGCGATCGCGGTGGTGCTCGGCATCGTCGCGGTGGTGGCCGTCGGTCAGCTCGCGACCAAGACGCAAGCGTGGGTCGCGGTGGGAGACGGCGGCTCGCCCGACGACACCCAGGAGCTGCTCGCGCTGCTGACCTCGCGCAACGTTCCGGTGCGCCTCAAGGATGGAAAGATCGAGGTCGATGCCAAGCGCGTCGACGAGGCGCGCGCGATCGCGGCGTCGGCGGGTTTGCCGCGCACCGGCAAGGGCTTCGAGCTGTTCGACGGCTCGAGCCTCGGCCAGTCGAGCTTCACCGAGCAGGTGAACTACCGCCGCGCCCTGCAGGGCGAGCTCGCTCGCTCGATCACGGCGCTCGCGCAGGTCCAGTCCGCCCGCGTGCATCTCGCGCTCGGCAAACGCAGCGTGTTCAAGGATCAGGAAGAAGCGGCGTCTGCCTCGGTGGCGCTGCACCTCCACGCGGGTCAGACGCTGACCGGCGAGCAGGTACGCGGCGTTCGCCAGCTGGTCGCCGCGAGCATCGAGGGTCTCAAGGTCGACGGCGTGGTCGTCGTCGATCACCACGGCAACCTCCTCGATGGCTCGAGCTCCAACACCGGCGATCGCCAGATCAACCTCGAGCAGACGCTGACCGCCCGCGTGCGCACGATGCTCGAGAAGGTCGTCGGTGCCGGCAAGGTGAGCGTGGTGACCACCGCGGTCGTCGACGAGCGCAAGCTCAGCGAGACGCAAGAGATCTACGATCAGGAGAAGCCGGTGCTGCGCAACGAAGCGCGCACGCTCGACGGCGAAGCCGCGGCAGCCGGCATCGGCGGTCTCGCGGGAACGCGCGGCAACCTGCCGGGCGCCGCCGCGGCATCGCCGACGCCCGGCGGTAATGGCAACTCGCGCCTGCAGGAGACCAAGAACTACGAGGTCAACCGCACGGTGCGCCAGGTCGTCAAACCCGACCTCCAGCTGCAGCGCCTGCACGTCGCGATCGTCGTCGATCACAAGGCCGGGCCCGATGGCAAACCGATGCCGCGCAGCAAGGACGAGATGGCCGAGATCACCGCGCTGGCGCGCCAGGCCGCGGGCATCGATGACGCGCGCGGCGACAAGATCGAGGTTCGCTCGATCGCGTTCGTCGCCGACACCGAGACCGCGCCGGTCGCGGCGGCAGGTACGCCGGCGGAGGAGCTGCCGCTGATCCCGATGGCGATCGGTGGCGGCGCGCTGGTGTTCCTCGCGCTCGTCGTGCTGGTGCTGAAGAAGAAGAAGACGAGGAAGCAGGAAGCGGCGAACGAGATCGAGCGGGTCCGCCCGTCGCTCGCGCTGCCGCTGCCGATCGGTGACCTCGAGCGCGTACTCGAAGCGCGTCAGTCCGACCCCGGCTCGCTGCCCGCCGCACCCGACATGGCCGCGCTACCGCCCGGCAAGCCGGTGCGCGAGCGAGTGCTCGAAGTGGTTCGTAACGATGCCGAGCGCGCTGCCGAAGTGCTGACCGCCTGGCTGTCCGAGACCGCCGCAAGTGCAGGAGCGAAACGATGACCACCGCGATGACAAATCCGACCGGTCCCCGCAAGGCAGCGATCGCGCTGCTCTCTCTCGACGAGGAGGTCGCGGCCCTGGTGCTCGCGAAGATGGCGGACCAGGATGTCCGCAAGCTCGTCGAGGCCGTCGAGGATCTCGACGAGGTCGCGCCGGATGTCATCGACCGCGTCCTCAATGACCTCGAGCGCGGCTTGACCAATCCGCTCGCTCTGGTGCGCTCGGGCGGTACGAAATACGTCCGCAAGCTCGCCGACCGCGCATTCGGTTCCGACAAGGCGCAGAAGCTGTTCGGCGTCGCGCCGCCGCCGTCGGAGCCGTTGCAGCTGCTGCGCACCGCGCGCGTCAACTCGCTCGCGCAGCTGCTCTCCGAGGAGAATCCTCAGATCGCCGCTGTCGTGCTGACGCAGCTGGCGCCGAACATCGCAGCCAAGGTGCTCGCCCTGATGGAGCCACCGATCGCGGCCGATCTGGCGGCGCGGATCTCGAACCTCGACGAGATTCCCGAGCACGCGGTCGCCGAAGCCTCGGAGAGCCTGGTCAAGGCACTCGAGAGCGTGGGCGGCCTCGCCGGCTCCGATTCGCGCGCCGAGTTCGACGGTCTGGCGTTCTCCGCCGCGATCGTCAACGAGATGTCGGCCGAGGATGGCGACAACTTGCTCGGCAAGATCGCCGAATCCGACGACGCTTGCGCCACCCGCATCCGCGAGTCGCTGTTCACCTTCGAGGATCTGCAGCGGATCGCCGCTCGCGAGATGGGTCAGCTGCTGCGCAACATCCAGACCGAGGTGCTGGTCACCGCGCTGCAGACGGCCGGCCCGGATCTCCGCGACCACTTCCTCAGCTCGCTCAGCCAGCGCGCGGCGGCGACGCTCCGCGACGACCTGTCGGCCGCTGCACCGAAGCGGCTGTCGGAGGTCGAGGCGGCGCAGCGCGAGGTCGTCGAGGCGGCGATGAAGCTCGCCGCCGAAGGCAAGCTGACGATGCCGGCGCGAGGTGGCGAGTAAGTCGTGAGCGAGATCGTCCCGTTCCTCAAGGCCGTCGCCGGCGCCACCAGCAAGCCGCTGGGTAGCGCGCTGCCGCGGATCGCGACGCCCGAGGTGTCGTCGCCGTGGTCGCCGACGGCGACGCAACCCGCGGTGCAGGCCGAGCTGCCGAAGATCGATGTCGAGGCGATCACCGCGAAGGCGATCGAAGACGGGCGTGCGGAAGGTCTGCGCGAGACCGAGGCGCTGCGCGCGAAGCTCGCACAGCTGATCGGCGAGCTCGCCGTGGTGCGCGATGCCTACGTCGCACCGGCGACCGAGCTGATCGCGGACGCGGCGGCGAGTGTCGTCGAGGGCTGGGTCGTCGGCTCGGATCGCAAGGCGCTGTTCGCGCCCTTGATCGAGGCGTGGATCTCCGGCGGAGCGAAGACCGCGAGAGCCTGCTGCCACCCCGACGATGCCGAGGCACTGCGCGCGGCGATCGGCGAGGCGGCGATCACCGTCGAGACCGACCCGACGATCAAGCGCGGCAATCTCGTGATCGCGGATGCGACGCGCGAGCTCGCGCAAGCGTGGGAGCCGCGGCTGCGCGAGCTCCGCGAGGCGATCGCCGGAGCGCTCGTCGAGTCATGACCGTGCTGGGAACACAGCTGCGTGCGCTGACGCGAAGCTGGCTGGTGCCGAAGCCGGTCGGTCGCGTGATCGAGATGGCCGGCACGATCATCCACATCGAGATGACGGGCACGTCGATGGGCGACGTGGTGTCGATCGAGAGCGAGGCCGGCGACGTGCTCGCCGAGGTCGTCGGCTTTCGCGATGGCAAGCTGCTCGCGGTGCCACTGCAACCCGTGCGCAGGCTCGCACCGGGTGCGGCGGTTCGGATGCGCGGCGCGATGTCGACGATCCCCGTCGGCATTGCGTTGCTCGGCCGCACGATCGATCCGTTCGGCGTGCCGCTCGACGGCCTGCCGGTGCCGGCGTGCAACGCGCGGATCGCGATCGATCGCGCGGCGATTCCCGTCGACGAACGCGACGAGGTGACCACCCGTTTCGATACCGGGCTGCGCGTCATCGACGGCGTGTTGACCTGCGGCCGCGGCCAGCGCGTCGGCATCTTCGCCGGTGCGGGCTGCGGCAAGAGCGTGCTCGTCGAGCAGATCGCGAACCAGGCCGAAGCGGACGTCATCGTCATCGGACTGATCGGTGAGCGCGGGCGCGAAGTTCGCGACCTGCTGAACGGCAAGCGCCGCGACAAGACGATCATCGTCGCGGCGACCGCCGATCGCTCGCCCCTCGAGCGCGTCCGCGGTGCGCAAGCCGCGACCGCGATCGCCGAGCACTTTCGCGATCGCGGCAAGAACGTGCTGCTGATCCTCGATTCCCTCACGCGGTTCGCGATGGCGCTCCGCGAAGTCGGCCTCGCGCTCGGCGAGCCGCCGGCGACCAAGGGCTATCCACCGAGCGTGTTCGCGACGCTGCCGCGCTTGCTCGAGCGCGTCGCTCCGCGTGCCGGTGGCGGCGCGATCACGGGATTCTTCACCGTCCTCGTCGAGGGCGATGACATGGCGGACCCCGTCGCCGACTCGGCGAAGTCGCTGCTCGACGCGCACATCGTGCTGTCGCGCGAGATGGCGGGCCGCGGCCACTTCCCCGCGATCGACGTGCTCGCGAGCGCCTCGCGCGTCGCGCAGAAGGTCGCGTCGACGACGATGCGCCAGCTCGCCTCGAGCGCGCGCGGCATGCTCGCGAAGCGCCACCAGGCGCAAGAGCTCCAGGCGCTCGGCGCGTACACGCCGGGTGCGAACGCGATGCTCGATCAGGCGCTCGCCCTCGGCGATCGCTTCGATACCTGGGCGAAGCAGACGCCGCACGAGCGCTCGGACATCGAGGCGACGATCCGCCAGCTCGCGGCCGCGCTCGGCGAACAGCTGATCGCGTGAGCCGTCAGCCTCGCCGACAGTCGGCGGCGCCGCCGAGCAGTAACGCGCAGCTAGCCCGGCACGGCGGCTGCACCAGAGAGGAAACCATGACGATCCGTCCCCGCGCGGTGCGAGCTCTCCGCGACGTCCGAGAGCGATTGCGCGATGCAGCCGCCGCTACTCACGCCACGGCCTCGGCGGCGCGCGATGCCTCGCAGGTCGCGCTCGTCGACGAGATGCATCGGCTGGCACGCCACGTCGATGAAGCGGAGCAGGTGCTGAGCAACGCGCGCACCGTGTACGACCTCGAGCGTTACGACGAGGACACCGGTGTTCATCGCATCGCGATCGCCGACGCCACCAAGCGCCGCGACCAGGCGACCGCCGCCAGCCAGATCACCGCGACCAGCCTGCGCGACAGCACGCGCCGGCTGCGCTCCGCCGAGAAGCTCGTCGAGATCGTCGAGACCAACCGCGATCGCCGCGCCTCGGCCGCCGAGCAGCGTGCGAACGATGACCTCGCAGCGAGGCGCGCACGATGACCGCCGTCGCTCTCGACATGTTCCGCCAGGAGTCGCGCGCGGCAACCCAGCCACGCGAGCAGGCTCCGAAGCAGCTGTTCTCGAGCCTGATGACCGACCAGCCGGCGAAGGCGCCGATCGATCCCGCGAAGCAGATGCTCGACGGAGACGGCCAGGCGCAGAACGACGCGCTGCTCGCCTTGCTCGAGCAGATCCCGCAGGGCGAGCTCCCCGACGGTGGCGTCCCCGAGGCGCTCGCGACCGATGTCTCGGTGGTGATCGAGATTCCCGTCGAGCTCCAGGAAGAGACCCGGATCGCGGCGGACTCGGTGATCGCCGAGGTCATCCCACAGCTGATCCCGCAACCGGTCCGCGCCATCGGAAGCGGCCTGTTGCCGATCGCGATCGAAGACGAGATCAGCGATGGCATCCCGCAGCCGCTCGGAGCCGCGCGCCCGCAGCGCCGCGACACCGACTTCGACGAGGAAGCGCCGACGATGGCGATCCCGATCAACCCGGCGGCCCACGAGCTACACGCACGCACGCTGATCGCGATCCCGATGGCCGCGGCTCCCCAGGCTGCACAGGCGAAGATCGCCGCGATCCCCGGTGCTCCGGCGGTGGTCCCCGAGCTCGCCGCTCGGCCGACGGCGATCGCACCGAATCCCGTCGCCGCGGCCCTGGCGCCGGTCGCCGAGCTCCCGCTGACGCCGCTCGAGCAGGCGGTCCAGGACTTGATCCTCGACCTGTCCGATCGCGACGAGCCGATCGCCGTCGAGGCGCAAGCGCCGACGAGCGTGATCGTCCCCGACGTCAAGCTGCTCGCCGTCGAGCACGCCGATGCACCGGCGCCGGTCGCGCTGGTGAAGGATCCACAGCCGCTCCCCGAGCAGACGAACCCGAGCCACGTCCACCTGGTGATCGACGACGGCGCCGAGCGCCTCGTGGTCACCGTCGCGGTGCGCGGCAGCGAGGTCAACGTCGCGCTGCGCGGCCAGGACGATGCCACCACGGCGGCACTCGCCCGCAACGCCGGCTCGCTCGATCACGCGATGCGTGCGCGCGGCCTCGATCTCGCGGGTCTGATGACCGGCCGCGATCCCGAATCCCAGAAGCAGCGCCCGGATCGCGAGCACCGCGATCCGCGGAACGCGAAGCAGGAACTGTTCTCCATCGAGGAGCTCGCATGAGCGTGTCAGGCATCTCGGGCAACGACCCGGCAACGCAGGCGTCGCAGCGTTCGACGCAGTTGAAGGGCACGCAGGACGAGTTCCTGCGCCTGTTCATGGCGCAGCTGCAGCACCAGGATCCGTTCGCACCGACGAGCGGCGCCGACATGGTGGCGCAGCTGGCGCAGCTGTCTGCCGTCGAGCAAGCGAAGACCACCAACGAGCAGCTGGCGTCTCTCGCCGGCGCACAGGAATCGGCGGCGACCGCGTCGCTGGCGAACCTGGTCGGACGCGATTGCAACGCATCGCTCACGGGCTTCGAGATCGACAAGGCTGGCGGCAAGCCACCGCCGATCGACGTCACCGCCGTCGGTCCCACCAAGGGCGCGTCGATCGTGATCACCGACGCCGACGGCAAGGAGCTGCAGCGCGTGCCGATTCCCGACGGCACCACCAGCACCACGGTGTCGTGGAACGGCCTCGACAAGTCCGGGCAGCCGCTCAAGCCCGGCACCTACAAGATTTCGATCGACGGCGGTAGTTCGCCGACGATCACGGCGAGTTGGCACGGCAAGGTCGATGCGGTGGAGCTCACCGCAAACGGTCCGCGTCTCCGCATGGGGGACCTGCTTCTCGCGCCTGGGGACATCCGAACCATTGGAGTGAGCACGTGACCATCTCGAACAGTCTGTACATCGGTATCAGCGGGCTTCTCGCCCACGGCGACGCGATCGGCATCGTCGGTGACAACATCGCGAACACGTCGACGGTCGGCTTCAAGCGATCGCGCGCGGCGTTCTCGGATCTGCTCGGCGGCGAGGTCGGCAACTCGCGCCTCGGCGGCGGCGTGCGCCTCGGTGGCTCGCAGACCATGTGGGACCAGGGCACGATCGCGCAGACCGGCAACGGCATGGACGTCGCGATCAACGGCGGCGGCATGTTCGTCGTCAAGGGCAACCACGCGGGCCGCGCCGGCCAGTTCTACACGCGCGACGGCCGGTTCCAGCTCGACAACCAGGGCTTCGTCGTCGACGCGCGCGGCCTCAAGCTGCAGGGCTTCTCGATCGATTCCAACGGCAATGTCGCGACCACGCCCGGCGATCTCCCGCTCGGTGCGCGCCAGTCGGCCCCGGTGCCGACGACGACCGCGAAGATGACACTCAACCTCGACGCCAACGCGACCGCACCGGCCGCGTTCGATCCGGCGAACCCGAACACGACGTCGAACTACGCGACCAGCGCGACGGTGTACGACTCGCTCGGCAAGGCGCATCGCGTGGAGGTCTACTTCCGCGCGAACGGCAGCGGTAACTGGGAGTGGCACGCGATGGCCGACGGCGGCGAGCTCACCGGTGGTACGCCGGGTCAGCTGACCGAGGTCGCGAGCGGCTCGATGAGCTTCGATACCTCCGGCAAGCTGCAATCGCAGACCGTGAACGGCTCGAGCGCGAGCTTCGTCGGCGCGACGCCGAACCAGACGATCTCGTTCGACTTCGGCGACGACATCGCGAGCGGCGGCACCGGCCTCGCCGGCACCACGCAGTTCTCCGGCGCATCGGCGGTCGCGGGCATCGAGCTCAACGGCCATGGCTTCGGCAACCTCACCGACATCTCGATCCGCGAGGACGGCACGATCTCCGGCGTGTTCGACAACGGCGACCGCGTCGACCTCGCGAAGATCGCGCTCGCCGACTTCGCGAACCTCGGGGGTCTCGAGCGCTCCGGCGACGGGCTGGTGGCGGAGACCGCCGACTCGGGACCGCCGCTGATCGACACCGCCCAGACGGGTGCGAGAGGTGGGTTGGTGTCGGGCGCTCTGGAGCAGAGCAACGTCGACCTCGGCACCGAGCTCGTCACGTTGATCGCCTACCAGCGTGCGTTCCAGGCGAACGCGAAGACCGTCACCACCGCCGACGAGATGATGGCGGAAGTGGCGAACCTGAAGAGGTAACGCCAACGTCGCCGACACCCTCGTCGGCGACCTGAACGATGCCGCGAACTTGGCGCGGCACACTCGCTGCAGAACCCGAGGACGTGAGCAGCGAAGGCCTGGAAGCGGCAGAGATCGAAGCGATCCAGTCCGCCATGCGCGAGTCGGCGCCGCGGACCTCGAAGGGCTCGGCCGACACCACGCCGACCCGCCTCGCACTGATCGCCGACGACCGCACCGCGGAGTCGGCTCGTCCTGTTTTGCTCGGCCTCGCCACCCGCACCATCCGGTCGATCACGCGGGGCCTCAAGCCGCACATCCCCGGCACCTGGCAGCTCGATGTGGCGGGTGCCGAGATCATCGACGGCGCCGCGGTCAAGGAAGAGCTGCGCGGTGGCTGGGTCGGTGGCATGCGGTCGTCGGATGACGCCGAGCTCGTCGTCGTCGCCCACGGTGGCGTGATCGATATCGCCGCGGCTCGTCGCTGCGGCGCTTCGGCGCCGACGTCGGATACCAACCGGGCTCCGTCGGCGCTGTCGTTGAGGCTGTTCCAGCCGGCCGGCAAGTCCGTTCTCGATGCGTGCTCGGCGGCGTGGGGCGAAGTGTTCTCGTCGGAGCTCGCGCCGTCGGCCGACCTCGGCATGGTGCAGCGGTTGATCGAGGCGCGCAGCGTCGTGCGCGTCGCCCTGCAGTTCTCGGGCGGCGTCTCCGGTCGGATCCAGATCTACGCGCGTCCCGACGGGCTGATCGCTCGGCCGGGCGCGCTCGCTGCGTTTCGCGCCAACGCGCAGAAGATCGCGTCGGCGCTGTCGCACGTGCAGGTCGAGGTCGTCGTCGAGCTCGGCACGCTGCGCATGAAGCTGCGCGAGCTGCGCCGCCTCGAGAACGGCAGCCAGTTCACGCTGCAGAATTTTGTCGATTCGCGCGTCCCCGTCTACTGCGGGGGCGTGCTCAAGGCGTGGGCGCGGCCGGTCGTGTGCCGCGGCGTCCTCGCCGTCCAGATCGAGTCAGTCGTTCACGGACAAGGGAGCAGGTCATGAGTGAAGCCGCTGAAGAGCATCAGTTCGATCCCCAGGCGCTCGAAGCGCTGCTGCACGATGTCCCGCTCGAGGTCACCGTCGAGCTCGGTCGCATCCGCATGAACCTCGCCGAGCTCGCGGCTCGCCTCGGGCCCGGTTCGATCATCACCCTCGACACGCCGACCGGCTCGCCGCTCGACGTGCGCGTCAACAACCGACTGGTCGCCCGTGCCGAGGCGATCGCCGTCGGAGAGAAGTGCGGCATCCGCATCGTCGAGCTCGTCGGCGGCAAGGACCACTGAGATGAAGACTCTGGCGTTTTTCGTTGTCATGGCCTCCAGCACCCTCGCGGTCGCCGAGCCGCGGTTCGAGGTGATCGATCGCGGCACCGCCATCGAGGTGATCGCGCACGAGCTCAAGGCTTCGCGCACCGCCGTCAACCCGGCGCGGACCCGCCTCGAGGTCGACCTCGTCGGCACGCCGAAGATCGCCGCACTGGTTCCCAGCAACTTTCCGATCAAGGTCGTCGAGCTCGACGGCTACTCGCCGCGCCGTCTGTCGGTCAAGCTGCCGCTCGAGCGCGCGCAGGTGAAGACGATGTCGCGGTTCGCGCAGGCGATCCAGGTCGGCGACGACCTCCACCTGCTGTTCCCCAAGCAGGTTCCCGCCGACGACGCCCGCGTGGTGCTCCCGGAGCCGACGCTGCCGAAGGAGATCGCCGCGAAGCTCGGCCCCAAGCCGTTCGGTCCCGATCCCGCGGCGCCCAAGCTCGTCGAGCACACCTCGGAAGCTCCGGTCGCCGGTGCCACTCAGAAGGTCGAGCCGGAAGCCAAGCCGGAAGTGAAGCCGGAAGCGCCGGCGAAGTCCGACGACAACAAGTCGTTCCTCGCGCCCGAAGAGCCGAGCAGCAACTTCTCGTTCTACGCGATGGCCGGCCTCGGGGCGATCGCCCTCGGCGCCTGGTTCATGAAGAAGAAGAAGAAGGCCGGCATCGCGCAATCCACCACGATCGATGTCATCGCCCAGCGCTCGCTCGGCTCGAAGGCGAAGGTGGTGTGGCTCAACGCCGGTGGCCGCGAGATGGTCGTCGCCGTCACGCCGCAGCAGGTTCGCATGCTGGGTCAGTGGAAGAAGTCCGACTCCTCGTCGACGAGCACGGGCACACCCGCGGCGATGCCTTTCGCGCAGGCACTCGAGAACAGCCGCAACGAGAAGCCGGCGCGCGCGCAGACGTCGTCGCCGGTCGCCGGCATCCTCAAGCTCCGCGAGCGCGCCTCGACCATCGAAGGCATCAACGAAGAAGTCGCCACCGGTGACCTCGACGCCGATGCCATCTGGGCCAAGGAGATCTTCGCCGCCGCGGGAGGTCGCCGGTGATGTGGTTCCTGACGACAGGTGGTGTCGACCCCGTTCAGGTCGTGGAGAACACGACCAAGGCCGCGCAGGGAAATGGTGGGCCCGGTGCGATGGGTGCGGTCTCGATGGTCGTGCTCCTCACGGTCGTCACGCTGCTCCCCGCGATCGTCCTCTCGTGCACCAGCTTCGTCCGCTTCGTCGTTGTCCTCGGCTTCGTTCGCACCGGCATCGGCACGCCCTCGGCGCCGCCCAACCAGGTGCTCGTCGGTCTCGCGCTGTTCATGGCCGTGTTCACGGCTGCCCCGGTCGCCATGAAGATGTACGACGCCGGCGGCAAGCAATACCTCTCCGGCGAGATGACCGAGAAGCAAGCGTTCGAGGCGGCCACGCCGCCGCTGCGCGACTTCCTGCTCCGCCGCACCCAGGAATCCGACCTCTCGCTGTTCTACGAGTTCTCCGATAGCCCGCGCCCGCAAACCGCCGCCGACGTTCCGCTCCGCATCGCGATCCCCGCGTTCATCCTCTCGGAGCTCCGCGCCGCCTTCAAGATCGGCCTCGCGATCCTCCTGCCCTTCCTCGTCATCGACCTGCTCGCCGCCACGATCCTCACCTCGCTCGGCATGGTCATGGTGCCTCCGCAGGTCGTCGCCTTGCCCATCAAGCTGCTCGTGTTCGTGATGATCGATGGCTGGCACCTGATCGTGCAGTCGCTCCTCCGAGGCGTCTCGTGAGCACGCAGTCGCTGCTCGATCTCTGGCGCGAAGCCCTCGAGGTCACGGTCGCCCTCTCCGCACCGTTCCTGATCGCCGGCCTCATCGTCGGCCTCCTCGTCGCCATCTTCCAGACCGCCACGCAGCTCCAGGAATCGATCCTCGGCTTCGTCCCCAAGCTCGCCGTCGCGGTCATCGTCATCATGCTCGCCGGTCACTGGGCGCTCGATCGGCTCGGCAAGTTCACCACCTCCGCCTTCACCGCGCAGACCGAGACTGCAAAGCGCGGCGAGATCACGCTGCCCCGATGACCCTCGACGAGGCGACGCTCGGTGCGCTGATCGCCGCTTTCGTCCGCGGCTCGGCGCTCGCTGCCACCGCGCCGGTGATCGGCGACTCCGGCACACCGGTGCGCGCCCGCCTCGTGTTCGTCATCGCGGTCGCCATCGGCGTCGGCCTCAACCGCCCCGGCGTCCCGCTCGCCGAGCTCCCCATGGTCGTCGCGCTCGAGATCGCCGCCGGCCTGATCACCGGTGCCACCGCCCGCTTCGCACTCGCCAAGGTCGCGGTCGCCGGCCAGCTGATGGGCCTCTCGCTCGGCCTCGGCTTCGCCTCCGCCTACGACGCCAGCGCGCAGGAATCCGCGGGCACGCTGCGCACCATCCTCGCCACCATCGCCGGCCTCGCCTTCCTCGGTGCGGGCGGCCTCGAAGCGATCGTCCGCAGTGTCGCGGCCTCGCCGGCCACACTCACCGACGTCGCGCTGCTCGGCCCCGGCCTGATGCGCGCCGCCACCTCCGCGTTCGGTCACGGTCTCGCGCTCGCGGGCCCGATCGTGCTCGCGGCGCTGGTCGCCAACATCGGTCTCGCGGTGATGAACCGCGCCGCCCCGGCGGTCAACGTGTTCTCGATCTCGCTACCCGCCGTGCTGGTGCTCGGCGGCATCGTGTTGCTCGCCACGTCGGGCAAGCTGTTCGGCGGCATCGTCGACGCAGCGCAACGCGCGGTCGCCGTGTTTCAATAAGCGTTTGCTGTCAACACGACACGGGATAAACAAATCCTTCAGACACTTCACTCGGGCATCCATTCAACAATGACGCGATCTTAATATTTGAAGACTTGTCGAGTATTTCGATATGAACATGTTCTTTCCATTGTCCCGGCATTGCCGAGAGAGGTCTCCACGGACCACCTAACCTCTGGCCGCGTCGGAGACTCGAGCCCTTTTCGAGGGCGACGTTGGAGAGATGCGTGTACGAGACCAGTATCGGGTTGCCGTTGTCGAGTCTGTGTTTGACGAGAAGCGTGTCCCCTCGATACTCGTCACTCGTCGCCCTCACCACGGACCACCGACACCGTCACGCCGTCTGCAATCGCGACGACCGCTTCGCCCTCGCAGATCGCGAAGTCTGCTCCTCGGTGGCCTTCTCCCTCGTCTCGGATAAGCCTCGAGGACGTTTTGCAACCTGGATGCCCAGCAGCATCCGGTCTGGACTCCGTAACGCGCATTGGCGTCTGCGACCATCCGGGACAACCGCAATGAAGACTCGCAAGGACGAGGTGCAGATGTAAACCCTCGAGACGGCATGTTCTGCGAAGAGCAATGCTGATCAAATTGATCATCGAGCGCGGCTTCATTCTACTGGCGACGGAGGTCGCTCGTCGACAAGCGCTCGTAGCTCTGGAGCGCTGCGAGTGTCGCGATGCGTGTCTTATAGGTGCACGGAACCGTCGGTGCTGGTGGAGCGAGTCCGGGCCGAACGGATCGCTAGTGCTCTCGTCCCCCGACCGCGTCGCCGTTCGCGATACTGCCGGAGCCCTCGTGCGCGAAAGCTCCCAACGACCAATCCGGCTCGCATCAGCTGGCTCGCCGACGGCACGCTGGCGATCGACGAGTGCTCGCCTTTTTATCGTGAGCCAGTACCTCACCTCGACGTCGATCTCTCTTCCTTTGCCTTCGGGGGTTAGGAAGTAGCCGGATTGCGTGACGACAGCCCCAGCTCGCGTGAACGCTGCGGCAACCTTCATTTCGAGCGGGTAGCCCTGTTGCTCAAGCCATTTCTTGACGGCTACCGAGACGCGGCTCTCTTCCGGCTTAACTTCGCCGCTCTTCTCTCTTTCGCTCATGAGTGCACCGCTCTCCGGAGCTGCGAGCGTGCAACCACCGACAGAAGAGCGATCGGTTAGCATCGAACGGTGAGCCTTCAAGACTATTGGCGCAGGCGGGTTGGGATGCAGGCCATAGAGGCAGAGACCGAACGAATTCGATGGGACGATCATCGGCGCCGTTGTTTCTATGCCGTCTCGAACAGCGCGCATCTGGAACGGCTGCGAGCCGGTGTTGAGAGGTGGAACGCAATACCGGGTGAGTCTGAGCCGTGGGCGTTGCCCGAGTGTCTCTGTGTCGGCGCAGGAGTCTTGAAAGCAGACGACGGCTCGATCTCCGCCGAGGTCGTGTGCAGCGACTTTGGGCTCTACAAAATCAGCCTCAACGGCTGGCCTGCGAGACCTGACATCTTCGTCGCACGGGATCCGTTGATTCGAGCGGTGGAAGATGAGGAGCTGAGCGTTCCACTCGACGAGAGCACGGGTGTCAAATCCGACCCAAGAGTCAGGGGTAGATTGCGGAGCATGCGCGGCTGCGCCTGATGCGCGACGAGACCCTGATCCTCGATCGCGCGATCACGGAGCCGACCGACCGCATTCGCCACG
>JAEYYY010000251.1 GCA_023430775.1 Pseudomonadota bacterium
GATGTTGGCATCCTGCGGATCGACCCCAGCGAGGGTCTTCAGGGCCGCGTCGAGCGCGACGCCGAAGTCGGTCGCGCCGATGTTGCCTTCCTCGCTCAGCGCGGCGCGGACGGCGCGGCGATCGACATCGAGCACGCGCGTCGGCGCCAGCTTGGTGCGCGCACCGACATCGAACGCGATGATCGCGACGCGATCATCCTCGTCGAGCTCGCGCAGGAACCCGTCGATCAGGTCGTGCTGGGCGCGGCGCGTGATCGCGTCGCGCGACGCGCTGACGTCGTCGAGGATCACCCACGTCTTGTTGCGATATTCTTTCGCGGCACCAGGGGCGGCCGCCTTCAGCTCGGGGCGCGCGCGCACCATGTGGAAGCTGTCGCCACCCTGCGTGAACGACGCGACGACCGGGTTCTTGCGGGTATCGCGGACGTGGAGCACGAGCGAATCGCCGAGCTCGACGTTGCCGCGGCGGAAGTTGATGATCGCGTCGCTACCGCTGCGCTTGACCTCGATCGCGTGCGAGGTCGACTTCACCTCGCAGTTCGCACAGCCCTTCATGCGGACGTCGAACCCGAGCTCGCCGACCGGGAGGTCGACCTCGGGCAGCGGCACCGTCAGCGTGTAGTCGTCGTACAGCTTCGGCAGGCTCTGCGTGTAGGCGATGAGCAGGCGCTTGTCCTGCTGTGCGGGAAGTGGATAGACCTTGAGCGACAGCCGGCCGGTGCCGGCCCACTCGAGCAGCGCCGGATCGAGGCGGCGATACACCACGTCCTCGTAGATCCGCCGCGCCGCCATCCGCTCGACGACGGCCGACTCGGTCAGCTTGCCGTCGACGTACATCGCGAGCCGCTGCAGCGACGCATCGGGCGGGATCGCGAACCGGTACATGCCTTCCATCACCCGCGGGTTCGGGTTGTGGAACGTCTGATCGATCGCGACGCGCGCGACCTGGTTCTCGACGACGACATCGACGCCGAGCTTGACGATCGGCAGCGGCGTCTCGGGCACCCACGGGTTGTTCGGCTCGCGCGCGAACAGGGTCCCGTTGCGCAGCGCCTTGACGTTCTTCTCGAGCTTCTTGCGCGCGCCTTCGGCCCAGCTCACGAGGTGGGAGAGTCGCGGCGCCGGCATCCGCACCGGCGGACGCGCGTGCTCGGCGATGCCTTGCTCGCCGGCGTGCAGCACCACGCTGCCCGCATCGGAGGCCAGCTTGACCGAGCCGCGCACGACCGCCGCGCTCGTCTTGTCGGCCTGCGCATCGACGAGGAAGCGCGTGCCGATCACCTCGATCGTGCCCTGCGCGGTCTCGACGGTGAACGTGCCCTTGCCGGGCTCGACATCGATCAGCGCGGCGCCCTCGACGCGCAGCTTGCGCGCGCCGACCTTGGTCACCTTGCCGGTCTCGTGCGCGATCCACATCGCGCCTTCCATCGCACCGTCGGGCGTCGTGGTGGTGTCGTCGCCACTACCCGCGATCCGGGTCACCACGAGCGCACCCGCGGCGGTAGCGGCGAGGCCGAGGCCGACCGCGAACACCGGCGAGCGCAGGCGCGAGCGCGCCTTGCCTTCGACGCCGTGCTTCTCCATCAGCGCGACGCGAATCCGCGCCCGCGCTGGATCGGCGATCCGCGGTGCTTCACCGCCGGCCTCGAGCAGCGTCGAGACATTCTGCTCGAGCACGTTGGGATCAGACTTCTTCGACATCAGGCGACCTCCGCCAGGTTGGCCGACAGCGTCGCGAACGTGTCGCGGAACGCGCGGCGAGCCCGTGCGAGTAGAGATTTGGTTGCATCGACGGAGATCCCGAGCTCGCCTGCCAGCGTCTCGAGGCTCTCGCCGTCGACATACTTGCGCGTCAGCGCGTTGCGATACTGCTCCGGGAGATTGGCGACCGCCATGTGGACGAGGTCGCGGGTCTCGGCGCGCTCGAGCACTTCACCGGGCAACGGCCGCTCGGCCATCGCCGCGAACGTCTGCGCGAGCGTCGCGTCGATCTTGTCCCAGGTCTGAGCGAGCTCGTCGCTGCGGCGATGCGCGCGCAGGTGATCGCGGATCACGTTGCGCGACAGCACCGTCAGCCAGCTCGAGACCGATCCCCGCTCCGGGTTGTAGTCGGCCTGCCGCGACAGCGCGATCGTGAAGGTCTCCTGGACGACGTCCTCGGCCAGCGACGTGTCGCGGCCGACACGGTAGTAGACGAAGGTATACAGGCCATCGACGTGCGCCTCGTAAAAGCGCTCGATGGCCTGCTTATCGCCTTTCAGGGCAGCGCGGAGGTCGGCACCCGGCCCGGGCCGGAATAACCGTGCGAGCAGGCTCGCGATCATGGGGTCACCGAAAAGGTCATGGCTGCCTGATGTGTCAGTGGCCCGCTGTCAGGTGTCGAATCACCCCACCTGGCAACGCTTTCGCATGGATAGTGGTCCAACTACCGTGCGGAGTCTGGGTCCGGCCGTCTGGATCTCCATCGGGATTCACGTCCTGCTGGGCGGAGCCGTGTCCCTCGCCCGTTATCTCGACGCCGAGGAGGAGCGCGAGCTGCCGCGGGCGCCGAGCATCGAGATCGTGGTGGTCGAACCGGAAGCTCTCGCCGAGCCGATGGCTGTCGCGATGCTCGACGAGGCGCAGCTCGCGAGCCTGACGGCGGCGAGCGAGCCCGCGTTGCCGGCCGAGCCGACCCGCCAGCCGCGCGTGGACGCCTCGACCCGATCCGCGACCAGCGCCACCGAGGTCGAGCCCTCGCCCTGCCACGGCGACTCCTGTCGCGAGATCGATCCAGGTGCCGTCAACCCGCTGTTCGCGATGCGAAGCTCGCGGCGCGAACCAGCTCCGCAGATCGATCTGCGCCTGCCCCGCCGCGACCCTGCCGACTACGCGCCGCGTGGCGAGGTCGCCGTCGAGCCACCGCCGAGCGGCGAGCTCGAGCCGAGCGGCGGCGGCAGCTA
>JAEYYY010000274.1 GCA_023430775.1 Pseudomonadota bacterium
GAATACCTCCGTCGTCTGGTTGTTTTGCAGTCCGTTCGACACAATTCGACCATTTGGGCGCCGGAAAGTCGCGCGGCACGCCAGCCGAGGGGAGTTCAGTATGGTGTTCAATCGTAAACCCGAAGCAAGACCCGCAAATCTCGACGCCTTGCAGATCAAAACAATGGATCAGGCGCCGAGCGGCGCGCCTACGCCGACGCCACTCCGGTCTAACGGTGTGTCTGGCGCATCGGGCCAGGATGCCAGCGAGTCGGTGATCGGCAACGACCTGACGATCGAGGGACAGGCCATCACGATCCGCTGCCAGGGATCGCTGCGGGTTAATGGCAATATCCAGGCCGACCTGCACAGCATGAAACTCACCGTCGGTGAGGAAGCCATCATCAGCGGCACCATCGCCGCCGAGACGGTCGACGTCTACGGCCGCGTCCAGGGCGCGATCCTGGGCTCGCGCGTCGTGCTGCATGCTAGCGCCGTGGTGGAGGGCGACATCCACAGCCAGGCTCTGGCGATCGACCAGGGCGCCAGCTTTGATGGCCGCTCGCGCAAGGTGAAAGATGCCTCCGAGATCGCGCCACAGCTCACCTCGCCGAACAGCGCCGCGCGCGCAGCGAGCTGAATGAGATTCTCTGCCTACGGGCAAGATGACTACCGGAATGAATAGCCCGTCCGAGCGAAAGCCGGGCGGGTTATTGTTTTTCATCTCTGGAGCCAAACAGAATTCATCGCGCGGCGGAATGATCGCCGTTCAAATGATTTTATGACAGTGTTTGAGGCCGGCATTAACGCCGGATGATTATTCGCTGACCATTCATTGAAATTGCGAATCGGACGCGATCAGGTTTCCTGTCGCTTCTCGGCGAGAATATCCCAGGCGATATTGATGCGCTTCATGCGCTCCTCACGCACCACCCGGTCGGCATCGTCTTTGGCCAGATCCGGATGCCAGCAGGCTCGCAGGGCATCGACCAGCTTCTTCAGCGTCTTTGGGCTGACATCGGCATTCACGCCGAGCAATTCATAGGCTTCATGGCGATCACGCGGTGGCTCGCGTCCCGAAAAGCCCGCCCCCGAAAGGCTACGCTGCGCACCGTCCACGATCTCCTTCAGGCGATGCAGCTCCTTGACGATGCGCTGCAGGCGATTGCGCATCCGCCGCCATTCTTCGACTTCCGCCGGCTGCGCCGTCATGACGGCCGTCAGGAATTGTTCGAGATGGCGCATTTCCTTTTGCAGAACGCGGCGCAACGGCGCGACGCCGTTGAGGCTGTCGACACTGCTCTCGATCTGCCGCAGCATCGTGTGCGATGTCTTGCACAGCTCGGTGCACATGCGTTCGTCCTGCGGCGTCAGCATCGTCGAAGGCCGCAGCATCACGGCAGACGATGATGGCGACGCAGACCGCCGCCCCACGTCCGGTTCGACGCGGCGATACGGCATGACGGAGGTCTCCGCCCGTTCACGCCGCACACGCGTAGCGAACCATCCCGCGCCGGAGATCAGTCCCGACAACAGCGTCAGTCCAACCAGCAGAATGGTGAAATCGCGCTCCGGGCGGAAATCGCGCCATTGCGAGGTCAGGACGGTGAAGGCACGCAGCGGCGCGATGTCAAACGTGGCGCTGATCTTCGGCTCGGTTGGCGCGATGATCGACGACCAGCCGGCGATCGGCAGCAGCTTAGCTTCCTCTTCGCTCAGCTCGCTGCGGTTTTCGCTTACGCGGATCGGCTGAGGCGCGACGGGTACAGTCTCGATCTGCGGCGCCGCTTGGATGACCGGGGCTGGCGGTTCAGGCTCGGCCAAAGGCTCTGGCACGACGACCTTTTGCTGCGGCGGCTCCGGCTCGACCGGCTGCGCGGCCGGCTCGTCTATCTGCGGCGGCGGCAACGCCTGTTGCTGAACGGGTCCGACCCACGGCAATGGATCGCTGCCGCCAACCTTTGGGGCTGCCGCCAGCTTCTCGGCAGCTGGCCTATCGGGAAACCTCAGCGGCGGCGGATCGGCCCAGCGTTCGCTGGCCGCGATATGCGGATTGCCATAGGCGGCGGCTGACGTGGCGTTCGCGCTATGCTCAGGAACCGATGGTTTGGCAGGCGCCGAACCGCTTGGGCCACGCGCGGGCTCGGAATTTGCCGGATGAACCGGCGCAGGCTGTGGCACCACCGACGGCTGTTCGACCGCCGCCGTTGCGACCGACTTGGCGTGCTGTGGCGCGCCTTCCTGGGACTGCTGAGGCGGCGCGATCGCGGCCATGCGGCGCTGCTCAGGCGCCATGAAGCCGGGCGTGCCGACGACCTGACCGGCGCGCGTCTTCAGCGAGGTGCTGTGCCCTGCCGCCGGATCCTCGATCCCCGGCGCGATCTCGTTTGCATCGTCGATGATCTTCGCGAGCCCCCAGTCGATCACCACGGTCTCGCCGAGCTCGCCGACGAGGATGTTGGCCGGCTTGAGATCGCGATGCAGCACGCCGCGGCCGTGGGCGTGGGCCACGGCATCGACGGCGGCCAGCACGTGCGGCAGCAGGCCGAGGCGCTCGTCGATCGTGCGCCGCTCCTGCACGAGCTCCGACAGCGGGCGACCGGCGACCTTGCGCATGACGTAGAACGGCACGCCATCGGCGGTCTTGCCGGCGTCGTAGACCGGGATGATCGACGGGTGCTCGAGCCGCGCGGTGACCTGCGTCTCGCGCGCGAACCGGCGGATCGCCTCCGGCTCCGAGGCGAGCGCGGCCTTGAGCGCGACCTTGCGACCGAGCACGGTATCGGTGGCCTCGACGACGCGGCCCATGCCGCCGCGCGCGATCTCCGGACCGAACAGGTAGCGGCGAGCGGCATCGAGCGTGCTCGCCGGCTTCGTCTCGATCACCGCGGGCTCGGTCGCCGCATCGGGCTGCGGATCGTCGCGACGCTTCGAGGGCCGCTCGGACCGGGTCTTCTTCGCGTCGTCGTCGGCCACCCGGGCCGATGGTACGCCAGCGGGCGCTACAGCGTGATGTCGACGTCGAAGACGCCGTCGTCGTCGGTGGTCGCCGTGCCGGTGACCGTGGTCGAGCCGGGCACACGCTCGACCCCGCCGGCCCCATCCTCCTGGAGCTGGCCGCTGAACGTCAGGTCGATCTCGGCGACACCCTCGAGATCGCCATCCATCACGTAGACACCCGACAGCGCCCCCTGCAGCGTCCCGGTCGGGATGTTCATCAGCATCAGATCGAGGGACGGTTGCAGCGCCGGATCGGGGTCGGTGTTGAAGACCACGAGGAACGTGTCATCGCCGTCGGGGTCGATCAGGATCTCGCCGTCCGTGTAGTCCACCATGCCGACGCGAAGTCGCATGCCCTTGTTCGCGGACGCGCCCTGATCGACCTGGCCGGTGATCGTCAGCTCGCCCGAACCATCGCCCACGGTGACCTGGGGCGCGATGTTCGCGCTGCTCGCCTCGTTGAAGCCATCGAAGCCGAGCTGCAGGGACTTCGCGATCGATTCGTCGAGCGCGAGGTATGCGCGCCGCGCTTCCTCGTCGGAATCGATCCCGTCACTGCCGCACGCGATCAGAGTCGAGGCCAGAACCAGGCTGGTGAGTGCTCTCATGCCAGTACTCGTGGGGTCGCCACGAGCATCGGTCACAGGAGATTTCGGCGCCGACGTACTCGCAGGTGGGAGCGCGCTACCGCTACACCGACGCCGTGGCCTTGACGACCGGCAACATCTTCGGTGCGCTTGCCAGCACCTGCATCTCGACGCGATCGAGCGCCTCGACGAGCTCCTGACCGAACAGCTCGGCGAGCGTGTCGCGCGTGATCCGATACAGCGACGGTCCCTCGACGTGCGCGCACGAGTACTCGGGATACTCCTCGGCGATCTCGATCCACTCGCGATCGTAGGTCAGCGGGAACAACCGGCAGATCGCCGGCTTGGTACCGCGAAAGTCCCAGCTGGTCTCGGGTCGCGAAAGCGACTCAATCGCCGAGCGATGGATCGCGCACCCGCGCTTGTCGTGCGCGAGGAAGATGCAGCCGCCGTTGAACGTCTCGGTGCGCACGCACTTGCCCGACGGATAATCGGGATCGACCTCTTCCTCGGTGCCGAACCACGCCAGGTCCTTGGCCTCGTCCCGGAGCAGCGCGCGGATGTCATCGCGGTGCGCGAGGATGTTCTCGCGCTCCTTCAGATCGACATCGCAGCCGTACTGGCAGCACGCGTCGAGCTTCTCCTGATGGAGGTCGACCATCGTGCAGCGGTGCTCCATGCAATCGGGCGCGAGCTTGCGAAGAAAGATCGCCGCGGACACCTGCTTGAAGCGGGGATGGTCGAGCGGAAGGAAGTCTTCGTCGGGCATGAAAGGCGGCGCACTCTACACGCGAGCCAGCTCGCTCACCAGTCCCGCGAGGTCGACCCGGTCGCCCGTCCCACCGGCATCCCGATCCACGGCGAGGGTGAGGGCCGACAGGGTCTCCTGGTCGAGGACGCAGTCGGGGGCCGGCTCGCTGGCCGTGAAGTTCCGGAAGCAGGCTTCGATGACGGGAAGGGAATCCCTTCGCATCCGGATCGGTGCCCCGTGGGAGCGGCACACGATCGGCCGCGCCTCGTAGATCTTGCACCGCCCATCCGTATCGAGGGCGGCGCAGCGATCCTCCGGCCCGGTGGCGGCGAGCGCGGCGCGCTGCACCGGCGACCAGCCGGCGACCAGCTCCCGGATCGCAGCCGCCTCGACCTGGGTGACCGTCAGCCGCACGTGGCAGCAGTCGCTGCAACCGGTGGCGCACTGCATGTCGTCACCGTGCCGCGCGGCGACGCGGGCGAAGAACCCGTCGACCTTCGCGTGCAGCTCGCCGAGCCGACTCACCGGCGCTGCTTACCGCGTTGCGGGTCGGTTCGCCAGCAGTCCGGCGAGCCGGAATCTGTCGTAAGGTGCACGCGTGTGGGCCCGACTCCATAAGGTCGATCGCGTGAAACCGCAGCCGAACGGTGGCGCCATCGTGCTCGTCGAGGACGAGCGCAACCTCGGCGCGATGTCCGTGGTGCCGAGCCTGTCGATCTTGATGGCCGTCGCGCGCGTGCTCAACGCGAAGCGCGTGCTCGAGCTCAAGTTCGACGGCAAGGGCGAGATCCGCTACGCCGCCGGGCCAGCGCTGCCCGACTTCCTGCTCGACGCGGTGACCCGCGCCGGTGCCGCGAGCTGCGATCGCAGCGGCGACACGATCAAGGTGCCGGCGCAGCCCGCCTCCGTCGCGGCGACCATCGATCAGGCATTCGCGTCGCTCGCCTATCACCTGCGCGCCAGCGTCGGTGCGGCGGATCTCCCCGGCGCGCTGAAGACGCTCGAGACCCGCCGCGGCAAGGCAGTGCTCGACAAGGAGGCCGACCCGGCGAAGTACTGGACCGCGGTGCTCGAGCTCGCGGCGCTCGCCGGCGAGATCTCGCGCCCGCGCGGTGGCCGCTGGGTCGACACCAAGGACATGCCGGTGCCGTACGCGATCAAGTTCCCCGAAGGACAGCTCGCGATGCCGGCGAAGCTGGCGATGCAGATCGTCGAAGGCACCGCCGAGGAATCGCTGTCGACCAGCGACGTCAATCCGCCGGTCTAATCGAGCGTCAGGCCCCTGGCTGCACACGTCCTCGCGATCCGATCCTCGAATTCCGGCGAGGCGAGCCGGTAGTGGCGTCGGGCTGCCTTCCGATCCTTCAGCTCGCATGCCGCGACGCCACCGATCTCGATCAGCCGCCGGCGCGGTGGGCCGTCGAGAAATGTCTGCTCGAGCCCCCGCGTGGCATCCGCGAGCGCCTCGGCCCAGCGCTTCGACGCGAGCGCGCGATCGGCGCTCTCGACGAGCGACAGGTCGTGATTGTCGACGGGCTCGGTGGTGAAGGTTCCCGGATAGGTCACGCGCACGCTGCCGCGAGGGGCGATCGGTGGGAGCACCTTCGCCTCGAACACGCGCTTGACGCACGCGAGGAACGGCTTCGAGCTGCCGAGCGAACCGTGGGTGTCGAAGCCTTCGACGGTGAGCGTCAGGCCGAGCCCCGGAGCGTTGCGGATCACCAGCTCGGTGTTCACCACGCCGCGGATCTGCGGATCGCGCTCGACCACCCGCTGGTAACAGGTGGTCAGCGCCGGGAAGATCGCCTTCATCGTCGGCCGGACGTCGCGTTTCTGGAGGCGCGCTGCCCCGACCGCCTTCTCGATCTCGCGCCGGCGATCGGCAGCAGCGTCGGCGCCGGTCAGCAACAGGATGCACAGCAGCGGTCGGTGCATCGACCGAGTGTACGCCTTACTTCGTCGCTTCCTGGAGACCTTCGCCGTCGAGCTTGATCCACTTCGCGTCGCGCGACTTCCAGACCTCCGACTGGATCTCGCTCTTGGCCGCCGGGCGCGGAGCGCGATCGCCGGAGGCACGCTTTGCACGCACCGCGGTCTCGGCCCTGCCCTCGATGGTGGCCGCCAGCTCCTTCGGCATCCGCGAGGCGCCGACGTTGAACACGTTCTGGGGCGACGGGCTCGACCGGTGCGAATCGATGCAGAACACGTCGAGCTTGACCTCGACGGTGGCGCCGGCGGCGATCACGAGCTCGGTCTGCTCCTTGCTGTCGCCCTTGGTGATCTGCATCGGCCCGACGGCACCGAGGCGCTGCGGCGCGTTGTCGGGATCGCCCTCGGGCACGAAGTAGAGACCGGTCGCCGAGAACTTCTGCGCGGTCTTGCTCTTGTTGCGTACCTCGACGGTCAGCGTGCCGTTCGTCGAGCCGTCGTAGGTGGTGGCGCGAATCTCGAGCGGCGCACCGGGGACCGCGCGGAACTTGGTGTCGTGCTTGACCGGTGTGGTCGGGCGCGGTGCGCGCGGCTGGCGAGGGATGCGCTGCTGCTGCGGCAGCTCGTCCAGCACCGGTGCCTCGGCGAACGCGCTGCCGAGCAGCGCGAACAGCAGAACGAACAAGGACACCGCGACCGCAGCTGGGTTGCGGAACACCGATCGAGACGGACGAGTCACCATGCATTCCTCGCTTGTGGGTTGGACTGCCGTCCAACGCATGGCTCTCGACGAGGATCTACTGGGGCGTTTAGCCTCGCCAGGCGGTATAGGCGAGCCACACCCACCCGGCGAGCATCGCCACACCACCGATCGGCGTGATCGCACCCAGCACCTTCACGTCGGTGAGCGCGAGCGCGTACAGCGAGCCCGAGAACAGGACGATGCCGATCTGGAACAACCAGCCGGCGGTGGTGGCGCCGGAGATGCCCTTGGCGGCGACGAGCCCGGCGAGGATCATCGCGACCGCGTGATACATCTGGTAGCGCGCGCCGGTCTCGAAGATGTCGAGGGCGCCGCGGTCGAGGCGCTCGCGCAAGCCGTGCGCGCCGAACGCACCGGCCGCGACCGAGAGTGCACCGTTGAGCGCACCGAGCGCGATCAACGTCGAGCGCATCAGCTGCGCGCCCACACCGGGGTCGGCGTGCTCATCGCGATCAGCTCTTCCACCGAGATGTCGAGCTCGTCGAGCTCGTACGGTGCGGTGTACTCCTCGCCATCGATCTCGGTGACCGCGCGCGTCCGGAACCAGCCTTCGAGCACGCGCGTCACGGCCTCGCCGCCGAGCGCGATGTTCATGTCGGCCGCGAACTTCTCGAGGGCGAGCTGCATCGTTCGCGCATCGAGGTGGCGATCGTCCGGATCCTCCTCGAGCGCGGTCATCACGATCCGCTCGAGCTCGCGCGGATAACCCTCGATGACGAGGGCGGGCGGCGCGATCGTGCGCTCCGAGAACATCCGCAGCTGCTCCTCGGCCGCACCCGCGGGATACGCGCGGCGTCGCGTGGTGAGCTCGTACAGCAGGATGCCGAGCGCGAACACGTCGGTGCGACGATCGACGTCGTAGCCGCGCACTTGCTCGGGCGCCATGTAGCCGGCCTTGCCCTTGACGAAGCCGACCTCGGTGCGCGTCCAGCGGTCCTGCGCCTTGGCGATGCCGAAATCGATCAGCTTGACCGCACCGTCGTAACCGACGAGCACGTTCGATGGCGAGACGTCGCGATGGATGATGTCGTGCTCGTGCGCGTGATGCAGCGCCGCCGCCACCGACGTGGCGATCGTCAACGAGACGTCGAGCGGCACCAGCACGTCGCGATGCACCGCCTCCTGCAGCAGGCGCCGCACGGTGTGGCCATCGACGTACTCCATGACGAGGTAGTGCATGTCCTCGTCGGTGCGATCCACCTCGTACGCCTGCACGATGTGGCGGTGGTAGAGGCGGCCGAGCATGCGCGCCTCGTCGAGGAACATCGCGACGTAGTTGTCGTCGCACGGACGGAGCGTCTTGATCGCGACCTTGCGCTCGAAGCTACCGAGCCCGGTGTTGCGAGCGAGGTAGACGTCGGCCATTCCTCCGCTCGCCAGGTGCTGGACGAGCTCGAAACGGCCCACGCGTTCCATCGCGGCGGAGCTTGCACAAAAGTGTGTGCACCTACAACTGAGCACTGTTACAGGTGATCGTTTACCGCTTGCGGATTCGCGCCAGCGGTCGAACCTATTCCGCCTTCTTCGCGAGTGCGAAGCGTGTGCTTGCTTGCGCGATCTCGATCAACCGATCGAGATCACGGCAGTCGCGCCTTCGGGCTCGACGCGAATCGGCACCGAAAGAAATTTCGCGATGGTGTCGATATTCGTCGTCGCGTGAAGCGATGGCGTCGCGCACCGATACTTTCCGCCGCCCGCGATCGCCATCGGGAGCAACAGCTGATCCGCGAGGTGCTCGCCGACGGGAACATCAGCGGCGAGAAACGCCGCGAGCTCGTCGCACGCACGTTGCGCCACCGTCTCCGCGCGCAAGCCCTTCTCGCCGTGCACGGTGACCAGCTCGCGCATCGCGCCGCGCTCGATCTCGAGCATCAACAGATTGGCCGGACCACCGCGTAGCTCCCGCACCTCGCATTCGAACGGTGCGAAGCCGAGCCGCTCCTTGACGACGTCGAGCTCGCGCGTCGCGACGTGCGTCGGCAGTCCGGCGATCAGGGCAACCGCATGGCGCGAGGTGACCGGACCCGCGGTCGTCAGATCGAGATGCGCCAGCGTGTCCGCGAGTGGTGGCTCGATCGACACGGCGAGCTTGCCGCGCTCGCTGACCTCGCGATCGTAGAAGTCGCGCTTGTCGCGTCCCGGCGGCGGCCCCGACACGAAGCCGTGGCGCTCGAGGGACAGCTCGACGCGCGCACCCATCGCGCGCAGGTGCGGCGCGAACACGCGATCGAGGAAGTCGAACGGTGGCGCCATCGGGTTATGCGTGCCGCCCTGGACGGTGAACCGCAGCGGGCGGCGCGCCACGATCGCTGGGATCAAGATGGTCTGCACGACGAGCGTGGTCGAGCCGGCGGTGCCGATGTCGAACGCGAGCTCGCTGGCGGTGTTCGCTTCGCGCGGCGTGAACTCGAGGTGCTGCGAGCCGACGCTGGCACCGCGCAGCTCCGCGTTGCACATCGCGGCCGCCGCTTGCACGCAGGTCAGGTGCTGCCTCCGCAACCCGGGCTTCGCTCGCCCGGCGCGGATGTTCCGCATCACCAGCGGCTGGTTGGTGATGATCGAGAGCGCGAGCGACGTCCGCAGGATCTGCCCGCCGCCCTCGCCGTGACTACCGTCGATCTCGACCGTCATCGATCCAGCTGAAATTCGCCGAAGCCCTCGACCTCGACCGAGCATGGTTTATCGGTTGCCCGGGTCGGAACCGGGCAGCCCGGTTCCACGTGCTCGACGACGAAGGTGATGTCGTCGCCTGTCTGCGTCCATCGGCCGTGCGCTTCCCTGGAGGTGCTGCCGCCCTTGCCGTCGTAAATACGCGCGAACCAAACGAACGTGTAATCGCCGTGCGCCAGCTCGAGGTTGAAGCTCTCGTTCCCGCGCGAGAAATAGAAGTAGGCGATGAATCCTTTGCTCATCCGAAGGTCCCGAATCCTACAAGCTCGAGGCGGTCGCCGCGCAAGGTGCCTGTCGTTGGAAGCGCGCAGTCGCCGGAGCGATCGATGATCTCGAACACCAGCATATCGCCGCTGCGCGTCCACGTGCCACGCGCGGTGTGACTGGCGGTGCCCGACTCGTCCGAGCGCGTGACCAGCCACATGAAGTTGCCGTCGTCGGCGAGCCCGATCTCGTACTGCTCGATCGCCTCGGGGGTCATGTTGACGGACTTGTAGCGCCGCATGTCAGCCCTTCACGCAAACGACCTGGCGCAGCTCGTGGACGACCTCGACGAGGTCAGCCTGCGCCGCCATCACCTTGTCGATCGGCTTGTACGCCATCGGCGTCTCGTCGATCACGTCGGCATCCTTGCGGCACTCGATGCCCTCGGTCGCCTTCGCGTGATCCTCGACGGAGAACTTCCGCTTCGCCTCGCCGCGCGACATCAAGCGCCCGGCGCCGTGGCTGCACGAGCAGAACGACTGCGGCTCGCCTTTGCCACGCACGATATAGCTACGGGCGCCCATCGAGCCCGGGATGATGCCGAGATCGCCGAGCCGCGCGCGCACCGCACCTTTGCGGGTGACGAACACGTCGCGGCCGAAGTGGTGCTCCGTGGTCACGTAGTTGTGGTGGCAGTTGACCGCGGTCTCGCCGAGCTCGAACGCCGGCAAGCCGCAGTCCTCCTTGCGCGCCGCCTTGACCACCGCATCCATCATCAGCTGGCGATTGGTCATCGCGTAGCGCTGCGCCCAGCTCACCGCCTCGACGTAATCGTCGAAGTGGCGCGTGCCCTCCTCGAGATACGCGAGGTCCTTGTCCGGCAGGTTCTTGACGTGGCGCTGCATGTCGCGCTTCGCGAGCTCGATGAAGTACGAGCCGATCCGGTTGCCGACGCCGCGCGAGCCGGAGTGCAGCATGAACCACACGCGATCGCGTTCATCGAGACAGACCTCGATGAAGTGATTGCCGGTGCCGAGCGTCCCGAGGTGATTGACGTCGTTGCCCTGGCCGAGCTTCGGGTGCTTGTCGGACAGCCGCTTGTACTCGCGCGACAGCTCGCGCCACGCCACGCTCGGTGCTTCGGGCACGCTGCGCCACGCGCCGCGATCGCCCTTGCGGCCATCGTTGGTGCGGCCGTGCGGCACCGCCTTCTCGATCGCGAGCCGCAGCTGCTTGAGCGAATCGGGAAGCTGCTTGGCCTCCATCGTGGTCTCGACGGCCATCATCCCGCAGCCGATATCGACGCCGACCGCCGCGGGGATGATCGCCTTCTCGGTGGCGACCACGCTGCCGACGGTCGCGCCGATGCCGAAGTGCACGTCCGGCATCACGGCGACATGGCGAAATACGATCGGTAGCCGCGCGAGGTTCTCGAGCTGGCGCTTCGCGGACGCCTCGATGGTGACGCCGCGCGTCCATGCCTTGATCGGCACGCCGTCGGTCTCGAAGATCTCGTAGTCGGACATCGGAAGGGGTCCGCAGTGTGGCAGGTCAACCGGGATCAGACAAACGGCGCGATCACGACGGGCGCTTGACGATCGCGACCTGCGCGACCTTGGTGCCGGGCTCGTGCTTCTTCGCGACGCGCGCCACCAGATCCTCGATCATCCGCATCTCGGCGTCAGACATGTCGTGATCGGCCTCGACCAGCTTCATCGCCTCGTAGATGAACATCTCGCCGACCGCGGGCGGGAGCTCGGCCAGCTCGGCAGGTGGCGCACCGGTGGCGAGCCAGGCATCGAGCTCGGCAGGCTCGATCGGCGCACCGCCGATCCGGCTCATCAACTGCGCGACGCTCACGCGCTCCTCGTCGGTCACCACTCCATCGGCCCACGCCACCTTACACGCGAGGGCGATGAAGGTTCGCTTCTGTTGGTCGGTCAGCACGGCTCAGTATATCGAGCGATGCACCGCCGTGCCTGTCGGTCACGAAACCGAAGTATCCTTGACCGACCATCATGCCGGACCCCATCGTCGCGATCGCAGGTCAACCTCTTCCTCCCATCGCGCCGATCATCATCGGCATGCTGCTCGGAGGCGGCATCGGTGCCGCGATCGGCAAGGCCAAGGGCCGCGTCGGTCTCGGTCTGATCCTCGGCATGTTCCTCGGCCTGATCGGCTGGATCATCGTCGCGGTGATCCCGTCGGCGAAGCAGCAGCCGCAGATGGCCTACGGCATGATGCCCAATGTTCCGATGTGTCCGACCTGCCGCGGTCCAGGCCGCTGGATCCCGGAGTCGAACGGCTGGGGTTGCGATCGCTGCCGCCAGATGATCATGGTGCCGCCGCCGCCGCAGCAGGGCTACATGCAGGGCCCGCCGCCGGGCATGCCGCCGCAGGCCTGAAGTCACAGGCTGGGGCGGGGCGTTCCTCGTTGCGGTTGCGCGAGCACCTGCAGGATGCGGGACGCCAGATCACCCGCCGGATCGAGGGCGGAGAGCCAGTGGGCGAGACCCTCGGGCTCGTTCACGTCATCACTGATGGTGACGAGCTTGGCGTTCGGGTGCTCGGCCTCGACGAACACGCGTAGCTCGGCGGAGATCGTGGCGGGCGTCGAATCGGCGATCGCGACCAGATCTGGCTCGAAGTGAAACTCGCCGAGGCGGACGATGCCCTCGAGCGGCGTCGACGCATCGACCACGGCACACCCGACGGCACGAAATGCCTCCGCCAGGCGCAACCGGCGCTCGACCGTGGCATCGACAAGCACGATCGACAGCAACCGGTCGCGGTTGTGCGATGCGGTCAGCGTCTCGTCCAGCAGCGCGTCGAAGTCCTTGGGGACCGTATCGAAGCCGATCGCGAGCGACGTGGCGCCGATACGCAGGATCCGTCCCGACAGGCGAAGCCACCCACCCTGCTTGGTATCGAAGCGCACCTCGAGATCGGCGTTTCGTCCGAGCACCCGCGCCGGCGCCGAGACGAGCGTGATCATCTCGAGGCCGCCACCGCAGACGTTCGCGATCCGCCCGCGAACCTCGTAGTCGGCGGTGCGCAGGCTGACGGTGCCCTTCGGCGTCACCCGGACACTCTTGCGGCGCTCGACAACTCCTCCACGATCTCGCATCGGACCTTTCTGGAGGAAGCTATGTGCGTCGTCCAGCGGGCACCCTACCGCGACCCTCCTGCTGCGTCGAGGCGGGAATACCCGAGGACGACATTGCCTCTCGCTGCGGCGCAGCGACGAGAACCACAGTAGAATGCGCGGCAGTGGCAGTAGCGTTCGGTCCCTATCGCGTCTTCGAGGCGCTCGGCATCGGTGGGATGGCGACCGTGAATCGCGCGGAGATCACGGTCCAGGGAGCGGTCTACGAGGTCGCGCTCAAGTGTCTCGACCCCGAGCTGGCGCGCGATCGCACGTTCGTCCGCAGGTTCATCGCCGAGGCGCGGCTCGGGCAGTTGCTCAAGCACCCCAACATCGCCCGCACCCACGAGGTGGGCTGCATCGATGACACACACTTCATCGCGTTCGAGTGGGTCCCCGGCGTCACCGCGCTCCAGGTGTTCGAGCTCGCGCGCGATACCAGTCCGCCGCCGGTCTACATCACGCTGCGGATCGTCACCCAGGTCGCGCGCGCGCTCGCATATGCCCACGATCTGCGCGACGAGAACGGCCAGAAGGTCGGCCTGATCCATCGCGACATCGCACCATCGAACATCATCGTCGGCGACAACGGCACCACCAAGCTGATCGATTTCGGCGTCGCCAAGTCGACGCTCGCGCACGTCAACACGGTCGCGGGCGAGGTGATCGGCAAGCTCGGCTACGTCGCGCCCGAGTACCTCAAGACCGGCAAGTGTGACATTCGCGCGGATGTCTACGCGCTCGGCGTGATCGCCTGGGAGCTGCTCACCGGCCGCCGGCTGTTCGAGGCGGAGACGCTCGATGCCGCCGAGGCACAGCGGTTCGCGCCGTTCGATCCGCCATCGAATCTCAACCCGCACGTGCCGCCCGAGCTCGACGAGATCATCCGGTTGTCGCTCACCGCGAGCCCCGGAAAGCGCTGGCAGACCGCCGCCGACTTCGCGGACGCGCTCGAGAAGCTCACCGAGCAGGCCGGGCTGGCGATTCGCGACGAGGACGTCGCCGCGTGGGTGATCGCCGAGTTCGGCGAGCCGATGCGCCGCAAGATCCGCGCGCGCACCGCCGACATCGAGAGCGACGTCGACCTCGACATCGAGCAGACGTTCGGCCGGCTGCGCGCGCGGACCGAGCCCGTCTCTTAGAGCGAGTCGCAGTCGACGTTGTTCGTTCGCACCTTGACCTGGACCGTCGCCGTCGCGCCGTCGGCGTACTTCTTCCACGCGGCGTCGCTGACCTCGCAGCGCTGCTTGCCGACGCCGGCGACATCGAGATCGAGGTAGTGGACGTCGACGCGACGGCCGATCCGGCGCGCGCCGTGGGTGTTCGTGGTAGAGCCCGTCGGTAGACCCGCCGGATCGGTGATGTTCATGCCGGCACCATTCGAGACCTTCTTCTCGACCTCGACCCACTTGGTGACGGTGTAATTGCACCGGTCGTCCATCACCGGCTCGGACTTCGTGACGTCCTTGCAGTCGTATTCCTCGACGCGGCCGGTGCCATCCTTGTTGTCGACCCGGCGCGTCTTGCACTTCTTCTCGCCGGTCGGGATCTGCTTGGTCGAGCGCTGCTCGCGGTGGCAGGTGACGAGGCGCGCGTCGCTCGGCATCTCGTTGCGCCACTTCGTTTCCTTGACGTCCTTGTACTCGTCGATGCCGACGGTGCGCTCCCACGAGTGCGCGAGGACCTTGCCGCCGGCGTCCTTGGTGCGGTTGCAGTGGCGAACGCCGAGGACGATGCCGACGATCGCGACGATGCCGAGGACGACGAACAGGATCCACAGCTTCGACTTCTTCTTCGGCGGCGGCTCGATGGTGGCCACGCCCTTGACGACCGCGGAGCCATCCATCGGCGAGCCGCAGTTCGTGCAGTTCTTGCCCGCCGCGCCCTGTGGGTTGTTGCACGCGGGGCAGTAGCGATCTGCGCCCTCGTACTTGTGACCCTGGACGTGGATCTCCTCGCCCTCCTTCGGGAAGTAGCGCTTGTCGGCGTTCTGCTTGCCGCCGCACTCGGGGCAGCAGCGCTGACTCTTCGCGAGCAGACCCTTGGTCTCGCAGAACTCGCAATCCCACAGCATCTCGAACGTCGCCTTGACGTTTACGTCACCCATCGCGGCCCATGATAACGCGCTCGGATACGATGCGCGCGATGGGGCTTTGGAAACTCGTCCTGTGCGGGGCGGTAATTGCCTGCGGCTCGACGCCGCGTCCGCTCAAGCTGAATCGCGTCATCCTCTACCAGAACGGCATCGGCTACTTCGAGCGGTCGGGGCTCGTCGGCGGCGACCGCATGGTCCTCGAGTTCTCGCACCACGAGCTCGACGACGTCATGAAGACGCTGACGGTGATCGATCGCTCCGGGGCCTCGGTGGCCACCGTCGACGTGCCCGAGGTCGGCGACAAGGATCGCAAGGTGCCGATCGGCGTCAAGCTGTCGGGCGGGCGCGCCCACGACGTCCAGGTCAGCTACGCGGTGCCGACGCCGACGTGGAAGGCCGCCTATCGCGTGGTGCTCGACGACAACAGCAGCCTGTTGCAGGGCTGGGCCGTCGTCGACAACGCCTCGCAGGAGGACTGGGTGAACGTCCAGCTGACGCTCGCGACCGGCGCGCCGATGAGCTACCAGCTCGATCTGCACACGCCGAAGTTCGTCGAGCGGCCGGATGCCAGCGGCAACATGGTGGCGCCCGCGGTGCGCGGACCGGTGGCGAACGAGAAGGTGACCGCCGGCGAGGGCGACAAGGACGGCGACGGCATCGCGACGAAGGACGATCTGTGCCCGAACGATGCCGAGGACAAGGACGGCTTCGAGGACGACGATGGCTGTCCCGACCTGGATAACGACAAGGATCGGATCGCCGACACCAACGACAAGTGTCCGAACGAGCCGGAGACCTACAACGGCTTCGACGACGACGATGGCTGCCCGGATCGCGGCCGCGTCGTGGTCACCGACACCGCGATCGAGATCCTCGACATGGTCTATTTCCAGAACGGCAGCGACACGATCCAGCCTGCGTCGTTTCCGATCCTCGATGCGGTGGCCGCGTCGCTGAGCGGCAACCCGAGCATCGTGCAGGTCGAGATCCAGGGCCACGCGGCGCAGAACGAGGGCAACGACTCGCAGGCGCTGACCCTGTCGGATCGCCGAGCGGCGGCGGTCCGCGGCTATCTGATCCGCAAGGGTGTCGACGGCAAGCGGCTGACCATGCAGGGCTACGGCAAGACGCAGCCGCTCGACCAGCGCACCACCGAGGCGGCGAGGGCGAAGAACCGCCGCGCGGCGTTCCTGATCCTGAAGCGCAGCGACGGTGACGACGAGGCGCCGGTCAACCGCCCCGCTCCGATGAGGGTCGACACCAGGGCGGCGCAGGCGAGCGCGAAGACGACGACGAAGCCGACCGAGGTCGCCGGCGCCGTGCGCTACGAGATCTCCGAGCCGATCACGGTGCGGCGCGGCACCTCGACGATGGTCTCGATCCTCAACAAGCAGATCGCCGCCGAGGATGCTTTTCTGTGGCGACCGGACGACAACGCGCCCGGCAGCGACCGTCATCCGTTCCGCGCCGTGCGGGTGGTCAACGGCAGCGGCTTCACGCTGCAGCCGGGACCGATCGCGATCTTCGCTCGCGGCACCTTCGTCGGCGACAGCCTGCTCGACCGTCTGGATCTCGACGAGACGGCGTGGATTCCCTACGCCCTCGATAGTGGCACCAACGTCACACCCGAGACCGGCTACGACGAGAAGCCGCTGCGCGTCGTCTCGCTGCGTCGCGGCGCGCTGGTGGTAGAGAACGCCAATCTTCGAACAACTCGCTACACCATCGCGGTAGGTCGTCAACCGCCGAAGCAGATCTACATCCGGCATCGCAAGACCGCGGGCTACGCGCTGCGCGACTTGCCGCCCGGCACGCTCGACCAGGGGACCAGCGTGCTGATTCCGATCCCGATCAGTGCCGGCAAGACCAGCGTGTTCTCCGTCGAGGAGCGCGAGCCGCGGCGGCGGACGTATCAGCTCGTCGACGCGCGCATCGATCTCGCCGCCTATCTCGAGGGCACGCCGAACCTGCCCGCCGGCGTTCCCGAAAAGCTGAAGAGCGCGATCACGCTCCGCAAGGAGATGACCGCGCTCGAGGACGACGTGGCGGCCGCCCGCTCGCGCTTCACCGATGTGGTGCAGCGCGCGCAGGAGATCCGCGAGAGCCTGAAGGCGCTCGACAAGGTCGCGAATGCCGAGGACCTGCGCAAGAAGCTGGTGGCCGACCTGCGCGAGACGACGACGGCGTCCGACGCGTTGACGAAGACAATCGAAGCCAAGGGGCAGACGCTCGCGACCACGCGAACGCGCTTGCAGGAGCTGCTTCGAGATCTGGTGCTCGAAGAACCGAAACCCTAGAAGCGGTCGTAGCCGAACGAGATCGCGATGTGCTTCATCGTCAGCGACTCGGCGCCCGCCTCGACGAAGTAGAACCGCGCATCGAGCGCGAGGTTGAGCCGGCGATTGACGCCACCCGCGTGCTTCATCGGGTACCAGCCGGCGCGGATCGCCGCCATCGGACCGCTCGGGTTGTTGAGCACGCCGTAGCCGCCGCCGGCCGCGACGAACGTCTGCGCCGGCAGATCGCGCTCGCCCATCAGGGCCGCGGCGAAGTTGCCGGTGTAGCCCTCGCCGCCGTTGACGTTGGCGGTGCCGAGCGACAGGTGCGTCTGGAGATACGCCGACCACTGCGGCGTCAGGCGAGCACCGATGCGCCAGTCGAAGCCGTAGAGCTGACCGGAGATCTCGTTGCCGAGGTTCGTGGTGCCGAACTCCTGGCCGACCGACATGGAGAACCCATTGCGCATCCCGGACTCGCGGATGCCGAGCGTCGGTGTCGGAGCAGGTGCGGGCATGGGAGCCGCCACCGTAGGTGCAGGTGCAGGTGCCGCGTCCGGAACGGTCGCCATCGGCGCACCGGGATCCGGGGTGTTCGGCTGAGCGTCGTCGGCGAAAGCCGCGACGGGCAACGACGCAAGACAGACCACGAGCAGTGAAGAGCTACGCATCAAGTGCCTCCCTCGAATAAAAGGGTCCTGCCACGCCGGCTTTGCAGGCCCGCGTCGTTCCCTCTGCCATCGACCGCAGCAACGCCGATGCCACGTGTCGGATCAGGAGAAATCGTGATGGTGGGGAAGCCGACGTGAAGTGTCGTTCTCACCACACCGATTTCGCGGCCACGCGTGCAGCCGTTCAGTGTTCAAGCTTTGACGCGTGCGACAGCGACGAGCGACGACAGCTTGAACTGCAACGCGTCATCGACGATGTAGGTCGCGAGCGCTGCCACTGCTTCGTCGATCGCGGCAGTCAACGACTCGGCCGGTTGGTCGGCGATCGTCGTCAGCGCCATCGTCGCGAAGCGCGCCGGATCGGGCAAACGCACCTGGCGGACGACGGTCTCGATCGCGATCGCGAAGAACTTCGCGTCGACGAGCACCTTGTTGAGCGCATCCTTGTCGCCGAACGAGAACGGCTGGACGTGCCGCTTGCCGGTGTGCTTCGCCGCGATGTCATCGACGACGGCGAATGGTCCCTGCTGATCGATCGGCAGCCAGCACGCGATCACCGCGCGGCCACCGGGAGCGATCACGCGCTTCATCTCGCGCGCGGCCTTCGCGCGATCGGCCATGAACTGCAGCCCCTGCTGGCAGGTGACGAGCTCGAACTCCGGCTGGCGAAACGGCAGCGCCTCGCCACTGCCTTCGCGCCACGTCACCGAGACGCTCTCCTCGCTCGCTCGCCGGCGCGCCAGCTCGAGCCGCGAGGCATCGATGTCGATCCCGGTGACCTTGGCACCGGTGCCGGCGATCCGGCAGGCGACGATGCCGGTGCCGCAGGCGACGTCGAGGACGCGGTCGCCCTTCCACACCTGCGCGCGCTTGATCAGCTCGCGCGACCACGGTTCGAAGATCGCGGGAACCAGATAGCTGTCGTAGGTCTCGGCGTCCGCCACGCGACGAGGATACCTGGGGACCGCGTCCGACGGGCTGCGTGCGGCGGTAGACGATCACCTGCGCGTCGCGTGCGCGAACTGCGCGAACCGTCGACGCGCGCACGTGGCACGCCGGCTGCTCCAGTCGCCATCGATGTTTCCTCATCGCACCAAGTCGTCTGGCTGGCGCTGGTGGTGGTGTGTCCTTTCCGCTCTGTTCGTGATCAACGTCGCCCGCGAGGCGACGTTGATCGTTTTCGGCTCCTGATCTGGCTGTCCTGTTCGTTCCTGAAAACTCGAGATCACGATTCGTCGACCGTCGACGACGCGCGCTGATCGCGCATTCGACGGAACTCGTCGTGATCCCTCGTGCGCATCGCGGGCACGCGCGCTGCACATGGGTCTGGGCATCGACGACAACCGTCGAACAGCCAAACCAGCCAATCAGGAGCACGTGTCATGTCGAATTCCGTTACCGCGTTCGAGACCATCTCTCTCACCAACCTGTCGACCGTTGCCGGCGGCCAGGCCCCCGCGCCGCAGCAGCAGCAGCAGGAGATCCCGCGCGGCATCAGCACCGGTGATGTCCTCGAGGTCGCCGGTCGCGCCACCCAGACGGTGCTGTCGCGTGGCAAGAACCTCCCGGGCAACCTCGGTCAGGCGTATCGCCAGTTCAACGATCCTCGCGTCGGCAACGGCTTCTGGGACAAGGCCGCCTACGGCTTCACCGGTCTGTTCGGGATCGACCCGCTCAAGCCCCGCTGAAGTCCGCGCGCCGCGCCTCGCAGATCGTTGCAACCCGCTTCCGAGAGCGGTTGTCACGATCTGCATGCGCTGGCTCGTGGTTCCACTCGCGCTCTGTGCCGCCGGCTCGGTCACCTACGCGTGTCCGATGCTGGACTTCGCCAGGATCGCGGCCGGCGGCGAAGTGGTCGGCAGGCGCGAGGTTCGCGTCGACGGCGGCGTCTACCGCGCGCTCGATCGCCGGGTGCCCGCGCAGCCGACGTTCTACCTGCATCTGCCGGCGCACGAGACTCGCTTGCCGGTGTTCGAGCGCGAGGATGGTTCGCGGGTCCCGACCGTGGTGACGGCGACGAACCTCGACGAGTATCCGTTGGCGATCACGCTGCTGATCGACAGCGGTACGGTGAGCGCGGATCGCTACACGTTCGATCGCTTCATCGTCGGCGCCACGGTGCCTCGCACGCGAAGCATCACGCGCGACCTCGGAGACGTGACCTGGCAGGTCGATTCGGACGCCGCGCTGTTCCGGATGACCGACGCCGAAGGTCTCGAGTACGCCAGCGAGGATCGCGAGCTGTGGGTCGCCGCCGATGACGGCGTCGTCGCGATCTATCCGGACGGTCGCGAGGAGCTCCTCGTCGCCGGTGGTCATCCGGTGCCGCGGCCCGCGAGCCAGCCCTGGTGGCTGCTCGCGCTGGCGCCGGCGCTGCTGCTGTGGCCGCTGTGCCGGCGGTCAGTCGCCCTCGAGGTCTGACGCCCAGCCCTTGGTGTCGACCATCTCGCCGTCCGACGCCTCGAGGGGCTTCGCCTTGATCTCCTCGGCGACGATCGAGGTCAGCTGGTTGATCTCGTCCTTGATCAGCGCATCGATCAGCGACGCCTTCGGTGACGCGCGCAGCGCCTTCGCCGCCTTGATCTCGGCCACGGCGAGGGAGACATCCTTCGCGGTGGCCTTCATGCCTTTCGAGAACAGATAGCCGACGAGGTCATCCGCGAGATCGGCGGCGGTCGGGTAGCGGTCGTCGCGCTCCTTGGCGAGGGCCTTGCGCACGATCGCGTCGAGCGCCGGATCGACGTTCGGGTTGATCGCGATGATCGACGGGATGCGCGCGGCGCGCACCAGCTTGACGGTGTCGAGTGGCGTGTCGGCGACGAACAGCCGGCGCTCCGTGAGCATCTCCCACAGGATGATGCCGAGCGCGAACACGTCGGCGCGCTCGTCGACCTCCTCGCCGTGTGCGGTCTCGGGCGCGAGGTAGCTGAACTTGCCCTTCACCACGCCCTGGTCGGTGTCCTCGACCTGCGAGTTCGCCTTCGCCAGCCCGAAGTCCACCACCTTCACCTCGCCGTTCTTCGACAGCATGATGTTCGGCGGCGAGACATCGCGGTGGACGATGTGCAGCGGCTCGCGACTCTCGGGGTGCTCGAGCTGGTGCGCGTAGTGGAGGCCCTTGCAGGCTTCCTTGACGATGTAGAGGACGAGCGGGATGTTCGCGCTGCGATTGTTGCTCTTCTCGTGCTCGACGAGCGCCTTGAGATCGCAGCCGTCGACGTACTCCATGACGAGGAAGTAGGTGCCGTCCTCGGCCTTGGAGATGTCGAACACCTGGACGATGTTCGCGTGCTGGAGGAACAGGGACAGCCGCGCCTCGTCGAGGAACATCCGCACGAACTGCGGATTGGTCGTCAAGTGCGGCAGCACGCGCTTGATCGCGACCGCCTTGCGGAAGCCCTGGATGCTCTCGGCGACCCCGCGAAACACCTCCGCCTGGCCACCGCCGCCGAGTCGCTCGAGGATCTTGTATCTGGTCGAGGACATCCTCTCCAAGCGTCGCCCGACCCTGTCCTAAAAGCTAGTTCGCGGATGGGTATGCCCGGGCGCTCGCACCCATTAGAGTGACGGCATGGTTGCCGCGCGTCCCCTGCCCCTCGCCTACGGCGGCGGTGGCGGCGGTGGCGGCGGCGGTGGTGGTGGCGGCGG
>JAEYYY010000286.1 GCA_023430775.1 Pseudomonadota bacterium
GTCGATTACCGCGTCACCGCGCGCACCTCCGACGGCACCGGCTCGGGCTGGGGCGGTGGCAGCGGGCACCGCTTCGCCGAACTCGATGTCGGCGCGCTCGCCAAGATCGCCGTCGACAAGGCCAGGAGCTCGGCGAAGCCGACGCGGCTCGCTCCCGGTCGCTACACGGTGGTCCTCGAGCCGGCCGCGGTCTCCGATCTGTTCGGCTGGCTGTACGGTTCGCTGAGCGCGCGCCGCGCCGACGAGGGCCGATCGTTCTTCAGCAAGCCCGGCGGTGGCAACCGGATCGGCGACAAGCTGTTCCCCGAGTGGGTCACCGTTCGTAACGATCCCACCGATCCGCAGCTCACCAGCCGCCCGTTCGATGGCGAGGGCATGCCACTCGCGCCGACCACCTGGATCGACAAGGGCGTCGTCAAGTCGCTCGGCTACACGCGCTACTGGGCGCAGAAGCAGAACAAGAAGCCGACCGGGAGTCCGAGCGGCTGGATCCTCGAGGGAGGCAAGGCATCGCGGGACGAGCTGATCAAGGGCGTCAAGCGCGGCGTCTTGATCACGCGGCTGTGGTACCTGCGGTCGCTCGATCCGCAGACGATCCTGGTCACCGGGCTGACGCGCGACGGCGTCTACTTGATCGAGAACGGTGCCGTCACCCGGCCGGTGAACAACTTCCGCTTCAACGAGTCGCCGGTGCCGATGCTCGCGAAGTGCGATGGCATGACGCCCGCCGTGATCTCGCAGTGGGTGCGCGTGCCGGCGCTGCGCACCCACGAGTTCAACCTCGCCTCGATCAGCGAAGCCGTATGACCATCGACGTCGTTTTATACGTCGGCGACGCCGCGATCGTCGAGGGCACCGCGCGCGGCCCGACGGCGGTGCTCGCGCACGACGGCATGATCGTCTCCGTCGGCGCGCCCGAGCACGTTCGCGCCGATCCGCGGGCCGCGGGTGCGCGCGTCGTCGAGTGGAAGTCGCGCGCGATCGTGCCCGGCACGATCAACACCCACAACCACAGCTTCCAGTCGCTGCTGCGCGGCATTGGCGATGACCTGCCGTTTCTCGAGTGGCGCGACAAGGCGCTGTATCGCTACTCGCCCCGGCTGACCGCGGAGGACATGGCCACCGCCGCGCTGTTCGCGTTCGGCGAGATGCTGCTGCACGGGGTCACCACCGTCTGCGACTTCTACTACCTCAACGACGGCGGCAACGATCACGCGAGCGCCACGATCGAAGCGGCGCGACAGCTCGGCATCCGGATCGTGATGGCGCGCTGCTTCTACGACTGGGATGGTGCTCCCGCGAAGTACCGCGAGACCATCCCGCAGGCGGTGGCGAACTTCGAGGCGCTCGCGAAGCGCTATCAGGATCGCAAGCGCTACCTGACCACGGTCCACCCCGCACCGCACAGCCAGCACGGCGCGACCCCGGCGATGATCGAGGCCGGCGCGGGATGCGCGCGCGACGCCAACGTGCCGTGGCACATCCACCTCGCCGAGGAGAGCTACCAGGTCGACCAATCCCTCGAGCGGTTCGGCAAGCGGCCGCTCCACGCGGTGGCCGATCTCGACGTCGACCTCGGCAACATGATCGCCGTCCACGGCTGCTGGTTCGACGACTCGGAGCGCGCGCTGCTCGGCGATCGCAGGGGCTCCCTCGCCTACTGCCCGGGCTCGAACATGTTCCTCGGCGATGGCGTCACCGATCTCGTCGATCTGCTGGGCCGCGGCGTTCGCGTCGGGCTCGGCACCGATGGCGGCTGCTCGAACAACCGCGTCAGCGTGTTCGACGAGATGCGCATGGCGGCGCTGCTCCAGAAGGTCCATCGCTGCGACGGCCAGGCGATCACCGCGGAGGCCTGCTTCGCGCTCGGCACCGCCACGGCCGGCGAGACGCTGCGGCTCCCGATCGGCCGGATCGCGCCCGGCTACCGCTGCGATCTGGTCGCCCTCGACCTCGACGATCCGTCCCTGTGGCCGGCCCAGGCGCTCGAAAAAAATGTCGTCTATGCGCTGTCTCCTCGCGCAGTTACGGACGTCGTGGTAGATGGACAAGAAGTCGTCGTTGCTCGCCGGCTGTGCCATGTCCTCCTCCACGACATCCAAGCCCGCGTCGCCCGCCTCACCGAAGGATGGCGACGAGACTGAGCCGGCGGACCTGCCGGCAGCGAAGCTGGTGTCGCCGGTCAAGGAGCCCGAGCAGCTCGACGATGGCCCGGTCAAAGGCGACGTCCAGGTCTCGGTCGATCTCGAGATGTCGCGCCAGAAGCCCGCGGGCTGGACGGTGTTCGGGATCATCTTCGGCTCGCTGCTGATCTGGAAGCTCGGCACCGTCGGCGTCTGGGTCGGCATCGCGCTGGTCTGCGTCGGCATCTACCGCGCGTGGGAGCTGGTGCAGACGTTCATCCATCCGCCGGGCACCATCGTCGTCACCGATCGCGAGGTCTCGCTGCCGCGCGGCGTCTGCCTGCCGAAGCCGATCAAGGTGCGGCCCGCCGACGTCACCGCCGTGTACTTCCTCCGCAAGTCGGTGCCGTGGAATCGCTCCGCGCCCGTCCTGGTCGTCGAGCTCGGCCCCAAGGCGATGGCGTTCCCGCGCGACTGGTTCGCGTCGGAGGCCGATCAGCGGCACGTCGTGCACGCGCTGCTCAAGTACCGCACCGTCGACGACAAGCCGGCCGCGTGAAGGTCGCGCTCGTCCTCTGCCTGTTGATCGGTCGCGCCGCCGCCGAGCCGGTCGCGATCCCGAAGTCGAAGGCGCTGCTCGACGTGCCCAGGACGTGGACGCGGCTGCCGGATGATCCGTCGCTCGCCGTCGCGTTCAAGAAGGACGCGAGCGTGCTCGCGGTGACTCGCGCCGCGGTGCCGAACATCAGCGCGTGGATCCCGAAGTCGCGAGACGCCTACCTGCAGGAGGTCGAGCGCGGTGCGATCGGCGCGGTACCGGGCACCAGGAAGCTCGCGCGGGCGTTCGCCATCATCAACAACGTGCCCACGCTCGATCTCGAGCTGCGGCGGCCCGACGGCACGCAGCTGGTGATCCGCCTGCTGCTGTTCCGCACCTACGCGCTGGCGGCGACGTTCGAGGTTGCCAGGGGCGCGCCGCTCGACGAGGCGCGCGCGATCGCGAAGAAGCTCACGGCGCCTAGAAGCGATCCTAGAAACTGACGGCTTTCTCGTAGACGTTGTTGGTGGCGTCGGACTCCGGCAGCAGGCCATCGGGGTTGACGGTGGTCCGCAGCGTGTACGTCCCCGACGGCAGATCGGTGATGTCGAGCCACTGGCAGGCCAGCCCGCGCTGGTAGACGTCGGCCCAGCCGGAGGTCAGGCCCTGGTTGCTGCAGGTGTAGCCGTTCGACGGCTTGCCGACCTGGCGCTGGATGGTGTCGAGGATGCAGAACGCTTGCTTGCGGCCGGCGACCACCACGTTGTCGCCGTCGAGGAGCTCGTAGATCGCGTAGCCGTTGAAGTGGTGGTGGTCGTGACAGGACGACCACGTGAAGTTGCCGTCGGAGACACCGATCGCCGGCGGCGGACCGACGACGAGATCCGCCGGACCGGCGTTCTCGGTCACCGCGTCGAACCGCAACAGCCGGCGCGTGCCCGGCGCACCGATGCACTGCTCCTCCATCTCGCAGCTGTCCGCCGTGAACGTCTCCGGCATGATCAGGATCGAGTTGTCCATCAGGTTCGCGACCCAGCGCAGGTCGGGCATGTCGCCGGGCGCGGCATCGGCAGGACCGTCGGGAGCCGCGTCGGGCGTCACCGTATCGCCAGGCGGCGCGCCATCGCTCGGCTGGATCGGCTCGCCGACGCGGTTATCGCCGCAGCCGAGAAGTCCGCAGATCGCGAGCCGCCGAAGCACGCGCCATCGTAACGCGGTCACGCCTTCACCAGCCGCATGACCACCTCGACGTGTGCGGTCTGTGGCATCAGGTCGACCGGCCAGGCATCGGTGGCGCGATAGCCGGCCGCCGTCAGCTTCCCCGCATCGCGTGCGAGCGTGGCCGGATCGCACGACACGTAGACGATGCGATCCGGCGCGAGGCGCACGATGCCGTCGAGCGCGTCGAGGGCGCCGGTGCGCGGGGGATCGAGGACGACCGCGGCGACGGGACCGGCGAACCGGGCGAGCACGGCGGGCGCGGTGCCGACCTCGAAGCGACTGCCGTGTCGCGTGCGCGGCTCGGTGACGTCGCTCGCGATCACGTCCCAGCCGTCGGCGACGAGGCCGCGCGTGAAGTTGCCGTGCCCGGCGTACAGCTCGACGAGCTGCGCGCGAGCCGACGGCGTCCCGAGCGCCGCGCGAGCGAGCGCGATCAACGCCACGTTGCCGGCCGCGCTCGCCTGCGCGAAATCGTGTGGGCCTCCCGCGAGCCCCGGCTCGACCTCGATCAGCCAGTCGCCCCACACCGCCTGCCCGGTGACCGCACCGGCGATGCCCGCGTTGCCGATCACCTGCCCTGCCCCCGGCCACATCTCCTCGGTGCCGACCGTGATCCTGCCGTCGTGACCGAGCAGCAGCGACAGCTCGCCGTCGGGCGGCCGCGCTTCGGCGATCACCGCGAGCGGGGCGTCGAGGGCGGGCTCGAGCTGCGGGCAGTGCGAGAGCGGTAACACGCGATGACTGGCACGCGCGTAGAGGCCGACGACGCCACCGGCGACGTG
>JAEYYY010000305.1 GCA_023430775.1 Pseudomonadota bacterium
CCCGGGCAGCGGCTCGGGCAGCAGCTTGCGGATGGGGACCTGGCCCTTCGGGCGGGTCGGCAGCTGGGCGGCGGGGAGGGGGCGGGCGGGCTGGGGGGGCGGCGCGAGCAGCTCGTCGAGGCGGACCTGGAGCGCGCTCGCGCCCTTGATCAGCACGGCCAGCGTCGGGTTGGCGCCGCCGGATTCGAGGTGGGTCCAGGTCGCGCGCGGGATCCCGGCGGCCTTCGCGATCTGCTGCTGCGAGAGCCCGCGGGCCTCGCGAACCGCGCGGATGTTGTCTGCGAGGTGATCGTGCTCTCCGCTCATCGGCTGGCCTCCTGCCAACACATTAGCGCACCCGATGACATATTGGCGGGTCACCTCTACGGTCGAGTCATGCGAATCGAACATCAGGGAGTCGTGGTCACCGGAGCCAGCCGCGGGCTGGGCAGAGCGCTCGCCGAGGCGCTGGCGGCGCGCGGCGGTAAGGTCGCGCTGGTCGGGCGGCAGCTCGGACCGCTCGAGGATGTGGTCGCCGGCATCCGTGGCAAGGGAGGTGTCGCGCATGCGATCGCTGCGGACATCGCCGACAAGGACGCGATCCATCGCATCGCCGGGCAAGCCCACGGGCTGGTCGGCGAGATCGGGATCGCGATCCACAACGCGAGCACGCTCGGGCCCACACCACTCCGCGTGTTGCTCGACACCGACTGCGAGGACCTGGCGCACGTGCTCGAGACCAACCTCGTCGGACCGTTCCGGCTGACCAAGGTGCTGGCCGGCGCGATGGCGCTGCGAAAGGCAGGCACGATCGTGCACCTGTCGAGTGACGCGGCGGTCGAGCCGTATCCGACGTGGGGCGCGTACGGCATCTCGAAGGCCGCGCAGGATCACCTGTCGCGCATCCTCGCCGCCGAGCTCGCGGGGACCGGCGTGCGCATCCTCGCGGTCGATCCCGGAGAGATGGACACCGTGATGCACGCCGAGGCGATGCCCGAGGCGGATCGCAGCGCGTTGCAGCGCCCCGCGGATGTCGCGGCGCGGATCGTCGACATGATCGAGGACGAGGTCCGCGCGCCGAGCGGGGCGCGGCTGTCGGCACCCGCGTGGGAGCTGCGATGACGGGCTGGGCCCTGTGGCTCGCGCTGTTGCAACCGAGGAAGCAGGAGGTGCGTCGTGGTTGCCGTGGTTCGAACTGACGAAGTCGTGGAGCTCGCGACCGCCGAGGTCTCGCGCCATGCCGTCCGCCTGGTCGCGATCGATCCGACGTCGGAGCGCATCGAGCTGCGTCCGTTCGGCGAGCTGCCGGCGCTGCTGCGCGCCGGCGATCTCGTCGTGGTGAACGATGCGGCGACCTTGCCGGGCTCGCTGCGAGGAACCACGAGCGAGGGCGAGGAGCTCGAGCTCCGGCTCGTCGGCCCGGTCGATGGTCGTCGGCTCGAGGGCGTGCTGCTCGGTGCCGGCGACTGGCGGACGCGCACCGAGCATCGTCCCGCACCGCCCGACGTGCGCCCCGGCGCGTCGCTCGTGCTCGGTCGTCTCCAGGCGCGCGTTGTCGCCGCCTCGGGCAGACGTGTCGCGGTCGAGGTCGACTCGGGAGACGACTCGCTCTGGCAAGCGCTCTACGCCAGCGGATCACCGGTGCAGTACGCGCATCGCACCGAGCCGCTGCCGCTCTACGCCGTGCAGACTGGCTATGCGGCGAGACCGTGGGCTGCCGAGATGCCATCGGCGGGAAGACCGCTGACCTGGCGCGTGATCCTCGGCCTGCAGCGTGCGGGAATCGACGTGGTGACGTTGACGCACGCCGCGGGGCTGTCGTCGACCGGTGACGCCGCGCTCGATCGCGCGATGCCGTGGCCCGAGCGCTACGAGATTCCAGCGCGCACCGCGACGGCGATCGCGCGGGCGCGTCGCGAGGGTGGGCGCGTGATCGCGATCGGCACGACCGTGGTTCGCGCGCTCGAGGCGAGTGGTGGCGCCGAGGGACCGGGTGTCGCGACGTTGCGCCTGGCCGGAGGATATCGGCCGGCCATCGTCGACGGGCTCGTCAGCGGACTGCACGTGCCGGGTGAGAGTCACTACGATCTCCTGCGCGCGTTTGCCTCGCATGCACGACTGTCGCGCGCGCTCGCGCTCGCGGAGTCGCACGGCCTGTCGAGTCACGAGCTCGGCGATGCATGCATGATCCTGCCGCGCTGAACGCTGGCTCGCCGGTCGCAAGGACGATCGGTCGTGCGCGCCGTCGTTTCTGCACTTGCCGTCCTGATCGCGGGCTGCGGAGCCTCGCGCTCGGCGATCGTCGAGCCTCCGCACGCCATCGCGGTCACCCCGCCCGCCGTGGCCCCGTACTCGGCGCCCCCGGTGACCGCGAAGGCCGTCACCAAGGATCGCTACGGCGCCCGCGATCTGTTCGAGCCGGTGATCCACGGTCGCGACCGGATCGCGAAGGAAGCCGGCTGGCGATCGGCGAGCGATCAGCCCGTCGACCGGTCGGAGATCGAGTTCTTCGGCGCCTGCGTGCGCGACTTCATCCTCGCGCAACCGCCGACGTCGCACCGCGTGTTGATCGATGCGTTCGCGCACTACGTGACGGCGTGTGATGTCGAGACCGGCAAGCTGGTGCTCGAGCGGCCGCTCGGCTTCGACGCGCGCGATCGCCAGACGCGCTCGGATGCGGTGTTCATCGGCGAGCTTTCGGCGCGCGGCTCGAACCTGGTGTTGCGGCTGACCTCGTGCGGCAGCGAGCCGATGTTCGAACGGATCAAGATCGAGGGCTCGGGCAAGAAGTGGACGTCGCCCCGGCTCGAGGTGCGGCGCACCTATGACGGTTGCGACGTCGCCGAGGTGCCTTACACCCGCGGCCTCGCCAACATGTTGATCGCGTCGACCGAGCGCGAGGCCCTGATCACGTTCGAGGGCACGAGCAACGAGATCACCGTCGACGAGGTGCTGCGCGACGAGCTGCGCAACGTGATCGACGCCGTCGACTCGATCACCGTGCAGTGAGCCGCGCGAGCAGATCGAGTTGCGCGAGCGCCGCGGCGATCGCGGTCTCGACGCGCAGGATCGCGCTGCCGAGCGACACCGGGGTGAAGCCGCGGGCGACGAAGGTCTCGACCTCGCGCTCGATCCAGCCGCCCTCGGGACCGATCGCCAGGGTCGCCGGGCCGCCGCGATACACGGTCTCGAGA
>JAEYYY010000341.1 GCA_023430775.1 Pseudomonadota bacterium
TATGCGAGCGTCGGCAGCGTCTGATGTGTATACGACACCGTACCACGACTGCGAGGATCAGGCGCGACATCGACACCACGATATCCCGGCCCCCGCCGACGCATGGCTTCGATAGGCCCGTCTAGCGCTGCGGCTTCCAGAGGATCCAGATCGCGGCGAACGGCAAGACGAGCGCACCGATCACGATCGTGATGCCGTCGTAGTGGCCGTACGCGTCGACGGCCTTGCCGACGAGTGGGTTCATGATGATGAACGCGACCGACTGCGCACACGCGATGATGCCGCCCGCCATCGACACGCTCGTCGGCGCGATCCGCGAGTAGGCATCCGCGACCGTCAGCGCGTACAGCCCGCCGGAGCCGAGTACGCTGATCGACAGCAGCGCGACCGCTTGCCACGCCGACCCGGCGAGCGGCATCGCCATCAGCGACGCGGCCATCACGGCCGAGATCCCGAACAGCAGCCGCGGCGGCGCACCCGGCGCCCGCTTGATGCGCGACGCCAGATCACCGAAGCCGATCGCCCCGAGATCGAACAGCAGGGGAGGGAGCCAGAGATAGCCGCCGACCTGCTCCTGCTCGACGCCCCACGTGGTGTCGAGATACTTCGCGCCCCACGCGAGCATCAGGCCGATCGCGGGCGCGGCCGCGAACACGCCCATCAGCGCGCGATGGATCACCGGCCGCCGGAGCAGCGTCAGGAACGGTTCGCGCTCGTGGGCCTCGGGTCTGACATCGATCCTCGCCTTCGCCGCCGGATGCGAGGTCAGCAGGATCCAGATCGGGATCCAGATCAGGCCGACCGCCGCGGTGACGAGAAACGCCTCGCGCCAACCCCAGTAGTAGAAGATCGCCGATGCCAGGGGCGGCACGATCATGCCGCCGATCGACGAGCCCGAGAACAGCACGCCGAAGCCGCGCGATCGATCCTCGGGCGGCAACACGTTCTGGATCGTCTGCGCCGAGCCCGGATAGCTCGGACCCTCGGTGATGCCGAGCAGGATGCGCAGCGCGAACAGCACGCCGAAGCCCGGGACGAGCGCGTGCGCGGCCGCGACGCCGGACCACACGAGCACCGAGATCACGAGCCCGCGCCGCGGGCCGATGCGGCCGATCCACCAGCCGCACAGCGGCGTGGCGATCAGGTACGCGAACGCGAACGCGCTGTGCAGCAGCCCGTACTGCGCGTCGGTCATGCCGAGCGCCTTGGTCACCGTCGGTCCGAGCACGGCGAGCGTCTGGCGATCGATGTAGCTGACGGTCATCGTCAGGGTCGCGGCGAGCGCGATGATCCAGGCGTGCGTGCGCGACAGCGGCGGGATCATCGAATCACGTGTGCTCGCGCGCCAGCTTGCTCATGCGGACCATGTCGTGCCAGCCACCCTCGTGGAAGTACTCCTCGCGCAGGATGCCTTCCTCGACGAAGCCGAGCCGCTTGTACAGGCGCAGCCCGCGCTCGTTGGTGCGGAACACCATCAGCCACAGCTTGTGGAGCCCGAGCTCGCCGTAGCCCTTGTCCATCACCGCCTTGATCGCCGCCGAGCCGTAGCCCTTGCCCATCTCCGACTTCGCCGCGATCACGGCGCCGAGCCGGCCGACCTTGCTGCGGCTGTGGATCTGGTGGATGCCGACCTGACCCAGGTAGCGGTCATCCTCGGTGCAGAACACGCTGTAGACCCGGTCGGCGGATGCGATCGTCCGCTTCACCCACTCGAGCTCTTCCTCGCGCGTGATCGGCTTACCCGCGAAGGCGGCGAGATTACCGACGATCTCCGGGCGATTGACCCACGTCATGATCGAGTCGACATCGGTCTCGGCGAGCGGGCGCAGGGTGACCAGGCTCATGGTGCGGTCATACAGCGAGCGCCGGCGCTGGTGTCTGTTGACCCTACGCAAACGCGACACCCCCGCTGACTTTCGCGCCCCCACGAGCGCATGCGTCATGCCACGGCCGATCGCATCGGAGCGTTTCCAATTGATCGCGAACCATCGTTCTTCTACGTTCCCGCTCGATGATGAGAGGGGCCCTCGTCGCGTCGTTGATCTTCGTCTTCAGCTGTGGACCCAAGTCGCGACCGGGTGACGGTGGCGATGATGACGAGAACGGACCCGACGGGGCCACGAGCTGCGCGCTCGCGTGCTCCGAGGACTCGCACTCGATCGTCGACTGCAACGGCGACATGGTCTCCGAGTGCGCCGGCAACACCGCGTGTGACTCGGGCCTGCTGACGTGCGTCGATGCCTGCACCGCCGCCGAGACCAACAAGCGCTCGATCGGCTGCAACTACTACGCGACCAGCATGGACGTGATGACCGGCGGCTACTGCTTCGCCGCGTTCGTCGCGAACACCTGGAGCTCGCCGGCGCACATCGACGTCAAGTATCAGGGCACGACGCTGCCGGCCGCGAACTTCATCAGGATCCCCGTCGGCAGCGGACCGTCGCTGACGTACGCGCCCTACGATCCGGTCGCCGGCCTGGCGCCGAACGAGGTCGCGATCCTGTTTCTCACCGGTGGCACCGGCGCCTCGCCGCTATGCCCGGTGGCCTCGGCGGTGCCCTCGGCGACGATCAGCGGCACCGGCATCGGCAACTCGTTCGAGATCCAGACCGACGTGCCCGTCGTCGCCTACCAGATCAACCCGTACGGCGGCGGCTCCGCGGCGGTCACCGCCGGCTCGCTGCTGCTGCCGACCAGCGCGTGGGACACCGATTACATCGCGGTCAACGTCGGCGGTCAGGGCGTCGCCGGGCAGAACCCGTCGCTCAACATCATCGCGAAGGAAGACAACACGGTCGTCTCCATCGTGCCGACGTCCGCGATCCTCGGTGGCAACGGCGTGCCCGCGGGAAGCCCGGGCCAGACGGTCAACGTCACGCTGCAGAAGGGCCAGCACGCGCAGATCACGCAGCAACCGGAGCTCACCGGTAGCACCGTCACCGCCGACAAGCCGATCGGCTTCATGGCGGGACAGCCGTGCATGAACATGCCGGTCGGTACGGCGTTCTGCGATCACGGCGAGCAGATGGTGCCGCCGGTGCGCGCCCTCGGCAGCAAGTACGCCGGCGTGATGTACCGGCCGCGCGTGCCCGCCGAGACCAAGACGTTCTGGAAGATCATCGGCGCCGTCGACGGCACCACCCTGACCTGGTCGACCGCGGTCGGCGGTCCGGCGCAGATCAACCGCGGTCAGGCGGTGCAATTCGAGACCGGCACGCCATTCACGGTGTCGAGCCAGGATGCCGATCACCCGTTCATGCTGTTCACGTACATGACCGGCTCGCAGGCAGTGGCCGACGGCTTCGGCGATCCCGACTTCGTCTACGACGTACCGCCGGCGCAGTACCTGAAGCAGTACGTGTTCTTCACCGACCCGACGTATCCGGAGACCAACCTCGTGATCACGCGCGCGCGTGGAAACGACGGGCAGTTCCACGACGTCAACCTCGACTGTCTCGGACCGGTGCTCGGCTGGCAGCCCGTCGATGCCGATCTCGAGTTCGCGCGCGTCGATCTGGTGACCGGCAACTTCCAGTCGGTCGGCGCCTGCGCGACGGGGCGCCGCGAGATCAACAGCGACGCCCCGTTCGGGCTCCAGGTGTGGGGCTGGGGCACGCCGCAGACCAGCGCGTTCACCGCGAACGTGTCGTACGGCTACCCGGGCGGCATGAACGTCCAGCCGATCAACTCCGTCATCTTCTAGTCGACCTGCAACCGGAACGAGCCCGAGTGGCCGCGAGTCTGCGTCTGGTACATCAGCTCGGCGCTCGCGGGCACGAACGCGAGATCGCCGGCCGACTCGAGGTGGAGCACCGTGTGGGTCTCCGTCGACGACGCGGTCTCCTCGTGGTGAAACGCCAGGTGGGTCTCGCGATCCTCGCGCAGCACCCAGGAGCGGTACACCTCGGGAGTGCGCGGATCGGTGATCGGTAGCGCCTCGGCGCCGGCCGGCTTGGGATCTTCGATCAGCAGGTAGCGCATCAGCTCGCGCTGCACGCTGTTCACGCGCACCACGCTCTCGACATAGGAGCCGCGCGGCACCCGATCACCGGAGGCGAGCGTCTTGACGAACTTGCCGTTGCCATCGAGCAGGTTCACCGTGCGCGTGACCGCCAGGCCACTCGTCATCGGCGCGAGGTCGCGGCTCTTCGAGCGATACCGCAACACGGCGCGAACCAGGATGCCGGGCGACGCGTTGGTGAACGAGATGGTCGGCCGCCGCGACAGCGCGCGCCCGTCGATCGTGACCGTGCGGCTGAAGCCGTCGGCGAACGTGACGTGGCGAGGCGCACCACCATCGACGGTGAAGTCGAGCGCGCTGGTCTTGCCGGCGGCGATGCGTTGCGCGCGGACGTACGCGGTCATCGCGTAGAGGATCATCGCGGTGTCCTTCGTCGAGTTCCACCGATCGCCGCGCTTGGTGGCGGTGAAGTAGGCGAGCGAGTCGGCGATCATCGGATCGCGCGAGTCGTGGGCGACGAGCGCCGCGAGTGCCACCGCGGAGGTCTCGAACGGGTCCTCCATCCAGCGCGAGAAGCTGCCGGTCTTCCAGTGCACGCCCTGATCCGTCCTGGTCGCGCGGGCGCGCAGCGCGGTCGCGAGGCGATCGGCCATCGCGCCGTCCTTGCGTGCGACGGCGATCTGGAGCGTCAGCGCGAGCGCGTAGTCCGACATCTGCGGCACGCGCTCGACGAGCCACTTCCACCACTGATCCGTCAGCGTGCGCTTCTGCGCGTAGACGTACATCAGGTACGTGCGGTCGGAGAGCTGACTCTCGGCGGACCGCGAGGCGATCAGGCCGTGGATCCGATCGAGGCCGCGCTCGAGCGTGGTCGGGCTCGGCAACTTGTAGCCGGCGCGCTCGGCACGCAGCAGGCCCCACACCACGTACGGCGTGATCATCTCGTGCGTCTCGGCGTGACCGTTCCACGCCCAGCCACCATCGGGTTGCTGGAGCTCGGTGAGGCGCTTGAGGCCGCCGGCCACCACGCTCGGCAGCCGCGCCGCGAGCACGCCATCCTTGATGCCGAGGTTGTCGAGCACGCCGGCGACCTCGATCGCGGGCGCGAACCGGCTCATCGTCTGCTCGGCGCAGCCGTACGGATACTCGACGAGGTAATCGAGGGTACTCACCATGTCGGCGACCAGACTGGGTGCGAACGTCAGCTCGAGCCTGGTGTGGCGCAGATCGGCGCCGGCCGGCAGCTCGAGCTGCAGCGGCTTGGTGGCGAAGCCCGACGCGGTGAGGACCTGCTCCGCCGACGACGACACGATCGGGATCCGCTTGAGGCTCGCATCGGGCGACGCGCCGAGCGTGTTCGCACTCGCGAGCAGCGTGGCGAGCCCGGACTCACGCGCCCGCACCCGCCACGTCACCGGGATCGAGGAACCTGCCGGCACGCGGACCGACAGCGACGCGGGCGTCAGGATGTCGACGTTCTGCGTCTGCAGCGACACCGCGATGTCGCGATCGCGATCGGTCAAGTTGTGGACGCTCGCACCGACCGCGATCGTGTCGCCCTCGACGATCTGCCGCGGCAGCAGCGGCCAGATCATGACGTCGCGCACCGTGCGCAGCTTTGCGGTGTGACGCCCGACCGACTTGCGGCCGATCGCCGTCACCACCACCTGCCAGTTGGTCAGCGAATCGGGAAGCTTGAAGCTGACCTGCGCGTGACCACTCGCGTCGGTGCGCGCGATGCCGCTCCAGTACGCCGAATCGGAGAAGTCGCGACGGATCGTCGACGAGCTCTGATCGAGGCCGCTCAGCGGCGCCGGCCCTGCCACGTAATCGATCGCCGGCGCCGACCGCGAGAACGACGCGTTGCCCGCCACGAACGAGTTGCCGCTCGCGGTGTTGCCCGAGAACGAGATGCCCTGCACCGGCTTCAGCACCTGCTGGTTCGGATCGAAGATCGCGATGGTGTCCGCGGCGCGGACGAACGCGAGACTCGAAAAGTTCGCCGTCAGATCGATCACGCGCATGTTCTCGAGCTCGCGCTTCGACAGGGGCGTCCACGGGTAAGAGACATTCCCGGTCGCCGGAATTCCGAGGTAGCGGAGCATCATCACCATCGTCGCCCCCGTGATCGTCCGGCCGTCGAGCATCTGGGTGAGGAGCGTCGTCGCCTCGCGCTCGAAGTTGCCCTCGACCGACCGCGGAGCATTGCGCGCACGCTCGCGCGCGATCGCCAGCAGCTGTCCGACGGTGAGGTCGCCGAGCTGCGCGGCCAGCGTCGCGAGCCCGGCGCGCTGTGCGACGCGCTCGTCGGCGAAGAAGAAGCTGCGCGGATCGACCGAACGATCCGGCGCGATGCCGAGCAGCGATTGGTCGTAGACCGAGATCACCAGGTCGACCTGCTCGCGGACGCCGACATCGATCCCGAGATCGACCGTGTCGCCCGGACCGTACTTGTCCTTCGCCGTGGTCCGGATCGCCAGCGCGCGGTGCTTCGGCACCACGTGAAGCGCTTGCTGCGCGGCCTCGATCGAGCGCTCCTCACCCAGCACGTACGCCTCGACGGACGCGCCGTAGAGCACGCCCTCGCTCGGCAGCTCGAACCGCGCGCTGCCGTTCGCGAGCACGGTGCGATGGCGCGATCGGATCCCGTTGGCATCGCGAACGACCAGCAGCGCCCTGGCATCGCGAAACCGCGAGTGCAGCGTGCCGGCGATCCGATCGCCGTGGTCGACCTCGGCGCGATCGAGCTCGAGCACCAGCGCCGGCATGATCTCCTTCGCGCGCACGGCGACACCGGCCTCACCCCACACCGTCGTGCCGTCGAGCAGCTTCGCGCTCGCGACCAGCCGGTACGCGCCCGGATCGGGAAGCGCCAGGCTCGCGGTATCGCCGATCACCGCCGCCGTGGCCGCCAGCGTGTCGTCGGGAATCACCTGCGCGGCGCGCACCGATCGCGGGCGATTGTTCCCGAAGCCGCAGCCGGCATTGGTGAACCGACAGTTGAAGTTGTTGGTCGCGACGTTGTTCCAGCGCCCGCCGATGTTGTTCACCCAGTAGCCGTTCGGCCCCCCAACCCAGTGGCCGCCGTTGGGCCCGCCGACCCAGTGACCGTTGTTGATGATGACGTTGTTGTTGAAGTTGTTCCCGATGTAGTTGTTGCCGAACACCACCGCATCGATCGGTGGCGAGATCTTGACCGCCGCGATGCTCGTCGATGCCGGCACCACGAGCCGGCCATTCGCATCGGTCACTCGCACCGTGACGTCGATCGGCGAGCCAGTCGCGACCAGCGGATGCCGCGTCTCCACCTGCACGCGATGATCGCGCCGCGCGAGCGGCAACGTGCGCGACGTCCGCTGCTCGTAGCCGTTCGCATCGATCATCCGCGACTCGACGATCAGCTGATGGCGTCCGCGGAGGTGACTGCTCTGGATCGGCATCCGGTACCAGCCGGTGCCACGGCCGTCGAGCGTGACCTGGCCCTGCACCTCGTCCACCACGTACCGCCCCGCGTCCCACATCCTGCCGGCGGTATCGGGATCCGCCGCGTGCAGCAACATCTCGTCGCGCGCGAGCAACACCGGCGGTCCGCCGTACGCGAAGCCGCTCAGCGGTGGCTTCTCGTCGGGCTCGCGCACCAGCTGGGCGGTGAACGTCACCGCACCACCCGGCACCGGCTTGTCGAGAAAGTCGAGCGCGCGAAACGTCAGCTCGGCATCGCCGTCCACCACGGTGGCATCGACATCGAGCTTCACCTTCGACTTGCGATACTCGGCGAGCGTCACCTTCGCCGTGCCGCGATAGCCGGGTAGCTCGATCGAGTAGGTGTCGAGCGGATCCGACGTCGAGAACGTGTACTCGCCGCTCGCGCGGCCATTCGCATCGACTGCCAGCGCCAGCTTCGCCGCCGTCGTCTTCTTGGTCTCCGAGACGATCTTGACCTCGACCCGGCCGCGATTGTCCGGCCGCAGCTCGCCCCGCTCGATGCGGCGCAGAAACGCCGTCAGCTGCAGCTTCTGTCCCGGTCGATACGCACTGCGATCGGTGACGATGTACGCGGCCGGCTCGAGTGACGCCGGTGGCACGATCGTCAGCTGCTGCGCCAGCTCGCCGACGCGCACCTCGGCCTCGGCGCGATGCGAGAACCCGATCGGGATCGTGAACGTGTTGTCATCGCCGACGACAACGCCGATCGGATGACCGTCGAAGTGGACCGGCTGTCCCGCGAACGACTCGGAGCCGGCGATCCAGCCGACGAGCTTGTCGGGATCCTGGAACACGCGGAGCTCCGAGCCGTGCGGTGCCGGCTCGGTCGTCGAGAACACCGGCACGTTGCGGCCGGGTGTCGCGATCGGATGAGTGACTCGTTGATCCGAGACCGCGCACGCGACGACGAGCGTGCACGCGAAACTGGAAGAGAGCGTTCGCATGGCGGCCATCCTGCCGCCATGCTGCGCGTGCTCGCGTAAGGGCTAGGTAATCACGCGTGCGACGTGCGCTGCGCTCTTCTCGTCTCAGTTGACCGAGCTGAGCCAGGCGGTCGTCGGCTGCGTGTACGTCACGCCGTTCGCGCCGGTGCAACTCGTCATGTTGCCGTTCGCATCGGCGGTGCAGGCGGATGCACAATCGCCGGCCCAGTCAATCCCGCAGTGACCTTCCTGGGCGCACTGCCGCCACGGATGGGTTGGGCCGTCCGCGTCGCAGGAGCCCCAGTAGTTGTCGGCGCCGGCGAACACGTTCCCGAAGAACGCGCCTTCCTTGTACACGTGCGTGCTGGCCTCGTTCGGATCCATCGAGTAGCCCGCACCGCGCAGCGAGATCGTGAGCGACCGACCGAACTCGTTCAGGCGGCTGAGGACGCAGGCGCTCAGCTTGCGCTGCTGGTCGAGCGTCGGAACAGCCGTCTTCCAGTTCGACATCAAACCGATGCTTCCCTGATAAGTGGTCGAGGTGCATCCGAACACCGTGCAGTTGTATTGCGCGGTGATCGACGCTCCGGTGGGGAGCGCACAGGACACGAGGTAGCCCAGGGCGCCTCGGTTTTCCTTGTCTTCGGCGAGGGCGTTGACGTACGCCTGGGTCAGAGCACCGACCGGGATCGGCTCGAGATCCGACGGCATCAAGGCGTTCGCCGAGAGCCTTCTGATCGAACCTTCGACGGTCTCGTCGTCGGTTTCGGGCGTCGCGCTGTCAGCGTCGATCGCACAAGCATTGAGAGATACGGCAAGAGCAGAAATCAGCAGAGTGGTCTTCATCTACGCCTCCTTGGGGATGCGCCCTACATCGGCCGCCCGGAGGCACCATGTGGGGGGGAGGCGTAGAAAGATCTCACTCGCCGGGAATCCGGCGACGTCCCTTACAGGACGCCCAGCCGCTATCGCCGTCGCGACATGAACGTCGGGGGCTGGTTGAACGTGGTGATCACCTGCGGCGCACGTAGGATCGAGACCCCTGCTTCGTATGCCTCACCATTACCAAAACCACACGTCGAGATCACCTCGACGAAGTAGGTGCC
>JAEYYY010000356.1 GCA_023430775.1 Pseudomonadota bacterium
GCGAGGCTGACCGCGCGCCGCCCGCCGCCTGCTGTCGTCAAGAAGTCGAAGGTCCCGGCGGTGCTGCTGACGCTGGTGCTGCTCGGTGGGCTCGGCGGCGGTGGCGCCTACTACTGGTTCGTCCACCGCAACAAGGCGACGCCGCAGCGGCTCGAGGGTCCGGGCATCTCGATCACGATCGAGGCCGATGGCGCGCGCGAGATCATGGTCGATGGCAAGCCGGCCGGAAAGACGCCGGTCAAGCTCCAGGTGCCGCAGGGCAAGAAGCCGATTTTGATCACCGGCCCCGGACTCGCAGACAGAGAAGTCGTGCCCGATCGCGATCAGACGATCGAGCTCGAGGTGCTGCGGTGATTACTCGAGGACCGGAGCGTCGGTGGCGACGCCGGCGCCGAACCAGCGGACGCTGCTCGAGCTGAGCAGCGTGCCCGCGCCGGTGTTCGGATCGATCTGGATGATCTGGCCGCCGTTGCTGGCGCCGAGATCGACAAAGCCGTAGATGATGCCGCCCCAGAAGCCGACGCCGAAGATCTTGTCGAACCCGGTGCCCGCGCCGATCGGTGTGGCCTTCCAGGTCACCGGATCGATCGAGGCGAGGTAATCGTTGCTCGGGCCCTGGCCATCCCCGATGTCGACGGTGGCGAAGATGCCGAGGCCGTGGACCGCGAACAGATCGCCGCTCGACCGCACCTGGCCTTGCGCGACCGTGCCGTAGTTGCCGAGGAGCGTCGCCGCGCCGGTGGCGGGATCGATCCGGAACACCTCGCCGAACGAGTTCGCGGTGACGAGCATGTCGGGGCTGCTCGGATCGTTGATGTCCTCGGGGACGAACGACAGGCTCGTGGTGTTATCGACGTCCTCCGAGAGATCCTTGATCAAGGTCGCGTTCCCGGTGGTGGCGTCGATCGAGTACAGCTTGTCGAGGGTGACCCCGACCATGTTGTCGTCCTTGTCGATCGCGAGATCGGTGAGGCTCTGGGTTCCCAGTTGCGACATCGTCCCGATGGTCGTGGTCGCGAGCGTCGCCGAGTTCAGCAGGTAGAGCGTCTGGCCGCTGTGCGCGTAAACCCGCGACATGTCCACGGGCGGAAGCGAGTCCGGCTGCGTGTCCGGCTGCGACGGCCCGTCTGTCGCAGGGTTGTCCCGATCCGATGGGGAGCAGGCGGTCAGAACAACGACCGCGAGAAGGATGCGCATGGCGGCGGACTCTACTGTGGTCCGAACACAGAAACAGCAGAATTCGATCGCCTGCGTAGCCCAGATCTCTATGATGGGAATCTCGTGGATACGTGGCAGGTTGTGCCCACCACGACACCCGCCCATGGCGCCGCCTCCCGTCCCGGATCGCACCGAAACGTTGAGCCCGCGCACGGACTCCGCGGCGGGTCCCGTTCCGGACCGCCCGCGCGAGCGTCCCGCCGACGCCGATGATCCAGACCGCTACGAGCAGGTCTGCGAGCACGCCCGCGGTGGCCTCGGTCGCGTGGTGCGCGCCGTCGACAAGCGGCTCGGTCGGACGGTCGCCGTCAAGGAATTGCTGCCGCGCGCGGCGAACGGATCCACCGCGGCGAACGAAGCGCGGTTCCTGCGTGAAGCGCTGATCACCGCGCGCCTCGAGCATCCCGGCATCGTGCCGGTCCACGAGGCCGGCCGGTGGCCGAGCGGCGATCCGTACTACGTGATGAAGCTCGTCGAGGGCCGCACCCTCAAGGAGCTGATCAACGCGAGCTCGACGCTGCGCGATCGACTGTCGCTGCTCTCGCACGTCATCGCGGTCGCCGACGCCGTCGGTTACGCGCACAGCCAGGGCGTCATCCATCGCGACCTGAAGCCGTCGAACGTGATCGTCGGATCGTTCGGCGAGACGATCGTCGTCGACTGGGGCCTGGCGCGCGACACCAGACGAGATGTGCCCGAGGTTCCGGAGGAGGTGCTGATCGCCTCGGGCTCCGGCGTCTCGACGGTGAGCGGCAAGGTCGTCGGCACGCCGGCGTACATGTCTCCCGAGCAGGCGCGCGGCGAGCTGGTCGACGAGCGCGCCGACGTCTACGCGATCGGTGCCGTGCTCTACGAGTTGCTCGCCGGATCGCCGCCGCACCACGACGACACGCCGCAGGCCACGCTCGAGCGCGTGATCGCCGGGCCGCCGCGGCCGATCTCGCTGGTCGCCCACGTGCCGAGCGAGCTGGCGACGATCGTCGGCAAGGCGATGGAGCGCGATCCCGGCGCGCGCTACGCGAACGCGACCGTGCTCGCCGAGGATCTCCGTCGCTACCAGACCGGCAAGCTGGTCAGCGCGCACTCGTATTCGACGTGGGCGCTGCTTCGCAAGAAGGTCGCGGCCCATCGCGGTGTGGTGGCGATGGCGATCGTCTCGATGCTGGCGCTCGCGGTGGTCGGCGTCGAATCGTTCCGCCGCGTGGTCGCCGAGAGAAACATCGCGCAGACCAACAGCACGCTCGCCGAGGAAGCGCGGCGCGAGGCCGAGAAGCGGCAGCGCGATCTGGTGTTGCTCCAGGCGGCAACCTCGCTGAGGAAGGATCCCACCGCGTCGCTCGCCTGGCTCAAGACCTACGAGCTCACCGACGGCGATCGCGCGCACGTGCTGGATATCGTCGACGAGGCGATCGCGCTCGGCGTGGCGCGCCACGTGTTCCGGCCGAGCGACTGGGTGTTCGACGCCACGTTCTCGCCCGACAACAAGACCGTGGTCGCCGCGGTACGCGACGGCAGCGTGCGCGCCTACGATCTGGCGACCGGCACCGAGCGCCGGCTGGGCCGCGCGGAGTCGGCTCCCGAGGTGCTCGCGATGTCGCCCGATGGCAGCCTCGCGGTGACCGGTGGCACGCTCGGCGAGATCACGGTGTGGCCGCTCGATGCCGGCGGGCCGAGCGATCCGCGCGTGCTCGATCGCGGCGATCGCCCGATCAAGTCGCTCCACTTCTCCGCCGATCGCACGAAGCTGCTCGTCCACTATCACTCGGGTCCCGCGGCGAGCATCGCGATCGATGGCAGCGGCGTCGAGGTGCTCGGCGAGAAGACGGCATATCGCGCGGTGGTCGCGACGGCGAACTGGAACCACCGCGTGGTCGCGACGTCGCCCAACCAGATCGCGGCCGTCGACGACAAGGGCCTGCGCCCGCTCGCGCAGACCCAGAAGCTGATCGAGCGCATCTTCATCTCGCCGCAGGGCGATCAGGTGATCGTCCATGACGGCGTCACGCTGTGGGCGGTGCCGTTCGCCGGCGGCCCACTGGTCAAGCTCGTCGACTACGAGGTGCCGAAGCTCAACCAGATCGTGTGGTCGCCCGATGGCGGCTCGGTCGCGGTCGCCGGCGACGTCCACGACGTCGTGATCATCGACATGAAGACGCAGACGGTTCGCTACCTGCGCGGTCACACCGACGCGATCTACACGGTGCAGTGGACGCGCGACGGCCGCCGCATCCTGTCGGCGAGCGACGACAGCACGGCGCGCGTGTGGAACGTCGCCGATGGCACCGCCCAGGTGCTGCGCGGCCACGACGACGATGTCTATCGCGCGCGATTCTCGAACGACGAGCGCCAGGTGGTGTCGAACAGCCTCGACGGCAGCGTGCGCGTCTGGGTGATCGAGCAACCGGGTGCGCGCGTGCTCGTCGAGGGCAAGCCGGTGGACGACCTCGCGGTCGAGCAGGATGGCGCGCTGCTGCGCACCAAGACGTCGACGGAGACGGCGCGCTGGAACGTCACCAGCGGTCATCGCGAGCCGCTGTTCTCGTGGGCCACCGACACCAACGGGCTCGGGCTCGGCCTGCCGTCACCCGATGGCGAGAAGCTGCTGGTGCCGTCGGCCGACTGGTCGCTCGAGGTGCGCGATCGCAACGGTGGTTCGCGCACGCTGCGCGGCCACAAGACGGTGATCAGTCACATCGAGTTCAGCAAGGACAGCAAGTTCCTCTACACGTCGTCCATCGACGGCACGCTGCGCAAGTGGGATCTCGAGACCGGCGAGGCGCAGCTGCTGGTCTCGAGCACCAAGCCGGTGCGCGGCTTCGCGGTGGCGCGCGATGGTCGCGTCGCGGTGCAGATCGGCGAGGTCACGCAGCTGATCACGCCGCAACCGGAGGGCGAGCCGAAGGTGCAGACGCTCGGTTCGGGGCCGAAGTGGTGCATGGCGAAGGCGGACTTCGAGCCGGTGCGCGACCGCCTGGTGATCCGTCGCTGCGATCACGGGCTGGCGATCGTCGACGGAGAGCGCATCGTCGAGTTGCCGACCGGCAACCACGAGATGTCTCGGATGTCGTTCTCCGCGGATGGCTCGCGGATCGCCGCGGGCATGACCGATCGCACGGTGCGCGTGTGGGACGCGTCCACCGGCCGGGTGCTCCGCGTGCTGCGCGGTCACGCGGACCTCGCGCTCGACGTGGCGTTCTCGCCCGACGGGACGAAGCTGGCGTCGGCGAGCTACGACAAGACGATCCGCGTCTGGGACCTGGCCTCCGAGCGGCACCGCGTGCTGCGCGGTCACGCGCTGAGCGTCAGCCGCGTGCTGTGGCGCGATCCAGTGCACCTGGTCAGCGCATCGCGCGACGGCACGCTGCGGCTGTGGGACGTGCCGGCCACCGAGCTGCCGAGCGTGCGCGATCTGGCTGCTCAGCTCGCGGTCGCGACCACCGCGCGGATCGATATCGATCGGCCGACCACCGGCGCGCCGCGCGGGATCTGATCAGAGCTCGTCTTCGTAGATCGCGCACGCGTCCATCACCTCGACGGTGCTCGCATCGGTCTGCGCGATCTCGTTGGTCAGCAGGTTGATGCAATCGGGCGCCGAGTCACCACACGACGGCGCGACGCCCATGATCGGGTGCTCGAGGCAGCACACGACGAGCGCCTCGACGACCGGCAGCGACTCTTCCTTCGTGTGATCGTCGAAGCAGTCCTGCAGCGTGTCGTAGGCCTCTTCGCCATCGTCCTTGCATCCGACGACCAGGAGCAGGGCAAGCAGTAGTCTGCGCATGCGGCGAGCCTACAC
>JAEYYY010000358.1 GCA_023430775.1 Pseudomonadota bacterium
TAGTTGGTCGCGTCCTTGACCGTCTTGATCTGCTCGGTGTCTTCCTCGGGGATCGTGATCTTGAACTCCTGCTCGAAGGCGAGCACGAGCTCGACGACCGCCAGCGAGTCCGCCTTCAGGTCGTCGATGAACGACGCCTCGGGGCGGAGCTGCTCGGCAGACACCTCGAGCTGATTGCAGATGATTTCCTTGACCTTGGCTTCGATCTCGTCAGGCGACATTGTTCACTTTTCCTTGAGGCGCTCGAAGAGCGCGCGCGTTTCATAGTCCAGATCGGGGCTTACATCAACAGGCCGCCGTTGACGCGGATCACCTGACCGGTGATGTACGCGGCTTCGGGGCCGGCCAGGAAGGCCACGGCATCGCCGATGTCCTCGGCCTTACCGATCTTGTTGAGGGGGATGCTCTCGAGGAGCTTGGCCTTGGCCGCCTCGGGGAGGTGCTCCTGGGTCATCACGGTATCGATGAACCCGGGGGCCACCGCGTTGACGGTGACGCCGCGCGACGCCAGCTCCTTCGCGGTCGACATCGTCAAGCCGATGATCCCGGCCTTCGAGGCGGCATACGCGGCCTGACCGCCGTTGCCGGATTCACCGACGACGGAGGAGATGTTGATGATGCGGCCGGCTTCCTTGGCCTTGAGGATCAGCATCGACGCCGCGCGGGTGGTGAAGAACGCGCCGTTGAGGTTGATCTGCAGCGTCTTCATCCACTGATCGTCGGTGAAGCGCATCAGCATGCCGTTGATCGCGATGCCCGCGTTGTTGACCAGGATGTCGAGCTGCTTGTGCTCGCTGCCGATCGCCTTGATCGCGTCGGTGACCGCGGCGCTGTTCGAGACATCGAAACCCGAGATCGCGCCCACCCCGCCCTGGGCGTCGATCTCGGCGGCGACGGCCTTGGCATCCGCCTCGCGCGTCGAACCGTTCGCATCCGGCAGGAAGTTGACGATCACCTTCGCACCGCGCTTGCCGAGCGCGATCGCGATCGCCTTGCCGATGCCCTGCGATGCGCCGGTGACCAGCGCGACCTTGCCCTGCAGTGCCTTGTCTTGAATCGCCATGGGTTCTCCTATGCGTTGAACGCTTCGACTTCGTGCGGCTCGCCGATCGTGGTGACGTCGATGGTCTCCGCGATCCGCTTGACCAGGCCCTTGAGGACCGCACCCGATCCGAGCTCGTAGCCCTTGGTGACGCCGAGCTTCGCGATCGCCTGGATCGACTCTTCCCAGCGCACCGACGCGGTGACCTGCTGGACGAGCAGCTCCTTGATCTTCGCCGCGTCCGTGTTGGGTACGGCGGTGACGTTTGCGACGACGGGCACGCTCGGCGCGGAGACCGCGATGCCCGCGAGCGCCTCGGCGAGGCGGTCCGCAGCCGGCTTCATCAGCGAGCAATGGAAGGGTGCGCTGACCTGCAGCTTGACGGCGCGCTTGGCACCGGCGGCCTTGCAGGCGGGGATCGCGCGATCGATCGCGGCCGCGTGACCGCTGATCACGATCTGGCCACCGCCGTTGAGGTTCGCCGGCTCGACCGGCTCACCCGGCTGCGAGCACTCCGCGCACACCGCGCGCGTCTTCTCGAGGTCGAGGCCCATCAGCGCGGCCATCGCGCCCTGCCCGACCGGCACGGCCTCCTGCATGTACGTCCCGCGCAGGTGCGTCAGCTTGACGGCATCGCGCAGCGACAGCGAGCCGGCGGCGACCAGCGCGCTCCACTCGCCGAGCGAGTGACCGGCGACGATGTCGAACGTCAGCCCCTTCTCCTTCAAGCAGCGGAACACCGCGATCGACGTGGTCAGGATCGCCGGCTGCGTGTGCTTGGTCAGCGTCAGGTCATCCTCGGGACCGTCGAAGCACAGCTTGGAGATCGAGAAGCCGAGCGCGTCGTCGGCTTCCTCGTACGTTCGCTTCGCGATCTCGAACTTGTGAGCGAGGTCGCGGCCCATGCCCACGCGTTGCGAGCCCTGGCCGGGAAACAGCAGCGCCGTCTTCATGACGCCGGGTTCTTCGCACGGCCCGGTCGCCCAAGGAAGCCATCCGCCCGCGAATCCCCTTCACGCGATCAGGTCACGAGCTCGACGAAGGCCGGGTTGCCCTCGAGCTTCGCGAGGTTGGGGTCGCTCGCGATCCAGTGCCACTCGGGATACGGGGCCTCCTTCGCGGCACGCAACAGCTCGAGCACCCGTGGGAGGTTCGGCTTCTTCGCCGCGAGTGCGACCACCGCCTGCGCGTGCGCGATCATCGCAGGGAACCGGGCCGCGTCGGCCTTGGCGAGCGCTGACCGTGCCGCGGCAAGCTTGCCGACCGCGACCAGCGACATCGCGAGGATCGCGAACATGTCGCGGCGCTGCTCGACCAGTGGCTTGTACTTCTCGGCGAGCTCGAGCACCTCGTCGTGGCGGCCGGCCTGGGCGAGCACGAGCATGACGTCGGCGAGACACGCGGCGCGGCCACCGGAGTGCGCACCGGGCCCCGGCTTGGCATCGATCGACGCGAGCGCGCGAGGCAGCAGCGCTTCGGCCTCGGCGAGTCGGTCGGTGCGGCGCAGCGCATCGACGATGATCGCGTACAGGTTCGGCTCCTTCGGAGCGCGCAACAGCCCCTCGCGCGCGATCAGCTCGGCATCGTCGAACTCGTGCATGCGCTCGTGTGCGATCGCCGCGTTCGCCCACGCCCACGTCTTGAGGTCTGCGTCGGGGAACGTCAGCGACGCATCGAGAAGTGGCGTTGCATCCTTCGCCTCGCCGCGGATGCTGTGGTGCGTGCCGATGTTGAACAACAACCGGCCGATGCCCGGCAACGTCTTCAGGCCATCGCGACCCTCGGCGGCGAGCCGATGGTGCAGCCAGCCGCCGGGCTCCTGGTCGAGCTCGAGCCGCTGCGCGCCGGCCGTCCACTCGACGGTGACGCCGCTCTTTCGCAACTTCTCGACGGCCGCCGCCGTGACGTTCGCGCGGTGCAACACCAGCGTCAGCCCACGCCAGCCGACGAACCGCTCCAAGGCGGCATCGTCGAACCGGCCGTACGAGAGGTCGAGATGCTCGAGGTTTCGCAGCACGAGGATGTGCTCGAGCTCGACCGCGCCGAGATGCAACAGGCACAGCCGGCGCACCTTCGGCACCGCATCGAGCAATCCCTTCAGCGTGCCGGGTCGCCCGCAATCGAGGGACAGCCGCTCGATGTTCGGGCATCCGCCACCCGCGATCCACTCGCTGCTCACCCCACCGATGTACCCGGCAACCTCGACCAGTCCGGGCATCGGCGTCTGGATCTCTGCCGCGAGCAAGCCGAGCCGCCGGATCGAAGGCAGCCCTGCGAGTGCGTCGATGTCCACCCTCGCCGGCCGCATCGAGCTATCGATCACCACCACGGTGTCGAGCAGCGGCGGTGCCGCCGCCACCAGCGCATCGATCGCCTCCTGCCCGAGGTCGCCGAGCCCGACGCACCGCACGAACCGGCAGCTCGGATGCGCGAGCAAGCCGGCGAACGCCTGCACCACCCCGCGCTTGTGCGACGGCTGGATCCGCAGCTCGTCGATGAACCCCGCGCGCCAGCCGATCCAGCCGCCCGCGATCAGGGCCTTGCCCGGCCCGAGCAGCAGGTCGAGGTTGGCGCCGAGAAAATCGACCGCGGCCGAGCGCAGCCTCACGTTCGTCGGCTCGTTCTCGATCGCCGCGTGCAGCGCCATCCACTCGCCGCGCCGATCACCCGCCGCCTGCAACCAGTCCGCATAGACCATGCGCGGCACCGGATCGAGCGGCGCCTCGATGATCGCCTGCTCGAGCGCGGGCTCGCGCGGCCACTCCGCAACGACGCGCTTCGCCGGCTTCCTGGTCCTCGCCTTCGCCGGCGCACGCTTCGCAGAAGCACGCTTCGGTGCTGTCTTCACCCTCACGCGCGAGACCATAACGCTCGCGACGCGTGCCGGCACCTGGGAGTTATGACTTCGCCGCTGGAGCCTTCGCTCCCCGCGTCAGCACGACGTGCATCGCCGCCTCGGAGCTCGCGTGCTCGCTGACCTCGTAGCCGAGTGCTTTCAGATCGATCCCGGTCATCAAGCTCTCGCCGCTACCGAGCACGATCGGCGACACCGCGAGGTGCATGTCGTCGATCAGCCCCCGCTGCAGATATTGGCGCAGCGTCGCCACGCCGCCGCCGATCCGGACGTCCTTGCCGCCCGCCACCGCGCGCGCGCGCTCGAGTGCCGCCTCGACGCCGTCGGTCACGAAGTGAAACGTGGTGCCGCCCTTCATCTCGATCGGTGCGCGCGCGTGATGGGTCAGCACGAACGTCGGCACGTGATACGGCGGCTCCTCGCCCCACCAGCCCTTCCACCCATCGTCGAGCCACGCGCCGCGGCTCGGTGCGAACATGTTGCGGCCGAGGATCCACGCCCCCACGTTCTCGAAGCCGCGCTTCGCGAACTGATCGTCGAGGCCGGTGGTGCCGTGCTTGCCGCCGAGCATGTCCTTGAAGGTCTGGGTCGGAAACATCCACTTGTGGACCTGCTCGCCGCCGACACCCAGCGGATGTTCGAGGGTCTGGTTCGGGCCTGCGCCGAAGCCGTCGATCGAGATCGAGAAACCATGCACGCGTACTCGGGTCATTGCGGTCTCCTTGTGCAATGACGACGCTCGGCAAGTCCAGCGATCGACACGGGCTCGACAGAATTCTGCGGGACCGAACTGCGCGAATTGATTAACTCGCGACGATCTTGCCCATCCCCTCGTATTCGCGCCTAGCCGCTCGCTCGAGGCCATCGTGCGTGATGGCGCGGTCATGGTCGGCGGCTGTGAACGCGGCGCGCAGCACGGCATTGCGGATGTAACCACCGCTCATGGCGTAGCGCTGCGCGAGCCTCTCGAAGTCGATGTCGCTCGCGACAGGTGCCGCTGCCGGGAGCATCGTGCGCCAGAGCTCCGCACGCTCGCTGATGTCGGGCAATTCGATCCGGAGGTGCAGCGACAACCGGCGCTGGAACGCCGGGTCGATGTGGCTGTCGTGGTTGGTCGTCAACAGGCAGATGCCGGTGTAGCTCTCGAGCCGCTGCAACAAGTAGTTGGTCTCGAGATTGGCGTGACGATCGTTGCTCGACTTCACGTCGGTTCGCTTGCCGAACAGGGCGTCCGCCTCGTCGAACAGCAGGATCGCGTGGCCCGCTTCCGCTGCATCGAACAGTGCACCGAGGTTCTTCTCGGTCTCGCCGATCCACTTCGAGACCACCTTGCCGAGATCGACCTGGTAGAGCTCGAGGCCGAGGTCCTGCGCGATCAACGCGGCGAGCATCGTCTTGCCGGTTCCGGGCGGTCCCGAGAACAGCGCGGTCACGCCGAGCCCCTTGCCGACCTTGGCGCCGAAGCCCCACTCCTCGAACACGCGACCGCGGCCGCGAACGCGCGAGATCAGCTCCGCAACCGCTTCGAGGGAATCGGAAGGCAAGACGATGTCGTCCCAGGTCTGGGTAACAGTCACGCGTCGCGCGAACTGGCCGAGTCGATCGTCGAGCACGCTGCGAACCCCGGCGGCGATGTCGTCGCCGGTGAGCTCGCCGCCCTTCGTCCGGGCGATCGCGGCTTTCGCGGCATGGTGAATCAAGGCCGGCACCAGCGGGTAGCGTGTCGCGAGGATGCGTCCCTGCTCCGGCGTGCCGACGTCGAGAGCCTTGCACCACAGCATGGCGGTCTGCTCGACGGTTGGTTTCGCGAGCTCGAGGAACACCGCCGGGCGATTCCACCGGATCGGTAGACGGTTCGCACCACACGTACCCAGGACTCGCTCTACCCGCTGTACGAGCTCGGCATGGACCGCTTCGAGTCGCGTTTCATCCAGGACATCGAGGTTCGCGATCAGCGGCACCACTGCGCTTCCCTGACACTCCAGGCCGATCGCACGAAGCTGGCGGAGTGCAGCCGCCGGTTCGGTCGCGAGACGACGCGCATCGATGGACAGGAGCGCGACGCCATGCTCACGGGCGACCGCCTCCAGAAGCGAACGGCGGCCAGTTCCTGCAGGCCCCGCAACCATCACGACACCCTCGTGCTCGCGCATCAGTTCACGTGCCTCTTCGAGAGCTCTCCCCGAGACCGCGAGATCTGCAGCGGCAAGGTTCGAGGGTGGCAAACGCAACGAGATCAGCCAGCCCGAGATCTCGCGTCCTCCGTGAAGCCACTCGAGCATGCGCGGTGCCAGCGTCCAGGTCTGCTTGCTCTCGTGATCGGTCGTGATGTCCGAGCGTTCGAGAATCCCCGCGCGGCGCAGACGGCCGTCCGGAGCGAGCTCGTGAAGCGCGCGCAAGGAAGGCGTCGCGCCGTAGACCACGAGCCGGATCGCGGCCAGCGTGGGATCGGGCGACACATCGCCTGTCGCGTGCGGCAGCAACGCACGAACCTCACGATTGGTCGCGATACCCGCCAGCATCCAGACCACTTGCCGCTCCGACTCGGTGAGACCGAGCCGATCGAAGACGAGGGTCGAGGTGAGCTCGCCGCGAAGCTCGCGGACGGCGATGCGCTCCTGACATTCCACCGCGATCTCGCGCAAGGACTCGGCGGCGGCCTCCGAGCTGGTCACGCGCGCCTCGAGTGCCGCGCGCAGCAGGGTGACGTGGTCCTGGAGGTGCTCGAGATCGATGCTCATGGCGCCACGCTTCGTTCGGCCCGCGCGGCGGTTGCGTCCCGACTTTCGATTGCGCGGATCGGGAGTTCTGACGACGGAAGCGTGGGCACCAGGGTCGCCGCATCCAGCCGCGTGACCCCGAGGCCGCGGGTCCACGCGTCGCTGTACAGCCACAGGCTCCCCCCGGCGATCAGGTTTCGGTGTCGCGCCTCTCGGGCGAACAATGCGAGGTCGCCACCGACCTTCACCGTGCGGACCAGCCCGGTACTCCCATCGAGGACGAGCCGGTGTCCATCGGTATCCGCAGCGAACCAACGCGAGCCCGTGCGTGCCATCGTCAAGTGGAGGTTGGACACCTGGATCGGTGGCTTGTCTAGCTGTTCCAGGTCGATGACGAAGACACCCTCGTCAGCCCGAAGCAGCGGCATGAACCGAGTCGTCTCCCCCGCCGCACCGTAGCTCGCGTCGTACCAATCGTACATGCCACGAAGCGAGGTCGACTCGACGACCTTTCCATCGAGACCGAGACGGTCGATGTACGTCGTCTCCATGTCGTCCGACGTGCTGACCACGACCAGCGCATCCCGGTAGCCGAAGCACCGTTGCGGAAACTTCCACTCCGGTGCACTGCGCTCCGGAAACTTGAAGACTCGGTGCGGTGGCAGGTGACCGTTCGTGATCGTGATCAACCAGGTGTCTGATGGGGCGTGCTCGATGGCGTAGTAGCTGCCGCCAACCTTGCAGCTGCTCGCGATCCGCCCTGACCAGTGTCCGTTCGCACCCACGATCAGGCCATCGACGTCGTCGAAGATCGCGTGATCGCCAACCACCCAGGGTTGTGTCAGGCGCGAACGAGTCGACATGCGATGCTGTTCGCGCCCGGTCATCGGATCGAGCGCCACGACCTGCTCCCCGATCGCCATGATCAGCGAGCTCCGCGTTCGGGCCGAGATCGTGTACGACGAGTGCAGTTTGACGCCCGAAACGGTGGACCTCCAAAGGAGGTGTCCATCCTCGAGATCGAACGCGCGCAGGACCATGGCCTCCTCCTCCTCTAGCCGTTGCTGGACGACGGCGACCCGCTCGTGAGTCGCGATACCCGCGCTTCGCGAGATCGACTCGCCCGCCAGCTCGGTCTCCCACAGGATTCGTCCCCCCACGTCCAGGCGCCGTACGCGGAGAGCATGGTGATTTGACATCCAGGTCACGACGGCACCGCCATCCTCGAGTGCGGAGATGTCGGCGATGCGCCCCACCTCGTCGTCATCGCAACCAGCCAGCAGCAGGAGCCCGATGATGCAGAGAGCCCTCATTGACCGATCTCCTTCTTCGCATCGTCGGTCTCGATACGTGCCACGCCCCATTCGCGGAGCGACCTGGAGAGCACCGCGTCGACCTTCTGCTGAACCTCGTGGTGATCGTCCGCTTCGCCCTCGGGATGAAACGAGGTCCGGACGCGCCCGACTTCATCGCGCGTGTAGAACGATCCGTTGCGGCCGTTGTTGTACTCGATGAGGACCGGAATCGGTTCACGCAACAAGCGTTGGCCGAGCAGTCGATCCGCGGTGGCCTGGGACACTCCGTCCATGGATGCCTTGGTGACCTTTCCCTCCTGAACGCGGATGCGCAGGATCCCGCGCGTCGCTGGGGTCGCGTGGCTCAGATCCGTGGTCTGGCGCAGCTCGCCGTTGACCTTCACGAAGTCGGTGCCATTCACCGCGCGCCCGAGCAACGACAACCACTGCAACCGCGTCTGCTTTGCTTGTTCTTCGTGTGCGAACGGATGCATTCCCTCGAGACCGTCGCGCAGCGCTCTCATCTCCGCGATTGCGCGTCCGGAATCCGAGAGCTGTGCATGCGTGAGACGTCGATATGCTCGATGGACGAGCTCCGCGTTCTCCTTCTCGAGCATCGACACCGTCCGGAACTGGGTGGTGAAGAACGCGATCTTCGTATCACTCGAAACATCCGCTTCGGGTGCGCCGGCCCTGTTGAGGAAGGCGCGCTTACCGCCGGCCTTCATCGCTTCCTTCACCGAATCCGCGAAGCCGATCTCCGAGTACTTCGAGAGCGAAAGGCTGCCCGCGATCTTCTTCGAGAGACCGGCGGCGACGCCCGCGATGGTGAGGGACAGCGCGAACTCGGCGAGGCTCTCCCACCAAGGCGCCTCGGGGGGACGTCGTTCGTACGCGGCTTCGGCGCTAGCTTCATGGATGCCGTCGCGGTGCCTGTTGGCGAGTTGCCCCGCGAAGACCACGGCCTCGCCCTTGAGCGTGTCGAGCTCCGACACTTCGTTGTGTGGGATGCGACTCCGGTCAGCCACCAAGACCTCCTTCTCCTCCTTCGCTGACCCTCCCGGCCGCCGCACCTCCCCCAGAGGCCGCTCGGGTGCCTCGTCCAGTTTCCGGGCAGGGCCATACACGCGAATCGTTCGCAGCTCGACCTGCTCGTCGGGCCAGCGCATCAGGATCGATACGTCGGCCTCGTGGGTCCCCGAAAACTTCGGCCAGAACCGGATCGGGATGTCGACGCCCGTTGCCAGTTCGTGGGTCGGCGCGGTTGGAGAGAACGCTTCCGCCTTCCGACTCGCCAGATCGTCTGCCGCCTTCTCGAGGTCGTTGCGTCGCGACACGAGAGAGGTCGCTGGCTTGATCGAAACGATCGCCTTGCCGGGTGGACCTCCTTTCAGAGCTGGCGTGACCAGTGACACGATTCGCGAGCTGTTGACGATCTGCTCGTCCAGCACGAGCGAGCTCGGAAACGGGGCCGCACGCGAGGAATCCGGTGCGGCTCGAGCCGACGGCGTCGACAGCGGGCTGGGCTTGGCTTCACGTTCGTGTTCGGACATGGCTACGGTCCTTCCGTGGCATCTCGGTGACGCGGGTGTTCGCGCGGTGTTTGAGGAAGCCGAGCAGCCGTGTTCTTCGCTGCTCGTCGAGGATCTGGAACTTGCGCGCGAGCAGGTCGGAGGTGACCTCCATCCACAGCCGCGCGAGCAAGCCGCGGGCTTCAGCGAGGGACAGCTCGCCGAACAGCCGGCCGAGCGCACGCTCCTGGCGTTCGAACCACTGCGCGGGTCGCTCGCCGTGGAACAGCGGGGCGTCGAGGATCGCGAGCATCCGGCTGGTCACCGGATCGTTGGGCTCGGTCGACGCCTGCGGCAGCTCGACCATCAGCGACAGCGGAGCGGTCAGGCGCATTCGGCGACCCGGGCGAGGAACGTCATCAGCCGGTCGCGCCGGACGTCCGTCAGCTTGTGGAACTTTCGCGCGAGGTCATCGCGCGTGTAGTTGATCTCGAGGCGATCGAACAGCGCGCCTGCTTGCGCGCGGGTCAGCTCGGCGAACGCGTTGCCGAGCGCGCGCTCCTTGCGATCGAAGCCCGCGGTCGGCGTCTCGCGCGCGGACAGCGGGGCGTCGAGGATGGCGAGCAGCTTCGCTTCGAGCACGGCATCGGCGCAGGTGATGACCGGCGGCGGCTCCGTCGCGATCGGGCGGCGGCGCAGCACCAACGTCGAGCCGTCGCGCGGGACCGGGCGGAACGTGATGGCGGAGCACTGCGGCTGGGCATTCATGCGCGCGCCTATCGAGGTCGTTTCCCGCGGTTGCGTGGATTTTCGGGAGCGCTCGCAAGGCGGCCGGGAACGCGGGGTTAGCCGGGTTTCGCGAC
>JAEYYY010000401.1 GCA_023430775.1 Pseudomonadota bacterium
CACGGGCTGGTGTTCAACCACGGCGAGCGCGTCGAGGGCTACACCAACTTCTTGTGGGTCGCGATGCTCGCGATCCCGAACCTGATCGGCCTCGATATCCCGACGATGGCGGTGCTGTTCTGCCTCGCCAGCCAGATCGGCGTGTTGATCATGACCACGCGGCTGGTGCGCGTGCTCGCACCCGAGGCCAGGCCGGCGGTCGTCAGCCTGGCGGCGGTCGTGATCGCCTGCTCGTACCTCACCGCGACCTACGCGACCGGCGGCCTCGAGACCACGTTCGGTGCGTTCCTCGTGCTGTGTGCGGTGGACTTCGCGCGCCGCGACAAGCTGCTCGCCTCCGGGCTGTGCGGGATCGCGGCCACCATGGCGCATCCCGATCACGCGATCTTCTATGTCGCGCTCGGCGGCGTGCTGCTGATCCGCCGTACCAGGTTCAAGCAGCTGCTGTGGTACGCGGCGCCGTTCTTCGTGGTGTTCGTGCCGTACTTCCTGATCCGCTGGAGCTACTACGGCCTGCCGCTGCCGAACACCTACTACACGAAGTCCGGTGGCGCGTCGTACTTCAGCCAGGGCTTCTTCTATCTCTACGCATCCGCGTTCTCCGCCGGCCTGCTCGGCGTGTTGCCGCTCGCGATCTATGGCGCGATCAGGAAGCGCCGCGAGCTGGTGGTCCAGTTCGCGTTCGTCGCCTCGCCGCTGTACTTGCTCTACGTCGCGAAGGTCGGCGGCGACTTCATGCTCGGGCGCCTGCTCATCCCTGCCCTGCCGCTGGTGTTGATCCTCGCCGAGCTCGGCGTCCGGCTGTTGATCGTCGAGAAGCGCTGGAAGATCGCCGCGCCGGCGCTCGCCATCGCCAGCCTCGCGCTGGTGCCGACCCGCGTCATCAAGCACCAGGAGTACATCTGGCACCTCACCGACGAGCGCACGTTCTATCAGTTCGATTCGCTGTTCCCGCTCGAGATGAAGGGCACGATCCCCAAGCGCGTCGCGATCCTCAAGAAGTACTTCGAGGGTAGTGATCCACCGCCGAAGTACGCGGCGTTCGCGATCGGGATGCTCGGCTACATGACCGGCTGGCCGGTCGTCGACATCCACGGCCTGATCGATGTCGAGCTGTCGGCGATGCCGCTCGCGAAACGCGGCCGCCCGGGTCACGAGCGCTATGCGTCGCCGGCTCACATCGTCAAGCGCGGTGCCGATATCTCGGCGATGGGCGTCTACGACGGGCGTTACGACAAGGAGATCACCAAGCTCACGCTCGAGGGCACCGGCTACGCGTTGACTCGCTATCGCGCCGATCTGCTCGATCCGCTGCGCGGCAATCCCGCCGTCAAGTTCACGCTGTTCCCGGAGTACATCGACGACTTCCTCGCGAAGCCGCACACGCCTGCCGAGGTGCGCCGCGAGCTCGGGTTCCTCGACAAGTTCTACTTCGCCGGCAATCCCGATCCGGTGCGCCGCGGCAAGCTCGTCGAGCTGCTCACCGCGAAGCCATAGCCGCGCGCTGCGTCACCGGTCCGATCTGCTTCTCGGGGATGTTGTGGTTTGCCGGCGGCACGCTCCGCAGGTAGGCGACCAGCGCCGCGGCATCGGCATCCTCGATCGTCGACCAACCGTCGACGTACATCGCCATCGGGCCCTCGATCGTGTGGCCATCCGGCGTCTTGCCGGTGCGGATCGCGACGATGATCTCCTCGTCGCTCCAGCCGCCGATGCCCGTCGTCATGTCGGGCGTGATGTTCGACGACATGATCGAGCGGCCGTCGGCCGGAATCTCGACGCCACCGGCCAACATCGCGTTCGCGTGGGGGCCGTCCTTCGGCGTGTGGCACGCCGCGCAGTGCATCAGCGACGCCAGGTACTCGCCGTGTGCCTCCGGATCCTCGATGTCGTCGACGTTGTTGACCGGCTCCTTCAGATCGACCGTCGCCATCCGCGCGTCGCTGCGCGCGACCTTGTTGTAGATCGGTCGCTGCGTCCGCAGGAACGCGACGACGGCCTTGGCATCGGAGTCGGTCATCCGGTGGTAGTACGGGTACGGCATCACCGGCAGCAGCTTGGAGTTGTCGCGACCGATGCCGCGGCGGATCGCCTGGATCAGCTGCGTCTCGCTCCAGTTGCCGATGCCACTGTTGCGATCCGGCGTGATGTTCGGAGCGCGCCACGTGCCGTTCGGCGTCGTCACCTCGAGGCCGCCCGCGAACGGCCGCGTCGTATCGACCTCTCCATTCTTCATCGCCGAGTGGCAGGCCTTGCAGCCGGCGAGCGCGACGACGTACGCGCCGCGCGCGACGACCTTCGGATCGAGCTGTTCCGGTGGGGTCACCGGCGCCGCGGCCTGTCGTGGCGCCGGCGGTTCGACCGGGGCACTCCGACACGCGGTGATCGCGAACAGGATCAAAGCCAGGCTACGCATGGAAGTCTCCTCTCAAGGCGAGAACGGGCGGCGGATCCGCGCGTCGATGCTGTAGCGACCGGGGCCGGCCGCGAACAGCAGCAGCAAGCCGCCCATGATCGACAGGTTCTTCATGAACTGGACGTTCTGCATCAGCCGCTCCTGGCCCTCGAGGTTCCAGAACGCGTGCATCACCAGCGTCGTGATCGCGAGGTAGACGAACAGTCCGATCGCACCGATGCGCGCGAGGAATCCGGAGATCACCGCGACACCTCCGAGGATCTCGGCGAACGCGGCGACGTAGAGCAACACGCCTGCCGATGGAACACCCGCGCTCTCCATGTGCCCGATGGCACCGGCGGGGTCGGCGAGCTTGGCGACGCCGGAGAGCACGAAGATCGCGCCCATCAGGATGCGAGCGACGAGCATCGTCGCGGATCGAGGAACAACTCCGATGTGCGGATCCGAGACTTCATCTGCGGGGGTGCCGAACGCGAACCGTTCGGCGAGCGATGCATGCGCCATGGGGGCCTCCTATCTCCGGAGGCGTTGCATCAGCCGTGCAGACAACCCTTCGTGGCGATGGCGCACGGGCGTGTCGCATATGTACGCCGGGTGTAGACACACCGGGAATCCGGCGATCTTGTGGGTCACCGCCCCCTGATTCTTCGACGAGGCGGCGCAAGTGCGCGAAACGATCGCGGCACGGATCGTGAGGTAGGAGTGCAACCATCATGCGGCACCTCCTCCTCGGACTCCTCTCGTTCACGACGGCCTGCACCGGCAGCATCGGCGACATGGGCGATGACGACCAGCCGCCGCCGTCCACAGACGTCCAGATCCGAGTCCGCGATGGCAACACGCCGATCGCGGGCGCCAGCGTGATCTTCCAGGCGACCGATGAATCGGTGATCGCCGAGGTGCTCACCGACGCGAACGGCACCGCGATCGCCGAGATGCCCGACGGCGGTAACCTGACTGTCATCCGCAGCTACCCGCCGCCGGCGACGCCGGAAGAGGAGCAGCGGCCGACCGAGGTCTACACGTACGTCGGCGTCGAGGCCGGTGATCGCCTCGAGCTCGGCGCGCAGATCGACGAGGAAGCGTCGCCCGGCGCGATCAACGTCAAGGTTCCCGAGGAAGCGCAGGGCACGATCACGGTCACCACGCCGTGCGGTTCGGGTCAGGGCCAGGCGCCGCTGATCCCGATCACGGTCCGCGGTTGCTCGAATTCGCTCGTCGTCTACGTCACCGACGGCGACCAGGGCTCGTTCGTCAAGCAGATGCCGTACGGCGAGCTCGTCGATGTCAGCACCGAGGCGCTGCTCGGCAGGCTGTCGTCGTCGCTGACCGCGACCAACGTGACGCCGGGTAGCGATGTCAGGTCCGAGAAGCGTATCGAGATGGGCGGCTTCACGCTGTACTCGAGCGGCGAGAAGCGCATCGACACCGAGCCGGCGACGATCGACCTGCCCCAGCTGACGAACGTCGACGAGCTGCAGGTCACGCGCATCACCGACTCGACCGGCCGCACGCAGATGGTCGGCGAGCGCAAGGCGTACACCAAGGGCACGACCGTGGTCGATGGCAGCGTCGGTCTGATCCCGTACGTCGGCAGCCCGAACTACTCGCCGACCGGTCTGTCGTGGGTCGAGCAGGGTCCGGCGCAGGCGCAGCCGAACATGGTGATCGCGACGCTGACGGTGTCGCGCGATCTCGGCGGCGGCATCCCGGGCCCGAACGACGTCTACGTCCGCGCGATCGTCGCGCCGCACGCCGGCAGCACGCTGCGCATGCCGATGCTCCCCGGCGCCGCCGCGATCTTCAACCCCGGTGCGACCGACGAGATCGCCGGTGCACTCGGTCTCGCGCAGGTCTCCGGCGAGTACGCCGCCGCGCGCCCGCTGGTGTTCACGGCCAGCAGCATCATCGAGGCGGTGCCGGCCAACGGCCGCGTGATCCTGTCGTACGCGGGCAACAACCCGCCGCGCATCTAAGGCAGCACGACAAAGCGGAACGCGAGGTCGGTGATCGCCGCGCGATCGGCATCGAAGCCGAAGTCATCGAGCGGGAGGGTCGAGGTCACACCTTCGACCGCCACCGTGAGCGCGCTGGTCGGTAGCGAGACCTCGGCGGGAATGGTGATGGAGGTCGAGCCGTCGAGGATGACGATGCCGAGGTAGCTGCCGCTGTCGTCGCCGTAGCTCGCGACGTGGAGATTGCCCGGCGAGGCGGTGAACGACAGCGATTGCCGCGTCGCGACGATGTCGGCGGGCGGCGTCAGCCAGCTGCCGGCTTCGATCGTGGTGGTCGAGAGCCCACGCCGGATCGGCACGCTGAACGCGCTGTTGTCGGGCGCGCCCGCAAAGCCGATCAGGCGGTAGGTCGAGCCGGGGAACACCGACGTCTTCGGAAGCCTGGTGGTGACGCCGGGGACCGCGAGGTTGAGGACGGCGTAGCCCTCGGCGGGGAGCTCGATCGCGAGCAGGCCGAACACCACACCGAGACCCGAGGGTGGCGTGCCGAACCCCGTCGTCACCTCGACGAGGTCGCTCTGGGCGAGCGGCGTCAGTGCCTGACCGGTCATCGACACGCCATCGTCGACGGTGATCCCGGTCTTGTACGCGTAGGTGATCAGCGTCTGCGTATCATCCTGCGTCGTGCCGGTGTTCTTGGTGTTGTAGTCGTTGATCGCCGCGAACAGCCCGATGGTGCCGGTGCGAGTGTTGACGGCGTAGTTGCAGTCGTCGGCCGGGCCACCCGGGATCACGACGCAGCTGTTCGTGTTGTTGGCGGTGCGGATGTTATTGACCGCGTCGCTCGCGTTGTCGTGCTGCGTGTAGCCGATCGTCGCGCGCTTCTGATGGCCGACCCCGGCGGCGACCGGCAGCGTGCCGAACCCGGTGATGTTGCCGGCGATCGATCCCTGCGGCGGTGCGGCGATCGGATCGAGCTGGATCGTGACGTTGGCACCGGCGACGCCGACCCACAGCTGCGGGCGATAACCGGTGGCGGTGATCAGCACCGCTTGCTTACCGGCGAGGCGCGCGTCGGTCGACGTGAACAGACCGGTCGAGTCGGTCGTGCCGGTGACCTCGCCGATCGTCACCGTCGCACCCGCGATCGGCAGATCGGTGTCCTCGTCGACCGCGAACACGTTCATGCCGGCGACGATCGGTCCACCGCCGACACCACCGCCGGGGAACAGCTCCGGCGTCGGGAGGACGTAGGCATCCGGCAGCGAGCTGTCGGGCGTCACGTCATCATCGTCGCCACCATCGGGCGGCGAGTAGCTGCACGCTGCGACGAGGAGCAGCGACGAGGCGAATCTCATGAGCCGTCATGATAGCGAAGCGATCGCGACGCTCGCGCAGCCGGCGGTGGCTAACGCTCGGGTAGCGCGATGCACATCACGCAATCATCACGGTCACTCGTCGTCGGATGTGCGCTGACCATCAGTCATCGAACCTCGACGATGCGGCGCGCCTTGCGACCGGCGGCGTCGGCGACGACGACGGAGTGACGCCCGATCGTGGGGATCCAGAACTGGCGCTGGCTCGCCGGCCCCGTCGCGATCAGCGCACCGTCGACGAACCAGGTCAACGAGTCGCCGCGCGTCGACGCCGCGAGCGGCACCGCCTGTTGATGCGCCGGCATGCCGGGGATCAGCGTGATGATCAGGCCTTCTCCCGGCAGCACCATGACGGGCGGCCCACCGGTCTCGGCGCTGCAGCCGTCCTCGAACACGGGCGCCTCGGGAACCGTGCGGTGGCGATCGACGAGCCACGCGGTGACCGAGCTCGGCAACACCACGAACGACTTCTGCTCGTAGTCGTGGCCGGGCTTGCGACAGGCCGGCGTCACCGCGAGCCCCGAGGCGCGATCGATCTCGAAGTGCTGGTGATACGGGCACGGCGTCGTCGGCACCGCGTGGATCAACGCCGGCGCCTTGATGCGCGATGGACAGGCGTCGCCGGCGACGTGGCCCGAGTACGCGCAGACCTCGATGTCGGTGAGCGCCGCGGGCGGCGTCTCGAGCGAGCGTCGCGTTCGATCCGCGAGACCTTCGAGCACGTCGAACAGCATGGGCCCGGCGGCCTCGGAGCCGACGAGCTCGGCGCTCGGCTTGTTATCGACGTTGCCGGGCCACACCACCGCCGTGTAGCGCGCGCCCGAGCCGACGGCCCAGGCATTGCGGAATCCGAAGCTGGTGCCGGTCTTCCAGTGGATGTCGGGTGGCAACTTCGAGATATCGCGACGGCGCGGGAAGTCGGGGCGATCCTTTTGCGCGAGTGCCTGGCGCGTCAGGTACGCGGCCCCGGGTGCAAAGATCGGCGTTGGTTCGACAGGGAGCTCGTCGGTGACGAGGCGCAGCGGCGCGTACGAGCCATCCTGCGCCAGCGTCGCGTAGAGCCCGGCGACCTCGAGCGGCGAGGTCTCGATGCCACCGACGATCATCGACAGGCCGTAGGTGCCGGGGACGGCGTTCGCGCCCTCGATGTCCATCCGCGACAGCTCGCCGAGGAACTGATCGACACCGAGTCGCGCGAGCAGATCGACGAACGGCAGGTTGAGCGACTTGTTGAGCGCGTCCTTCAGCGTGACGAGCCCGGCGAAGTCGTTGTCGAAGTTGCGCGGCCGATAGGTGCCGTACTGGTTCGGCACGTCGGCGACGAGGTAGTCCGGCAGCGCGATGCCGCGATCGATCGCGAGGGCGTAGAGCAGCGGTTTGAGCGTCGAGCCGGGTGAGCGCGGCCTGTCGAACATCGCGATCTGACCGCCGTGATCGCGATCGTCGAAGTCGAGGTTACCGGCGAGCGCCACCACCTCGCGGGTCCTGTGATCGACCACCACGATCGAGCCGCCGTAGATCTGCTTGCGGTGGAGCTCCGGTGCGCGCAGCGCGACCTCGCGCTCGACGAGTGCCTGCGCGCCGGCGTCGAGCGTGCTGCGGATGTGATCGCGCTCGGGATAGCGGGCCCGCAGCTCGATCGCGGCGTGGCGAGCCTCGCGCGGCATCGGCCGCAGACGATCCGGAGGCGGCTCGGCGATCTCGGCGAGCGCCGCCGTGGCATCGGCGCCCGTGAACACCCCGGCATCGATCAGCTTGCCGAGGATCGCCGCTCGCCGCGACCGCAGCGCCTCGTTGTTCGGCCGCGGCTTGAAGCGCTGCGGCCCCTGAGGCACGGCCAGCAGCGTCGCGATCTCGACCGCGGTCAGGTGCCGCGCGCCGTGCCCGAAGTACGCCCAGGCCGCGGACTCGACGCCCTCGACGTTGTCGCCGTAGGGCGTGCGCGACAGGTACTCCGAGAGGATCTCGCGCTTGGTCAGCCGCAGATCGAGCTGGGTGGCGCGGAACATGTCGATCAGCTTGCTCGGGATCGTGCGCTCGCGCGGCTCGAGGAGACGGGCGAGCTGCATCGTGATCGTCGAGCCGCCCGACACGCGATGGCCCGACGACAGGTTGCTCCACGCGGCGCGCCCGATCGCGATCGGATCGACGCCGTCGTGATCCCAGAACCGCTTGTCCTCGAGTGCGACGAGCGCCTCGATCAACTTCGGCTCGACGGCGTCGAGATCGACGTGCAGGCGCCACTTGTCGTCGGGGCTGAGGAACACGTGCGCCGGCGTGCCATCGCGATACTCGACGACCTGCGACCAGCCGGTCTCGCGATCCGGCAGCGGCGCGATGAACACGGCGGCCAGCAGCACGAGGAACAGCGCGTTCACCACGGTGACCGTCCAGGTCACCAGGCGAGCGAGCAGCCAGCGCTTGCGGCCGACGAGCTTCATCAGATCGTCTTACCGGTCCACGGGCCACCGACGACGAGCATGCCGCCCTGCCCGCGCGCCCACAGCGTCGGGTCGTACATCGCCTCGGCCTCGACGGGCGGGATCGAGAACTTGCCCGACGTCACGGCGCGCACCGAGTAGACGACCTTCTTCTCGGTGTTCGGCGGCAGCGAGCCGAACGCCTCGACGCGATCGTCGCGCATGTTCTGGAAGTCGACGAGCCACATGTCGTCCGGCTTCGCCCACTCGAGCTGGACGCCGCGGCCGAGCCGCGCGTTCTCGATCTCGAACCCTGCCGGCAGCCGATCGACGAGCGCGATGTTCTGGATCGACGTGCCGCTCGCATTGCGCAGCGCCACCTCCACGAACAGCACCTCGCCCAGCTTGATGCCGTCCTGCGCCGCCGGATCGACCACCTCGCCCTCGAGGTTGCGGAACGTCCGCGTCACCAGCATGCCGTTGCCGCCGGTCTTGTAGAGCGTGTTTGGCCGCACGCCCTCGCTGCGGACGACCAGCCACATGCCGGCGGCGCTCTGCGGGATGTCGAGCGTCAGCGTCTTGTACTCGCTCGCGCGATGCAGCATCCACGTCCGGTCATTGCTCTTGGTCGTCGATGAACGGACATTGATCGTCGCGCCGTCGGCGGTCAGCGTGCCACCAGCCACGCCCTTCGCCTGCTGGCCGTTGACCCACTTGCCGAGGCCGGTGACGCCCCACACCAGCTCCTGCGTCGTGTAGTACGACGACGTCTGGCCGACCAGCGACTGCGCGACGCGCTGGGCGAGCGGCTCGCCCGCCGGGTGGTTCTTGAACAGGTCGAAGAAGATCGAGAGCTGCATGCCGCGGCGCCGGCGATCCGAGTAGAAGCTCCACCAGTTCGAGCGCTCGGGGATGATCGGCGATGCGTCGACAGTCTTGAGGTCGGTCTCGTAGCGGCGGTTGCCGGCGAGATACAGCGCGGCCTTGAGCATGTAGAGGTCCTCGAGCTGCTCGCCCTTCGCGCCGGTCTTCGGGATCTCGGCGATCAGCCGCTCGATGCGCGCCTTCTTGCCCTTACCGGCGAGCGCCAGCACGTAGTGGAAGTACGCCTGCACCTGGCCGTCGTAGTGGAGGTACGCGTGCTTCGCGTACTTGCCGAGGCCACGCTCGTACGCCGCGGCGCGGGTATCGATCCAGGCGAGCACATCCTTCAACCGATCGTCGGGAATCGCGTAGCCCGCGGCCTTGGCATCGAGGAGGAAGTGCGCCGCGTAGGCGGTCGCCCAGTCCTCGGGCTCGGTGGCGCCGGGCCAGTAGCCGAAGCCGCCGGCCGGCGTCTGCATCGAGAAGATGCGCGCGATGCCGGACAGCACCATGTCCTCGAGCTTGAGCGCGGCCATCTTGTCGTCGATCTGCTCGGCGAGCGCACCGACGTAGAGCAGCGGGCGCACCGACGACGTCGTCTGCTCGATGCAGCCGTACGGGTAATGGATGAGGTACTTGAGGTGCTCGAACGACTCCCCGTACGGGTTGCTGGTCAGCCAGAACGTGGTGGTCTCGCTGGTCGGCAACCAGTTCGCGAGCGCCGGCTGCTTCGTCAGATCGAGCGCGCCCGGCTGGACCTGGATCTTGGTGATCGCGCGATCCTTGGGGCCATTCGGCAGGAACGGCACCTCGATCTCGTCGACCAGAGTCCCGTTGAAGGCGCCCTTCGCGGTCGCGACCACCTTCACCTTCGCGGCGCCGATCGGCAGCGACACGCGCGCCTGGAACACCACGGTATCTGCGCGGCCGTGGTCGAGCTTGATCGTGGTCTTCGTCTTGGTGAACGCGACGGGCGGCGGCGAGCCGGCCTTCGCGGCGATGCCGGGGATCGCGATCTGCGAGCTCGAGGCTTCGAGCGCGATCTCCAGCGGTCCGCCGGACAGGTTGGTGAGGAACACCGGCATCATGATCTCGTCCTCGTGGGTCGCGAACCGCGGGAACGTCATCTGGACGACGAGCGGATCCTTGACCGTCACCTGCGCCTCGGCGCGACCGACCTTGGTGGCACCGGCGGTGACCGCCATGATGCGCACCTGGCCGCGGTAGCTCGGTAGCTGGAACGGCACCTTCAGCTTGCCGTCGGCGGGCACTTGCAGCACGCCGGAGAACAGCGCGACCGGCCGCGTCGGTTGCACGCGACCCTTGTCGAGCGCGCCGCCATCACCCTCGGAGCCCATGCCCTCGTCACCGCCACCGGTCTTCGACGATGCGCCCTGCGGCTGGTGCAGCATCGTCCAGCCGATCGTTTCATACGTCTCGACACCGAGCGCGCGCTTGCTGAACAGCTGCGCATTCGGATCGGGCGTCGGGAAGTTGGTCAGCGACAGCACGCCTTCATCGACCACCGCCACCGTCGCGAACGTCGGCTCCGTCACCGGACCGAGATCGAGCGTGACGTCGAGCGGGCTCGAGGAGCGCACGTCCTTCGGCGCGGTGATCTTGATCTCCTGCGTGAACGCCGCCGGCGTGACGCGCACGCTGCCGAGCCCGAACGCGCGGTCCGGCAGGAACGCGTCCTTGCTCTCGAGGTGCGGATCCTTGACGAGGAACGCGGAGACGTAGACGTTGGGCGCGAACTTATCCAGCGAGAACGACCAGCTGGTCTCGCCACCCGCGGCGTCGGCCCACTCGTGCTTGACCACGCGATCCGTCTCGATCGTCCACAGCAGCTTGCCGCGATACGGCGCCTTGACCTTCACCGTCGCCGCCGTGCCGACCTCGAGCTTCTTGGGCAGCTCGAGCTTGAGCTTCGTCGGCTTCGCCGGGCGCGGCGTCTGATCGACGCGATCGCTGTCGCCGTAGTCCGAGTAGTACTCGTACGGATACACGCCGTCGAGCACGAGGTGGGTCTCGGCCTTGCCCGTCTTGACCTTGACCACGTAGCCGATGTCGGCGTCACCCGGCGTGACCTCGAACGAGAACTTGCCGCCGGTGATCGCCGCCGTCAGCTTGCCTTCGGGCACGTGGCGGAGGTTGCGATCGTACGACGCCTCGCCGGTGTCCTCGTCGTACGAGTAGCCGTAGTCGGTCTCGAGGTGCTCGAGCTGGACATCGACCTTGCCGTTTTGCAGCACCGGCTTGCCTTGCCAGTCGACGAGCATGCCCTCGACGGTGAACGGCTTGCCGCTCGCGACGGTCGGGATCTTGGTCTTGAGGCCGATGTAGAACTTCTCGGGGTGCACGGTCGCCGTCGCGGTCTTCACCGTGGCGCGACCGCTGCCGGCCTCGAGCACCGACGCGCGCGCGGTGACGGCCATCGTCTGCGTGAACGCGGTGGTCTCGTTGCCCGACGGGCAAGCGATCGACAGCTGGCCCTTCATGTCGAGCTGACCGCGCGCCTCGCCGAGCGACACCGGCTTGCCCCTCGGCGGGATGCCGAACGTCAGGTCGCTGTTGTCTTCCGGTGTGAACTGCTCCGGCGACACGGTGCACAGCAGCTCGACGCCGCTGTCCATCGCGGTGCCGCCGAACAGATAGTTCGCGCCGACATCGAACGTCAGCGGCGTACCGATCAGCGCCTCGGACTTCTGCGCCGCGATCGTCACCTTCATCCGCTCGGGGACGAACTCCTCGACCTGCACGTCGTACGACGACAGCACCTTGTCGGCGACCGTGATCTGCACGCGCCAGTGGCCGGTGTCCGCGAAGTTCGGCAGCGTGTGATCGATCGCGACGACGCCCGCGGCGTTGGTCTTGATCGTCTGCTTCTTCACGATCTTGGTCTTCGGGTCGTAGATCTTGACGTCGACGGGGAGGCCGGCCTGCGGAGCCTTGTCCTTGCCGTCGCGGATGATCGCGACGACGTGCGCGGTCTCGCCCGGACGGTAGACGCCGCGGTCCGCGTACATCGCGGCGCGGTACGGCACCACCTGGACGTACGGCAGGCCCGACACGCTCGACTCGGTGACGTCGGCGCGCAGATCCTGATAGCGGAGGTACGTCAGGTCATCGCCGTTCTTCGCGATCAGCGCGAACGGCTCGGCCTCGTCGGGATCGCCCGCCTTGACCTGGAGCGTGCAGCCGTCCTCCTCGTCCGTGGTGCACGACGCGACCACCTTGCCGCTCTTGCGAACCAGCTGGACCTTGACGTCGTCGAGCAGGTCGTTCGACTTCATGTCGAGCGCCCACACCTTGACCGTCTGCAACCACGGCTTGTCGGGCACCGCGATCTTCTTCGCGACCAGCGACAGATCGGTGAGCAGCAGCCGCGCCGTCGACGACACGCCGGACGCCGCGACCTTGAGCTCGAGCACGCCCTTCGTCGTCGACGGCAGCATCGAGGCGACGTCCTGCCACGACATCACCTGGACGTCGGGATCCGCGCGCAGCGGGAGCGTGGTCTTGAGGATGACGTTGCTGGTGCGCTCGTCGGCGACATCCGAGCCGGTGTTGCCGAGCCAGAACACCAGGTTCTCGGGCGGAATCTGGCGGACGATCAGGTTCGCTTCCTCGACGTTGAGGTGCTTGATGCCGAGGCTGCTCCACGCGGCGCGCGGCAGATACCGCCCGGTGCCCGCGAAGCCGAGCTGCGGCTTGCGCGCCGTGATCGCGTACGAGCGCGCGAACCGCGACGTTACCAGGCCACCGTCGATCGTGCGCGCGCCTGCCTCGATCCGGACCCGATAGACACCGCGCTTGAAGTTGCCGAACACGCGAAAGCCGGAGCGGCCGCTGGTGATGTACGGCTTCTCGACGGCGGGCTCGAACTTGATGTGCTGGAGCGATTCGTCGGACAGCTGGCAGCGCTGCGACAGGCCGCTCGCGTACTCGCCGTCGAAGTACGCGTTGCGGTAGCCGGCCGGAGCCGCCTTGTCGTTGCACGCGACCTCGAGGTAGTAGCCGTTCGCGCCCTCGACGAACTGCGCACCTCTGATCGTCGCGACCTTGTCGTCCTTCAAGACGTGCTCGATGGCGACGCCCGGAGCCTTGGCGCCGTTGAGCGCGATCAGATCCTCGCGCAGCGTCAGGCCGAGCTTGCTGCCGACCTTGATCCGCGGATCGCCGAGCTGCAGCGTGACCACGTTCTGGTTCGCGATCGCGCGCGACGACGAGGGCAACACCGAGACGTTCGCGATCGGCTGGCCGTCGATGGTCAGCGCCATCATGCTGCGCGCCACGTTCGCGAGCACGGGCGCCGAGAACTGCACCTCCATGGTCGCGTACTTGGTCTTGAAGTCGACGTTGGCCGGCGCCCAGCCCATCAGCTTGAACGGCGGCGTCGTGAACGTGTGCTTCCACCTCGTCTGGCCGGGCGGCTCGAGCACGCCATCTCGAGTCTCGACCTCCTCGAGCTCGATCTCGTACGTCGTCGCCGATTCGAAGCCCGATTGCGGGATGAACCGGATCTGCGAGGTGCCGAGGTAGGTCAAGGTGCCGGCGACGGCAGGCTTGATCGCGAGCTTGCTCTTCGAGGTGATTCGCCCCGACTCGTCGCGCTCGATGATCGGGACCGCGAAGCTGACGACGATCGAGCTCGGTGTCGCACCCTCGACGCCGAGCTCGCTGATGATCGGCTGCAATTTTGCCGGCGTCAGTGGTGAGCGCTTGGGCTCGTCCTTCGATGTCGATCCCTCACCGGCTTCCTCGCCGGTGACGTCGTTGGAGACATCGTCGTCGAGCTTGCTCGGGTTCTTGCACCCGAGTGCGGCGATGATGAGCGTGGTGGCTACGAACGTTCGCTTCATGAGCTGCCCTCTCCGCCGCTAACGTCCGCGCTACACGCGACATTCCAGTCGGCACGCGGACATTACTGCTCGCACGGCACGCTTTTCCCGCGCGTGCGCAATTTTGAGTGCGCTACACCGCGCGTATTCTCGGGTCATGGGGGCATCGCGGGACGATCCGGCTCAGCTCGACACGGTCCGCGTGTCGGTCGGTGGTAGCGTCGGCGACACCGTCCAGCTGCGCGATCCCGTCGACACGTCCAGTGCGATGATCCGGTTGCTCGAGGGTGAGAGCATCGCGCCGTTCGCCGCCGCCTCGGCGCCGGACCGCTATATCCCCGGCGAGGTGATCGGTGCCGGCGGCATGGGCGAGGTGCGCGGTCAGACCGATCGCGCCACCGGCCGCAGCGTCGCGATGAAGACCATGCACGCGTCCAGCGATGCGGTGTCGCTGCGCCGGTTCTCGCGCGAGGCGCGCATCCAGTCACAGCTCGAGCATCCGGCAATCGTGCCGGTGTACGACATCGGCCAGTCGGGCGGCGGCATCCCGTACTTCACGATGAAGCACGTGCGTGGCGAGAGCCTGGCGAAGGTGATCACGCAGCTGCGCGCCGGCGACGAGGAGGCCGAGCGCCGGTTCACCACGCGCAAGCTCCTGACGATCCTGTCGACGGTGGCGTTGACGCTCGAGTACGTGCACCAGCGCGGTGTCATCCATCGCGATCTCAAGCCCGAGAACATCATGCTCGGGCCGTTCGGCGAGGTCTACGTCCTCGACTGGGGGCTGGCCGCGATCGTCGAGGAGCACGAGAAGATGTCGACCGCGTCCGCCTCCACCGACGTGCGGCGAGCGCTCGCGGCGCAGAGCTCGGCGCCCGTCCTCGATACCCCGGGCCGCTTTCAGACCGCCGCCGGACTGCTCCTCGGCACGCCGGGCTACATCGCTCCCGAGCTGCTCGAGCCGAGTGCCGAGGCCACCCCGCACTCCGATGTCTACGCGCTCGGCGCCATCCTGTTCGAGGTGCTGACGCTCGAACGTCTCCACAAAGGTGAGTCGATCGGCCAGGTGCTCGGCAGCACGATGACGCTGGTCGAAGGATCGCCGCGCGAGCGCATGCCGGATCGAGCGATCGCGCCGGAGCTCGATGCGCTGTGCCGCCGCGCCACCCAGCAGCAGCCCCACAAGCGGTTGTCCTCCGCGGGCGAGCTGACGCGTGCGATCGAGGCGTATCTCGATGGCGACCGCGATCTCGCGCGCCGCCGCGAGCTCGCCGCCGAGATCACGCGCACCGCCGCCGCGTCGATCGGCCTCGCGGCCCCGGAGTCCACGGCCACCGCTGCCGAGGCAGCCGCGTTGCGATCCACCGCTCTCGACGCACCGATCGATCCGGGTCTCGCCGCCACCGCTCCGGAGTCAACAGTCGCGCGCGAGCTGGTCGCGATCGCTCGTGCGGCTCGCGAGCAGGCGAAGCGCACCGTCACCACCGAGGATCGCCATCACGCGATGCGCGATATCACCACCGCCCTCGGTCTCGACCCCGACAATGCCGAGGCGCGCGCGCTCCTCGTTCGCTTGCTCACCGAGCCGCCGCCCGAAGCCGACAAGCTCGCCGAGGAGATCGGGCGCCCGGAGGCACTCGCCTCGTTCAAGCTCGCCGCGAAGATGCACGTCATCGTCCAGCTCAGCTACCTGATGTACATCCCGCTGCTGCTGTGGATGGGCATCCGCGCGTGGTGGATGTTCGGCGTCGCCGCCGCCGCGATCAGCGCCGTGTTCTTCACCGCGGTCTACTACTACAAGCGGCCGCCCGCCGATCTCCAGCTGCCGTTCCCGCACCTCGCGATGTCGATCGTCGCGCTGCTCGCGGGTCAGCTGTTGTTCGGGCCGCTGATCCTGGTGCCCGGCATCGCGGTCGGCACCGGCATCGCGTACCTCGCGAGCTTCGATCGGCGCGCCGGCTGGGTGGTCGGCGGCATGCTCGCGGTCGTGGTGGTTCCGGCGGCACTGCAGTTCGCGGGCGTCATCCC
>JAEYYY010000413.1 GCA_023430775.1 Pseudomonadota bacterium
GAGCGCGGGTGCGTCCTCGATCCGGCGCCGCGGCAGCCAGATGGCGCGCGTCTGGGCGAAGTGCGCGGCGAGCGCGGCGATCGCGAGTGCCGCCAGCAGCGGCAGGGCCAGCTCGCCGATCGTCGAGACCGCGCCGCGCATTGCTTCGAGCGAGAGCGTGAGCGAGTCGCGGCCGGCGGGGGATTCGATCGAGCCATCACCCATCGCGGATGCGCTCGCGATCTGTGCGCTCAGGCGCTCGGTGGATGCGCGTCCCACGAACCCGAGCGCGAGGACGGCTGCTCCGCAGACAGCAACACCAACGAGCAGCGGGCTCGCCGGCGTCAGCCCCGCGCGCCGCGCGAGCGCGAGGCGGCGTGGAGTTGGCGGGAACGGGCGATCCTCGGACACCTGGGGCGATGCTAACGTGCGCGCATGGCGGCTTCGGCTTCGGCTTCGCAGCGAAAGGTTCGAAAAGCAGTGATCCCGGCGGCGGGACTCGGCACGCGGTTCTTGCCGGCGACCAAGGCGGTGCCGAAGGAGATGCTGCCGATCGTCGACATGCCGACGATCCAGCTGGTGATCGACGAGGCGGTGCGCGCGGGGATCACCGACGTGGTGGCGATCAACGGCCGCAACAAGCACGCGATCGAGGATCACTTCGATCACGCGTTCGAGCTCGAGCGCACGCTTCGCGATCGCGGGAAGGCGGGCGAGGCGGATGCGGTCGCGGCGGTGTCGACGATGGTGCGGCTGATCTCGGTGCGGCAGAAGCAGCCGCTCGGGCTCGGGCACGCGGTGCTGTGCGGGCGCGAGGCGGTGGGCGACGAGAGCTTCGCGGTGCTGCTCGGCGACGATCTGATCGACAACGACGACGACCCGGGCATCGGGCAGCTGATCAAGGTGCACGAGCAGACGGGGGCGGGCGCGGTGGCGATCGTCGAGGTGCCCGCGGGGAAAGAGCACATGTACGGGATCGTCGCCGGCGAGAAGGATGCGACCGGTCACCTGCGCATTCGCGACATGGTCGAGAAGCCGAAGCAGGGCACGGCGCCGAGCCGGTGGGCGATCGTCGGGCGCTACGTGTTTCCGTCGTCGATCTGGGGCGACCTCGCGGCGACCAAGCCCGGACATGGCGGCGAGATCCAGCTGACCGATGCGATGAAGGCGTTGATCGCGCGCGAGGGATTGTATGGCGTCGAGGTGAAGGGCACGCGCCACGATGCCGGCGACAAGCTCGGCTACCTGCGTGCGAATCTTTGCTACGCGCTCAAGCGGCCGGAACTGCGGGACGCGGTGCGCGCTCTCTGCCGAGAGCTCGCAGAATAGTCGGCACGCGATCGGCGGTGGAGTGGGTCCGGCACGCGGCCTGCTCCGCTCGACGTCATGCGTGCACGAATCCTTGCCAGTGCTGCCGTGGTGGTCGGTGGAGCGCTCGCCGCGCTGCTGACCCGTCAAATGCTTCGCAGGCGCCGCAACCGGAGGGCTGCGAGTTCTCTCGATCGCGAGGCGCCGATCGAGGCGATCCTGGTCTACGACGAGGCCGTCGACCTCGACGCGCTCGGCGATCTGACGGCGCTCGCCGACGAGACCGTGATCGCGCAGGCCGAAGCGGCGGGGCCGACCGCGACGGTGACGAGCATCGAGGAGCTCGACGAGCTCGCCAACGTCCATCCGCGCGATGCCGGCGACCTCTACGGCGTGCACACGCCGCAGGCGGTCGAGACCGTGCATCCCGACGACGACCGCGCGCAGGCGCACGGCGAGAACTGGGTCGAGGCCCTCCAGGAGGACGCCGTCGAGTTCGGTCCCGAGCCCGAGTCGGTGCTGGTGTTCCTCGACGAGGCCGATCTCGACTCGCCGCCCACCGATAATCGCGATCGTCCGGTGGCCGATCGCGGATCGGCGGGACCGCGGGGATTGTGAGGGCGCGATGGGTCACCGCATGGACATCGGCGACACCCTCGACATGCTCGAAGAATCCAAGATGCGGCGGCTGCCGGTCTGGGTCGAGCTGCGCGACGGTCGCATCTTCGAAGATCGCGTGACCGACATCGGCCAGTGGGAAGGCGAGGATCAGGTCGCGTTCGCCGACCACGAGATGGTGCCGGTGCGACGGATCTCGAACATCCGGCGCGCGTTCCCCGTCGAGCACACGTACGCTGGAAAACGCTGACCACTCCCGGGCCGTGACCGCGTCGGATCAGACCGCTGTGGTACGGCTCGGTGATGGCCCCTGACCTGCGAACCGCGCGGGCCGCGAACGCCGCCGCGTCCGTGGAGGGGGAGGGTCCGCACGTCGAGGTCGCGGTCACGTTGCCGGTGACCAACCGGTACACGTATCGGGTGCCGGCGGCGCTGGCAGGGAGGGCGGTGATCGGCAGTCGCGTGCTGGTGCCGTTCGGGACGCGCAAGATCACGGGCGTGGTCGTGCGCGAGCGGGTCGCGGCGCCGGTCGGCGTCAAGCTGATCGAGCTGGCGGAGGTGCTCGACGACACGCCGGCGCTGCCGGTCGATCTGGTCGAGCTGTGCTTGTGGGTGGCCGAGTATTACGAGGCGCCGCTCGGCGAGGTGATGCGCGCGGCGTTGCCCGCGGGCAGCGGCGAGAGCGCGAAGCTGGTGGTCGCGTTGACCGATGCGGGTCGCGCGATCGCGGAAGGCGCGGGCGCCGCGCTGCCGTCGAAGCAGCGCGCGTTTCTCGCGCGCCTGTTGCCCAAGGCGCTGCCGATCGCGGCGCTCAAGGCGGCCGAGAAGGCGCTGGTCGCGGCGCTGACCACCGAGGGTCACGTCGAAGTGGTCGATCAACGCGCCAAGGTGCGCGTCCGGCTCAAGCGCGAGCGCGTCGTCCAGCTCGCCGCGCCGCTCGCCGAGGCGCGCGAGGCGGTGGCGCGGGCACCGAAGCGCTACGCGGTGATCGATGCGCTGGCCGCCGGTGACTGGATCTCGTACGAGGCCCTCGATCTCCAGGTCCCCGGTGGCCGAGGACTGTTGCGCAGCATGGAGCGCGAGGGCCTGGTGCGCCTCGGCGAGCGCGAGCTCCCGCTCGATGCCGTCGAGACCGGCGCGGCGATGCACGTCCAACCGCCACCCGTGCTGACCGGCGAGCAGAAGCACGCGGTCTCCGAGATCACCGCGGCACTGGTATCCCAGCCGGCAACCGACACGCCGGCGCCGGATGCGGATGCGGATGCAGACGCAACTCGAACCGATGCAGCAAAGCCGACCGCACCTTCCGGGTTCGCGGCGTTCTTGCTCCATGGCGTGACGGGCAGTGGAAAGACGGAGGTCTACCTGCGGGTGATCGCGGAGGCGCTCGAGCTCGGGCGCACGGCGCTGGTGCTGGTGCCGGAGATCTCGTTGACGCCGCAGCTGGCGGCGCGGTTTCGCGCGCGGTTCGGCGATCGAGTGGCGATCCTGCACTCCGGCCTGTCCGAGCAGGCGCGGCTCGGCGAGTGGTCGCGGTTGCGCCGCGGCGATGCCACGATCGCGGTCGGGGCTCGCTCGGCGGTGTTCGCGCCGCTCAAGAACCTCGGCGTGATCGTCGTCGACGAGGAACACGATGGCTCGTTCAAGCAGGACGAGGGCGTCAAGTATCACGGTCGCGATGTCGCGCTGGTGCGGGCGCAGCGAGCCGGGGCGGTGTGCGTGCTCGGGTCGGCCACGCCGAGCCTCGAGACGGCCGCGCATGCCGAGCGCGGTCAGTACAGGAAGCTGATGCTGACGGAGCGGCCGCCGGATCCGTCGAACGTGGTGCGGCCGATGCCGCGGGTCGAGATCGTCGATCTGAAGATGTACATGCCGGACGGCGAGGGCATGCTGTCGGCGCCGCTGCGCACGGCGATCGCCGAGACGCTCGCGGCCGGCGATCAGATCATCCTGTTCCTCAACCGCCGCGGCTTCGCCACGTTCGTGCTGTGCACGGCGTGCGGGCACTCGTTCCGCTGCCCGAACTGCTCGGTGTCGATGACGTATCACCGCACCACCGATCGGCTGGTCTGTCATTACTGCAGCCGGATCGAGCGCGTGCCCGAGCAGTGTCCGAAGTGCCAGACCACCGGCAAGATCGAGCGCAAGGGGCTCGGCACCGAGAAGGTCGCGGAAGCGGTGGCCGCGGAGTTTCCGCAGGCGCGGGTGGCGCGGCTCGATCGCGATGTCGCGAGCGGAGCGAAGGTCGAGGGCGTGCTGTCGCGGGTCGCGCGGCGCGATGTCGATATCCTCGTCGGCACGCAGATGGTCACCAAGGGCCACGATTTCCCGGGCGTCACGCTGGTCGGCGTGCTGTGTGCCGACACCGGGTTGTCACTGCCGGACTTTCGCGCCGCCGAGCGGACGTTCCAGCTGCTCGCGCAGGTCGCGGGTCGGGCAGGGCGCGGCGAGCGACCGGGACGCGTGCTGATCCAGACGTACCGGCCCGAGTCGCACGCGGTCACCTGCGCCGCGGCGCACGACTACGCGGGCTTCTACAGCGCGGAGATCGCGGCGCGCCAGGATGTCGGGCTCGAGCACGAGGTCGGCTATCCACCTCATAGCCGCGTGATCCTGCTGCGCGTCGATGGCCCCAACGAGCACGAGGTGGCCGGCGCGGCGCAGCGG
>JAEYYY010000478.1 GCA_023430775.1 Pseudomonadota bacterium
GGCCTGTGCTGGTCGCTCGCGCTGTCGGATCCCGAACAGCAAGCCTCGACCGGGTTCTCGATCATCCTCCACGGCGCGCTGCTCCTCGGCACCATCATCATCTACGACCCGGCCGACGATCCCAACGTGTGGCCCGGCCCGCGCGCGCTGACCGGCGCGTATCTCACCGACCGCGAGATCCCGAAGGAAGAGGTCAAGCCGCCGGAGCTGCCCACGCTCGGCAAGGTCGAGAAGCAGGACGCGGCGCCGAAGAACGAGAACAAGCAGAACCTCAAGACGGCGACCAAGAACGACGAGGGCGCCTCGGGAGGTAAGGGCGACACCGAGCGCGCTCGCAACAAGGATGCGAAGGACAACGAGAAGCCCGATCCGCCGAAGGTCGCGTTCTTCGAGGACAAGAACCGCAAGATCCTCGACAACATCATCGACAAGAGCGTCAACGTCGGCGCGTTCGCCGGCATCAAGGGCGATGTCACCAAGAAGGGTGGCCTCGGCTTCGGCGGCGGCACCGGGACCGGCGTCGGCGACGAGCAGAACGGCACCGGCACCACGCGCGGCAGCAAGGGCAAGGGCACCGGTGGTGGCGGCAACGTCGAGGGTGACTTCGTCACCAACAAGGGCAAGGTCGACATGGGCAAGGACCGCCCGGGCGGCACCTGCGTCGGTCCGAACTGCAAGGGCGCCGGCCCGAAGGAAGTGAAGGTCGCGGTCGGCGAGATGAGCGGCGATCCGGGTGGCTACACCGAGGACGAGATCAATCGCGTCGTCAAGCGCAGCGCCGGCATGTTCCGCGCTTGCTACCAGAAGGAGCTCAACCGCTCTCCCGGCATCGGCGGCAAGGTCGTCATCAAGTTCAAGATCGGCGCCGACGGCGGCGTGGTCACCGCGTCGCCGACCGGTGGCACCACGCTCGGGAACGAGGCGGTCAAGGACTGCGTCGCGCGCAACGTCAACCGGCTCAAGTTCCCGCCCAAGGGCGCGATCGCCAACGTCACCTATCCCTTCCTGTTCTCGCCAGGAGGATGACCATGCGTAGCCTTTTGTTACTCCTCGGATCGATCACCGCGTGCGCGAACGACCCCGTGTACGTCGAGTGCCCGGACGCGCCGGTCGATCCGACCTGCCTGCGCTCCGTCGAGGCGGGCATCGACGACGGCATGGGCGGCGTGATCGCGGAGGCCAAGACGCGGCTGCTGTTGCCGATCAACCCCGAGAAGCCCGAGGACGCGATGGAGCGCGCGATGCGCACCGCCGAGCTCGGTGTCGAGGTGCCGTACGTCAAGCTCGGCGATATCGAGGTCTCCGTCGAGTGGACGATCACCAACCTCGAGGACGCGGAAGGCACGGCTCTGGTCGAGCTCGACGGCGCCACCGAATTCTTCGAGTACGACCCCGACATGATCGTGCTGTCGACCGACGACGACGCACCGCCCACGCCCGGGCTCGAGGGCAACATCCCGCTCCACATCGCCCCCGGCGGCACGCTGTCGGGCATCTTCCGCGAGGATCAGGTGCGCGAGGCGTCGATCGATCTCGAGCAGGTGACGCGCGGCAACGTCAACCCGTTCGCCGCGACGCTGAGGATCAACAAGAACGACACCGAGATCGTGCCGTTCCTGCCGTTCGATCCGAACGACCCCGAGGCCGGCCCGATGATCGATCCCAACGCCATCCCGATCCCGCGCGAGGCGTTCGCGAACATGATCCGGATCGACCTGGTGTTCACGGCGAGCCACCACATGCGCCTCGACTACAACGTTCGCGTGCGCGACGTCCGCGGCGAGATGATGAACGAGCTGCTGATGGCGGCCGATCCCGCCGACCTCCAGCCGTTCGCGCCGCAGCCGTACGCCGTCATGGCGATGCCTTGAGTCGGTCGGGCGCGTGAAATTTGTTGAGCGCAAAGCGGCGCCCGGCCCTGCCCTCGTTTTACGATGTCCTCGATGCGTCGCTGGGTGATCGTCGCGCTGCTCGCGTCCGCGAGCGCTGCGGAGGCGCGCCCTGCGTCGAGCGGCTGGTACGCGGAGGGTGGTCTCGGTGCCACGGCGTTCCTGCCGAAACACACCGACGATGCGGCGATCGGCCCTACCCTCGAGATCCGCATCGGCCGCGATCTGTTCTCGTGGCTGTCGCTGGGCATCTCGCTCGCGGCGTCGAGCCACGAGGCCACCGTCGACCCACCGCCGGAGGGCGAGTGGTTCCAGCTCTACCGCGGCGGTGGTGATGTCCGGATCGGCGGCCGCCTCGATCGCATCGCGCTGTTCATCGAAGGTGGCGCCGGCATCGGCTTGATCTCGTCGAACATCCTCGACAAGGCGATGGTGACCGAGCCCGGCGAGAACTTCTCGATCGCGTTCCACGGTGGCGCCGGCTTCGAGTACCAGCTCGAGAATCGCCACTACGCGCTCGGCCTCGCCGTCGATGCCTTCCTGCTGCCGCAGTTCGACACCATGAAGGCGATCGATACGCGGCTGTACCTGCGCTACACGTACTAGAACACCGACGAGAAGGCGTCGCGAACGGCCTTGATGTTGGCCGGCCGCATCATCGGCTCGAGCGACACCAGCTTGCGGATCAGGCTCGCGAGCGTGCGCGGCACGTCGGCGGGAAGCTCGATCTTGCCGGGCGAAGGTACCGTGCCGGTGAGGAGCTGGACGAGCGTGACGCCGACCGAGTAGAGGTCGGTGCGAATCGCGGGTGGAGCGCCTGCCGCGAGCTCGGGCGCTTGATAGGGCGTCGGGCGACCGACGGACATGCCGAACCCGGCGAGCTTGACGGTGCGGCCGGAGATCCACACGCACGACGGCCGGACGTTGCGGTGAAACACGCCGCGATCGTGCGCGTAGGCGAGCGCGGCGCACACCTGATCGACGATCCCGATCGCCTCGAGCAGCACCAGCGAGCCACCGCGATCGGCGAGCAGCTGCTCGAGCGACTTGCCCTCGACCAGCTCGGTGATGACATGGCCCTTCGCAGCATCGACGACGTGCTCGTAGAACTTCAGGACGTTCGGGTGGTCGAGCCGCACCAGATTCGCCGCCGGGACCGTCAGCGTCAGCTCGCGAGGGACCTCTTCGATCCAGACATCCTTGCCGGCGCTCTCGTCGCGGCCGCGATACAGCGCCCCGAGTGGCCCGGCGATCGCCGCCGCAGCGGTCTTGCGATAGCGATTCGCGATCGCGCCGACCGCCGCGGGGATCGAGGCCGGCACGCCGATCGGCTTGGGCGTCGACGGTCGCGCCACCGGAGCCGGTGTCGGGTGCTGGGGAGGGCGATCATCCGCCGCGGGGCGCGGCGCCTGCGGCGGCGGCGTGGTCTCGAGCTCGAAGTCGCTGATGTCGGGCGTCGGCTTCGCCGGCTGCGTGCGTGCGGCCGGAATGCGCTGCACCGGCAGGTCATCGTCATCGAGCGTCAGATCCATCACCGACGAGGCGGTGACCTTCGGCAGCTCCGCGACGGGTTCGCGCGCCACGGGTTGCGAGAAATTGTCGAGCGCGAAGTCGCCGACGTCGAGGTCGGTCGATGGCTGCGGGCGTTGCCCCGACTGCTCGGGCGGCGCCAGATCGAGCTCGAGTGCGGTGATCGAGAGGTTGTCTCGGGCCGGCGCGCGCTGGGGCAGTTCGTCGAGCGCGAAGTCGGCGACCGCGCTCGCTGCCTTCTGCACCTCGGCCTTGCTCGGGCGCGGCGTGCCGATCGGTCCTCGCACGGGCTCGACAGGACGCGGCATCGGCGGCGGCACCAGATCGATCGCCGACGGCGCCTTGCTACGCATCGGCACCGGCGCCGCCTGGATCGGGGCGATGTCGTCGAGCGAGATGTCGAGGTTCTGCGCGCGGGGCGGCAGCGTCGGTTGCTTCGGGCGATCCTGCGACTTGATGCCCTCGAGCGGCGACGTCGGCGGCCGGCCGCGGCTCGGTCCCGCATCGCGGAGCGCCGAGCGCTGCGGATTGGGAGGAGCGACCACATCGCGCAGCGGCGACGTGCGCGCCGGCGGTGGCGGCAATGGCGCGGTCGCCGCCGGGACGTTGGGGATGACGGGAATCTCGAGATCGTCGAGCTCACTCGGTGCGGCGGCTTCCGGCGTCGCGAAATCGAGCGCGAGCGGCGGAGGTCTGGTCGTCGCCGGCGCCCGCTGCGGAGAGAAGTCGATCGCGCCGACACCCGGGTCGAGCCCGGTGTCGAGCGGCAGCGGTCCCGCGTCCGGCTTCGGCGTGTCGAGCTCGACGTCGATCAAGCCTGCCAGCTTGGCGCCGAGCTCTCCCTGCGTCGAGGAGTCCGGATACGCGCGCGCCATCGAGGTCGGCGGCTTGGTCGTGCTCGACGAGCGCTCGAAGCCGGGCACCTGCGACGACTGGGTGCGCACCGGAGCCGGCGCGGCCGCGGCCATCTCCCCCGAGGCCGCCGCGCGCGAGATCCGCTCCTTCGCGAAGTTGATCGGCAACCGCATCTTGCGGATCGCCGGGACCTGGATCGTGCGGACGAACGTCTCGCTGCCGATCTGGACGTGGACGTCGTGCGAGCCGATCGGGAGATGGAGCACCACCTCACCGAGGCGATCGGTGGGGAGCTTGAACGCCGGCTGGGTCCACACCATGGCGCGCTCGTCGGTCTCGATCGCGAGGCGAACCTCGGCGAGCTCGCCGCGAGGCTGATCCGCGGCCGGCTTCTTGCGGCGGCCGACCAGCAACAGCACCGCGAACGCGGCCAGCGCGACGCCCGCGATGATCAGGCCGGTCGGCGACACCGGCTCTTCTTCCGGAATCCTCTTGGTCGGCGCGGCCGTGGCCGAACCGCTCGCAGATCCGTCCGCGTGCGCCACCCCGGTGGCAGCGGCGAGCAGGATCGCGCACAGGACCGGTCTCACGGTCATCAACGATAACGCGAACCTCCCCGGCGTAACCAGTCGACGCGGTCGCCATCCAAGGGGCGTGGCGGAGACCGACTACGCGATCGTTGGAGGCGGCCTGCAGGCCGGGCTGATCGCGCTCGCCGTGCGGGCGGCTCGACCGAGCGCGCGAATCGCGATCATCGAACGCGGCACCGCGCTGGCCGGCAACCACACGTGGTGCTTTCACGCAGGCGATCTGCCAGCGGGCGCCGACTGGATCGCACCGATCACCGTGTGTCGCTGGGAGGGCTACGACGTCGCCTTTCCCGGGGGCGATCAGCCGTTTCGGCGCACCCTCGCCTCTCCGTACGCCTGCGTGACCAGCAGTCAGCTCGCCCGTCGAGTCGGCGCGGCGGTCGACGAGCTGTGGCTCGGCGAGCCCGCCATCGCGATCGAGCCGCACCGGGTGGCGACCCGCTCGCGCGAGCTGACCGCGACGGTGGTGATCGATGCGTGCGGGCCCAACCGGTTCGCCGATACCCAGCGCGCGCGCTGCGGCTGGCAGACGTTCGTCGGTCAGGAGGTGATCGTCGCGAACCACGGCCTGACCCGGCCGATGGTGATGGACGCGACCGTCGATCAGGCCGGCGATCGCGCACCGGCGATGCGCTTCGTCTACGTGCTGCCGCTCGCACCCGATCGCCTGCTGATCGAGGACACCGCGTTCGACGACGCCGCGTATCTCGATGTCGCTCGCGGGCGCCGCGCCATCGCCGACTACGCCGCGGCGCGCGGCTGGTCGCTCGGCGAGGTGATCCGCGAGGAGACCGGCGTGCTGCCGTTGCCGCTCTCGGTCGACATGCCCGTGCCGTCCAGCTCGCCGCTCGTCGCCGGCTATGGCGGCGGCTGGTTTCATCCGGTCACCGGCTACTCGTTCCCGATCGCGGCGCGGCTCGCTCACACGATCGCGTCGGTGCCGGCCGCCGCGCTGTTCCCCGCGCTCGCGGAGCTCGCCGGATCGCACGTCGCGCAGCTGGCGTTCGCGACGCGCCTCAATCGCATGCTGTTCACCTGGTTCGCGGGCGATCGCCGCTATCACGTCCTCGCGCGGTTCTACCGGCTGCCCGAAGCCGTGATCCGCAGGTTCTACGCGCTCGAGCTCACCCCGTTCGACCGCGCGCGCTTCTTCCTCGGCAGGCCGCCCCGCGGGCTGTCGTGGAGAGCCGTGCTCGGAAAGGAAGTTGCCCGATGAAGTCCTTGCCGCCTCGCCTCGCGATCGCAGCCAACGAATCGACGCCGCTCGCGAAGATTCCCGCGCTGGTCGCCGCCCTCTCCGAGGCCACCGGTGCGAGCGGCACGTGCGCGCTCGATCCGTCGATTCCCGGCTCGGTGTGGTGGAACGCGCTGACCGGTCCGGCGACCGCGTTCCTCGCTCGCCCGGGCAAGGATCTGCGCGCGCGCTTCGTGCACCTCGGTGGGCAGCTCGGCGGCGGCGCTCCGGTTGCCACGCTCGACGCGGTCGCGCACGTGCTCGAGATCGTGCACGCCGGATCGCTGATCGTCGACGATGTCGAGGATCGCGGCGAGGAGCGCCGTGGCGAGCCCGCGCTGCACCTGCTGGTCGGCGATCCGCTCGCGATCAACACCGGCACCTGGATGTACTTCTGGGCGCTCGCCGAGCTGTCGCGCCTCGACCTGCCACAGGCGTTGCCGCTCGCCGTCGCGGCGCTCGCGCGCTGCCATCAGGGTCAGGCGCTCGACCTGTCGACAAGGATCGTCGACCTCGCCGCGCGCGACGTACCGGGCGTGGTCGCCGCCACGACCTCGCTCAAGACCGGCGTGCTGTGCCGGCTCGCCCTCGAGCTCGGTGCGCTCGCCGCCGGCGCGCCGCCCGACCTGCGCCGGCAGATCGGTGATCTCGGCGAGGCCGCGGGATGTGCGCTGCAGATGCTCGACGACCTCGGCTGCCTGGTCTCGGCCGCGCGCCGCGACAAGGCGTACGAGGATCTGCGGGCACTGCGGCCGACCTGGGCGTGGGCCTGGCTCGCCGGCACCGGTGACCCGTTCACCTGGACGCGGCTGACCGCGCAGGCGCGCGCCGGCACCGATCTTCCGGCACTTGCCGATGCCCTGGCGGAGCGCGTCGAGCCGATCGGCCGCCGCGCGATCCGCGCGCGTATCGATCGGGCCCTGGCCGGCGTCCGAGAGTTTGCCGAGGGCCCGGTGGTCGATGCGATCGCCCGTGACCTCTCTGCGATGGAGCGCATGTATGGCTGATCTTCGCGCAGCAGTGATCGGTTCCGGGTTCGGTGGCCTCGCCGCCGCGATCCGTCTCGCCAACGCGGGCGTGTCTGTCACCGTGTTCGAGGCGCGCGACCTGCCCGGTGGTCGCGCCTACGTACACCGCGAGCGTGGCTTCACGTTCGACGCCGGTCCGACGGTGATCACCGCGCCGCATTGCATCGACGAGCTGTTCGCCGAGACCGGTCGCCGGCGTGCGGACTACTGCGAGTTTCTGCCCGTGACGCCGTTCTACCGCCTCGCCTGGAGCGACGGCGCGCGCTTCGACTACGACGGCGATCCCGAGCACATGCGCGCCCAGATCGCCGCCCGCTCGCCGCGCGACGTCGACGGCTACGCGCGGTTCGCCGAGCACGCCCGCGAGGTGTTCGATGCCGGCTACACCCAGCTCGCGCACACGCCGTTCCTCAAGTTCACCGACATGCTGCGGGTCGCGCCCCAGCTCGCGATGCTGCGCGCCGATCGCAGCGTCTACTCCACGGTCGCGAAGTTCATCAAGGACGAACACGTGCGCGAGGCGCTGTCGTTCCACTCGTTGCTCGTCGGTGGCAACCCGTTCGAGACGTCGTCGATCTACACGCTGATCCACCACCTCGAGCGCGAGTGGGGCGTGTGGTTTCCGCGCGGCGGGACCGGCGCGCTCGTCGCCGCGTTGTGCACGCTGCTCGGAGAGCTCGGCGGCGAGCTCCGGCTGTCGTCGCCGGTCCGCGGCATCCGCGTCGAGGGCACGACCCACGTCGTCACCACCGACGCCGGCGAGGACCGCTTCGACTTCGTGGTGTCGAACGCCGACATCCATCACACGTATTCGAAGCTCTACGCCGGCAACGCCGCCGCCGCGAAGCGAACCAAGAAGCTCGAGCGCATGGACTGGTCGATGTCGCTCTACGTCCTCTACTTCGGCACCGACAGGACCTACGAGGGCGACCTCGCCCACCACACCGTCGTGTTCGGCCCTCGCTACAAGGGCCTGCTCGCCGACATCTTTCGTCCTCGCCACGGCAAGATCGCCGAGGACTTCTCCCTCTACCTCCACGCGCCGCACGTCACCGATCCGTCGCTCGCCCCTCCCGGTTGCGGCAGCTTCTACGTGCTGTCGCCGGTGCCTCACCTGGGCAACGCGCCGGTCGACTGGGATCGCGTCGGCCCCGAGTACGGCGATCGCATCCTCGCCGCGCTCGAGCGCCAGCTGCCGGATCTCCGCAAGCATGTCGTCGTGCGCAAGGAGCTGACGCCGCTCGGCTTCGAGCGCGACCTCGGCGCGTACCAGGGCAACGCGTTCTCCGTCGCACCGCGGCTGACGCAGAGCGCGTACTTCCGCCCGCACAACAAGGACAAGCGAATCCCCGGCCTCTACCTCGTCGGCGCCGGCACGCATCCCCGCCCCCGCCTGCCCCGCGGGATGAACCGCGCC
>JAEYYY010000482.1 GCA_023430775.1 Pseudomonadota bacterium
GACGTCGATCGCGCCGATGTTCGGACAGGTGGGCAAGCCGCTCGTCCAGAACGCGACGATGCCGCTGACCGCGCTCGACATCGAGGTCGAGACGCCGCCACCGCCGAAGTCGCCGTCGATCGTCGACGAGCAATCGGCGGCGTCGGAGATGTTCGCGAAGAAGGAAGCACCGGCTCCGGCGAGCAAGCCGGCCGCCGACGAGCCGATGTCGGTGCCCGAGATCGACATCAACGAGCTCGCGGAGCGGTCGGCCGAGTCGAGCGGCGAGATCGAGGTCGACGTCGCCGAGGACGAGATCAAGTCGGGGCCGCACCTGGCGTCGATGAACGCAGTCCCGGTCGCGCCGCTTCCCGCTGGTCAGGAGTCGAAGCGCAACCGCGCGCCGTCTCAGCCGCCGCCGCTCGCCAGCCATCCGGCACCGCTCGGTGACAAGGCCGAGGGCAAGCCGCATCCGCCGCCGCCGCCACCGCAGGTCCCCAAGGACGCGCACGCGCATCCGCCGCCGCTGCCACCGGCCAGCCGAGCTGGCGCACCGGATCATCCCCCACCGGCTGCTGCCAAGGCGCCGCCGACGCCACCGCCTGCACCGGCGAAGAAGGACAAGGAGAAGGAGAAGGACAAGCCTGTCTCCGCGGCGCGCACCACCACCGCCGACAGCAAGGCGCCGCGCGGCAAGCCGTGGTTCGTCGATCTGTTCGACGAGGATTACCTGCGCACGCTGCCGTTCCTGACGCCGCAGGCGACGCAGTCGGAAGCCGAGTTCGTGATCGATGCGATGGGGCTATCGCCGGGTGCGCAGGTGCTCGACGTCGGCTGCGGCTACGGTCGTCACGCGATGGAGCTCGCCGCGCGCGGCTATCACGTCGTCGGTCTCGATCTGTCGACGCCGCTGCTCGTGCGCGGTGGTGAAGAGGCGCATCGCCGCGGGCTGTCGATCAACTTCATCCGCGGCGACATGCGCGAGCTCGACTTCGAAGGTCAGTTCGATGCCGCGTACTGCCTGTTCTCGACGTTCGGTTACTTCGACGACGAGACCAACAAGAAGACCGTCGCCAACATCGCGCGCGCGCTGAAACCCGGTGGCCGCGTGCTGATCGAGATTCTCAACCGCGACTACGTGATCGCGGATCTTCCTACCCGCGTGTGGTGGGAAGGCGATGGCTGCGTGGTGCTCGAGGAAGTCGAGCTCAACTACTTCAGCTCTCGCATCCAGGTGAATCGTTCCGTCGTGTTCGACGACGGTCGTCAGCTCGAGCAAGAGATCTCCGTGCGGGCCTACTCCCTGCATGAAGTCGGCAAGCTGATGCACGCGGCGGGATTCAGGGTGTTGGAGGTGTCGGGCGCGTACCACACCAAGGGCCGATTTTTCGGCAACCAATCCCGACACATCATTGTCCTAGCCGAGCGCAAAGACTCGACGCCGTCGACGTAGTCGTCGCTGGCACGGTGCCGCTTTGGCAGCGAGCAGTGTTGCTCTCGAGCGACACGTGTAAGGCCTTGGTAACGATGGAATAAATTGGGCGTCTCGGGAGTCTTTCTCTCCACGGGGCGACCAAAACATTTGGGGTCGTCGCGCGTCTTAGGAAGAGCGCGTTCTTAAAAGCGCGCGAAAGAGGACAACGAGATGGCAGCCATCGTCACGAAGTTCGGGGGCTTTGGTCGTGGGCGCGTCGCCGCAAAGGTAAAGGCGCCGGCAAGTCCGGATCGCAAGGGACGCGCAGCTCGGGTCTCCGCGAAGGCGGCGAAGCGAGCGAAGCACGAGGACGAGCCAGAGGTGGATGCCGAGGCGCTTGCCGGCGATGAGGGTGAAGAGGTCGTCGAGAAGAAAGCTCGCCCCGATAACGGCACGTACCTGTCGATGTACTTCCGTGACATGGCGGCGCTCGACGTGCTCCGCCCCGAAGAAGAGTTCACCAGCGCGCGAGAGATCGAGGCGCTCGAGATCATGTTGTGGGAAGTGGTGCTCTCGCACGCGCCGGCCATCGAGCATCTGCTCGCGGCGGTCGAGTCCGTGATCGAGGGCGGGCTGCCCGCCGAGGCGAAGGCACTGCGCAAGGCAACCAACGAGAGAACTGCCGAGGCGACGTGGAACAAGCTGGTCGCGAAGGCAGCGAAGAAGCTGCGCACCGACGACACCGATCACCTGTTCATCGATGCCGCGCTGCTCACCGTCGATCGGATCTCCGTCGGTATCGGCGTGCGTGGCGCCAACGTCGGCTCGCTCGGTCGCGAGCGTGCACGCGCCGAGTGGCTCCGCCGTGTCTATGCGGCGAACCGCGCCGCCGCCGAGGCGCGCAATGACTTCGTGCGTGCCAACCTCCGGCTCGTCGTCTCGATCGCGCGCCGCTTCAACCACGGCCGGATGGCGCTCGCCGACCTGATCCAGGAAGGCAACCTCGGCCTGATGAAGGCCGTCGAGCGCTACGACTATCGCCGAGGCTTCCGGTTCTCCACCTACGCGAGCTGGTGGATCCGCCACGCGATCAGCCGCGCGCTCGCCGACAAGGGTCGCGAGGTGCGCCTCCCGGTCCACATGATCGATGCGCAGCACCGCCTCACCAAGGCGCGCCGCCAGCTCACCGGCAAGCTCGGCCGCCAGCCCACCAGCGAGGAGCTGGCCGAGGCGACCCAGATGCCGCTCGACAAGATCGAGAAGATGCGGAGCTGGCTGCTCGAGCAATCGGTGTCGATCGACAAGCCGGTCGGCGACGACGAGGGCAGGGTGCTCGGCGAGGTCCTCGAGGACCCCGATCGTGAAGATGTTTCGCCCACCGGGGACCTCGAATGGGAGGCCCTGACCACCGAGGTGCGCGACCTCCTGCACGAGCTCCGCCCGATCGAGGCAGACATTCTCCGGCAGCGTTTCGGCCTCGGAACCGAGCAGGAACTGACGCTCAAGGAGATCGGCGACAAGTACAACCTGTCGCGCGAGCGCATCCGTCAGCTCCAGGAGCAGGCGCTGGCCAAGATGCGCCGGGCCCTGGCCCGTCGAGACTTGTTGTAGGGGATTGGTTCGGGGATTGGCGTTCGCGCCGGGATTTCGGTAGGTTTCGGCCATGCTTTCCGTGCGCGCCGCCCGGCCGCTGTTGGTGCTGGCCTTGCTGTGGGCGCCGGCGTGTGAGGACGACGACCCGAAGCTCAAGGTCACCAACCTGTCGCCCGACAAGGGAGACACGGATGGCGGCACCTACGTCGTCATCAAGGGCAATCGCTTCATCAAGGATGGCCCGCGCAACGCGAAGGTGTACTTCGGCTCGCGCCAGGGCTCGATCGTTCGCTTCCAGAGTGACTCCGAGCTGATCGTCCAGGCGCCGGGTGGCAAGCCCGACGAGGTCGTCGACGTGCTCGTGATCTTCGATCCCGGCGGTCAGCTGACGATCAAGAAGGCGTTCAAGTTCGTCGACAAGGACGATATCGGCCCGACGGTGGACGACCTCGATACGAGTGGCAAGAAGAAGAAGTAGCTGGCTCCCCTCTCTCTTGCCGAAACGAAAACAGCCGCTCGACCGAGCGGCTGTTTCATTTCGAGAGGGGGCAGATCACATGAAGTTCAGGCGGAACAGCTGCTGGCCGAGCAGCACGAACGACTCGTGACCGACGGCGCGCTCGCCGTTGACCTTGATGAACGTGCCGTTGCTCGAGCCGAGGTCCGCGAGGAACACGCGGCCATCGCGCAGCATGACGCGCGCGTGTAGACCCGACACGTAGCCGTCGTCGGGGAAGTTGATCTCGCCGCGCTCGCGGCCGAGCGTGACGCTCTCGCCGAGCAGCGGGAACGCCGCGGCGGTGATGTCGCGACCGATGATCACCGTCAGCTTGCCCCAGTAACCCGGGTTCGGGCTGCCCATCAGCTCGGTGCCGTCGGCGGTGGGCTCGGGCGCGGCGATCAGCTCGAAGCGCAGCAGCTCCTGACCGATGCGCAGGATCTGGCCCGAGGTCAGCTCCTCTTCCTGCGTCATCTTCACGAACACGCCGTTCAGGCTGTCGAGGTCCTTCACCATCGCGTTGACGCCGCGGATGTCGAGCTGCGCGTGCACCGGCGACAGGTAGCCGTCGTTCTCGAACACCGGACCGAAGCTGCGCCCCAGCTTGTTCTCGCCGGGACGGAGCTCGTGGGTGCCGCCTTCGCTACCGTCGGGACGGATCAGCGTCATCGACAGGCGCTGGCGCGTCGGTGCCGGACCCATGCCGCCCATCTGCGGTGCGGGGCCACCCTGCGGCGGACCGGGCATCGCGACGGGAGCCGAAGCTTCGTCCATGCGGAAGCCGCACGTGCCGCAGAACCGGAACGACGGCGGAACATCGCTACCGCACGACGGGCAACGCTTGACCGACGGCGCGGCCGGCGGCGGGAAGCCACCTGGACCGGCGCCGAACCCGGGAACGCCCGGCGGCGGACCCATCGGCGGCGGCTGCATCGGCGGGGCACCCATCGGGCCGCCCATCGGAGGGCCACCCATCGGACCGCCCATCGGCGGAGGGCCGCCCATCGGCGGACCCATACCGGGGCCGCCCGGCGGCATGCCCATGGCGCCCGAGCCACCTCGCGGCGGCGGAGCCGGCTGTGGACCCGACGGACCGCGTCCGGGACCCATCGGACCACCACCCATCGGGCCGGACGGCGGCATGCCTGGAGGCATCCCCGGCGGTGGGCCCATCGGACCCGGACCGGGACCGAAGCCTGGTGCCGGGTCGGCCATCATCGTCTTCATCATTCCCATGTCACCACCGCCTGCCGGCTTCGGCGCGGCCGTCAGCTCCGCCCCGCACCCGAGGCAGAACTTGTAGTGGTCCTGGTTTTCTTTGCCGCAACGATTGCAGACAGTCATGTGGTGACACTCCGTTCCCGGGGGAACTCAGACGATTTCGACGCGAAGCAGCTGCTGTCCCAAGAACACGTAGTCGCCGTGGCGGAGCACGCGTTCGCCGTCGATGCGAACGAATGTGCCGTTGCGCGACCCGAGATCGGTAACCGATACCACGCCTCCGGCAAGTCGGAGCTCCGCGTGGTGACCCGAGATGAATGGATCATCGGGGAAGTTGATGTCGTTGCCCTCGCGACCCAGGGTGACCGCCTCCGAGCTCGGGCGGAACACCCAGCCGATCACACCACCGCGAAGTTGCTGGCGGATCTCGATCGTGGCGGGGCGCTGGATGCTGGTCGAGTAGTACGTGCCCTCGGCATCGGGGATGTCCTCGGGGGCCGCGGCGGGGGCGACCTGGAGCACCTGCTCGCCGACCAGCACGGTGCCGCCGGCGCCGAGGTCGACCTTGCCGGAGATGCGGACGTAGATCCCGTTGAGCGATTTCTCGTCGCGAACGATCAGCTGCTTGTCGGCGTAGATGAAGTTCGCGTGGAGCGGTGACAGGAACGGATCGTCGGGAAACGAGATCGGGCACTCGCCGCGACCCGCGGGGTGCTCTTGTCCCGCGAGCGTGAACGACACGCCGTCCTCGCCGTCTCCGCGGATCAACGTCAGCTTCGCGCGCGCCGACTGCAGCGCACCGCCCATGAACAAGGTGCTGCGGTTCGCCTTGCTGCCCGTCGTCGGTTGAGGCGTGGTGCCGCTCGCACGCGGACCGACGCGCGTCTCGACGTCGAACGCCGTCTTGACGACGATGCGATGCCCGCAGTTCGGACAGAAGCGCGTGCCCGCGGCGACGAACGTGTTGCACTTCTCACACGGCGCACCGTCGGCCTGCACGGCGGCTTGCTTGTTCGGCGGTGGACGACTGCCGCCCTTCGCACGCGGATCGAGTGCGACAGCGGCTCCGCATCGCTTGCATTGCGGCACCCCGATCGGGGTCAACGCGCTGCACGCGTCGCACACCAGGCCGACGTCCATCGAGCCGAAAGTCTACCCCGCGCGGAAACAGGGCGTCAAAGAACGGACCCTGGAGAACCCCACGTTTTTCAGGCAGCTATCCGTCTCAGGCACCCGCCGCGGCCCGGACGATCGGGTCGGGATCGCGCGCCAGCTCTCCGCGTCGCTTGGTTGCGCGCTCGTCCTTGAGCTGACCGAGGGCCTTGGCGCTGGCCGCCCGGACCTGGGCGACCTCGTCGCGGGACAGCTTCAGGAGGGCCTCCAGACCGGTCGCAGGAGCCAGCCCCCCGAGGCCGACAGCGACGGCTTCGCGGACGAAGCTCGACGAGTCGCCGGCCGCCTTGACCAGCGCGGCCGGGTCGCCCTTGTCACCCAGCTTGCCGAGCGCCTGGGCGGCGACCCGGCGGTCGGGCCAGGTGCCATTGACCAGGGTCTTGGTCAGCGCGCGGACCAGGTCGGGCGGGGCGCTGCCGCGGGCGGCGAGCACCGCGATCGAGGCCATCGCCGAGGCGCGCACCTGGTCGGCCGGGTCGGCGAGCGCCTTGGAGATCGCGGCGACCGCGGAGCTCTTGCTGGGCCCGTTGCCGTCATCGAGCTTCGCCATCACCGACACCGCGAGGGCGCGTACCTTCGGATCGTCGCTCGCGAGCTGGGTCTGGATCGCCGGCGCGATCGCGGTCGCGATCTTGGCGAGCGCCGCGGTGGTCTTCGCGTCGGTGGTCGCCGGCGACAGCGCACCGAGCGACAGCCTGGTCGGGTTGCTATCGAGATCCGACAGCACCGACACCACGACGTCGCGATGCTCGCCGAGCGCGTCGAGCAGGCCCTTCGCGATGTCGTCGGCGTGCTCGGCGACCAGCTTGCTCGGCGCGGCGGGGCGGGGCAACGCACCCGGCAGATCCGCGATCGCGCTCGCCGGATCGTACTTGCCGCCCTTGATCGGATACTCGCCGAGCTGGCCAGCCCCCGACGCCGCGAGCTTGGGGTCCGAGACCCGACCGATCGCCCACACCAGCTCGTCGCTCGAGCGACCCGTGCGCGCGTAGTACGCGCGGACCAGCGGACCGAGCGCCTTGCCGTCGCCGATCTGACCGAGCGCCCACGCCGCGAGGCGCTGCGCTTCGCCGCGATTGTCGACGAGCGCGGCGAGCAGCGCCGGCGTCGCCGCACCGGACTTGCGGACGCCGATCGCGTACGCGCAGGCCGCGCGGGTGACATCGTCCTTGCGCGGATCCGCGAGCGTCGCGACCGCCGCGGGAACGACGCGCGAGTCGTCGATCTGCGCGAGGCCGAGGCACGCCAGCGTCTGCACCGACGGCCGGCGATCCCCGAGCGCCTTGAGCAGCTGCGGGATCGCGCGCTTGTCGCCTGAGCGACCGAGCGTGAACGTCGCCGCCTCGCGCATCGCGAGCTCGGGGTGCTCCATCAGCGGCAGCACGTCGGACAGCACGCGGGCGTCGCCGAGCCGGCCTGCGGCGATCAGCGCGTCGACGCGAACTTCCTTCTCGAGCGCCTCGGTGAGCGAGCCGATGTAGCGCGTGTCGCGCTGCGGCTCCTGACGCGCCATGTGGACGAGTGGGGCCGCGGCGCCCTTGTTGCCGAGGTGGCCGAGCACGGCGACGGCGACGCGCTGCTGCGTCGCTTCCTTCTCGTCGCGCAGCGCCTCGAGCAGCGGCTGCAGGCCGTGACCGCCGACGCGGACGAGCTCGGCGCGCGCGGCCTTCTTGACCTCGTCGGTGCCATGCTTCTCGCGCTCGACGAGCCGCGGCACGTAGCGCAGGTAGAGATCGACGAGCACGCGGCGGTACACCGGCTTGTGCGCCATCATGAACGCGAGCGGCGACAGCACCTTCTCGAGCTCGCCGAGTGAATCGGTCATCTCCTCGAGCGCGATCGCCTCGCGCGCGGCGCGCCCGATCTCCTCCTCGCTCGTCGAGTGGCGAAGCACGTCGCGGAGCAGCGAGGTCGCCTTGAGCGGCGTGCCGGCCTGGATGTAGAGCTGGCTGAGGGCGAACTGCGCCTTCGGGTTGTGCGGGTTGCGCTGCAGCACCTTCTCGTAGGTCGCGATCGCCTCGGAGAACTGCTGCATCGCCACGTAGCCCTCGGCCAGCTTCTCGTAGCCGCTCGGGTTGTTCGGCGACAGCGCGATCGCCTTCTCGCGCCACTCGCGCGACTCCTTGTCGAGGCGCTGATCCATCTTGATGTCGGCGATCAGGTGGAACATCTCCGCCTGACGGCTTTGCACCTTCTGCGCGATCTCGAGCGCGAGCGCGATCGCCGGCTCGAACTTGCGGCCGAACCGGTAGTGCTTGATCAGGTCGAGCACCAACTCCTGATCCTCGGGCACGCGCTTGTGCAGCTGCTCGAGGACCTTCTCGGGCTGACCTTTCTCCTGCTTGCCGGTCTTGCTGTAGTACTCGACGAGGAAATAGCCGTACTCGATGGTCGCCGGATCGCTGCCGGCGCCGTTGTTCCAGCCGTCGAGCCACTTCTTCTTGAACTGAGGCTCGCGGGCGCTGAACCGGGTGACGATCGAGACGTACTTGCGGCGCACCTCTCGGCGCACGCTCTTGTTGGAAGCCTTGGGATCGAGCAGGACGAGCACCTTGTCGAGATCCGCGAGCGCCTCGGCGAACAGCTTCTGGCCCTCGTAGACCTGCGCGCGGCCCCGATAGAACTCGGGGTTCTTGTCGTCCATCTTGATCGCCTTCGCGTAGTTCGCGAGGGCCTCGGTGGGATTGCCGTGCTCGTTGAGGACATCGCCGAGCTTGGCGAACGCCGCCGCCTTGTTGAGCGTGGCGAGGCGCGCCCACACCTGGTTCGCGCGCTTCCTGTCCTGCTTCTGCCAGTACTGCTCGCCCAGCGCGACGATGTGCCCGAGGTCGTCGGGCTCGAGCTTCGCGAGCTTCTCGAACTGCGCGATCGCGAGGTCTTCCTTGCCCCAGCGCTGGTAGAGGTCGGCGATCGCGCCGATCACGCCGGCGTCGCTCGGGAACCGCTGCTGCAAGCGCGCCAGCACGTCCATCGCCTGCTTGTCCTTGCCGCGCCGCGCGTAGCGATCGGCGAGCTCGAGCTGGAACCGCGCATCGCCGGGCGCCGCGCGGACGACCGCTTCGTACTGCGCGAGCGCCTCGTCTTCGCGGCCCGAGTTCTCGAGCAGCGTGATCAACCGGCGCTGGGTATCGAGCTCGAACGGCGACTTCGCGACGGCCTTCTTGAGCGCGTTGATCGCCTTGTCCTGCGCGCCGGTCTCCTCGTAGAGCTTGCCGAGCGTCGACCACTCGAAGTGGCGGCGCGAGCCTTCCGGCCACTCCTTCTCGTACTGCGCGAGCAGGGCAGGGAGCGCCTGCTTCTTGCGATAGATGTCGACGATGCGGCCGGTCAGCTCGACCTCGAGGTAGTAGCCGGCGGGCGCCATCTTGATCGCGCGGCGATACTCGGCGACGGCCTCGTCCTCCTTGCCCATCTGCTCGAACGCCTGCCCGCGGCGCGCGACGACCTCGATCTTGCGCGCCGGATCGCCGCCGAGCAGCTTCTCCGCGGCGGCGTAGCTCTCGAGCGCGATGTCGCGCTTGCCGGCCTGCAGCATCGCGTCGCCGCGCTCGATCCACAGCTGCGCGTTCTTGGGCTCGAGATCGAGGAACTGCTTGAAGTAGGCGTTGGCGGCGTCGTTGTCGTTGGTGGCGAGCGCGAGGTCGGCGAGCGAACGCAGCGCCTTCTTCTTCATGTCCTTCGTGGTCGCGTGCGAGAGCGCCTTGTCGTACGCGGCGCGCGCTTCCTTGTTCTTGCCGCCGGCCTTGTGGATCTCGCCGATCGCGACCCACGTCGCGGGGTCGTTGTCCTTCTTGGCTACCGCCTTGTTCCACGCATCGAGAGCGCGTGGATCGTCGCCGGTCTTGCGATAGAGGTGGCCGAGCACGACCAGCGTCGCCCAGCTGTCGGACTTCGCGAGCGACTTGGTGTACTCCTCCTTCAGGAGGTCGACGGTGCGGTAGCGCCGGTACTTCTCGAGGAGCTTCGCGAGCGCGCCCTGGTCGTGCGGGTTCTTCGCGAGGATCGCCTTGTAGATCGCGATCTCTTTGGGGTCGAACGGATCGCGCTGGACGCCCCAGTCATCGGGGGCAGCGGCGACATGCGGGGGCGTTGCGATGCTTGCCAGACCCGCGACGAACAGAAGACCTGCCAGGCGCCTCATCTCGATGATCATAGCCGGTGATCATCGGGACGCCCGCGGAATCAATGGCCTTTGATCGGCCCGCTACGCGCGAATCCGCGCGAGGATTGTTCCCAGATTTTGGCGGCGCAGCTCGATGCAGAAGTCGCGGACGGTGCGCGCGTGGGAGCGCGCCATCGCCAGAAATCGGATGCCGAGCCCCGACGCGAGGCGATCGTCCTTGCGATAGCAGATCTGTCCCGACGCCCAGATCGAGTCGCCGACGCCCGGCAGCTCCATCTCGAGACCGACGACGAGCCCGGGCGGTGGCGCCAGCAGGCTCAACGCGGACATGTTGATGCCGGTGTCGGAGAGGTTCGCGGCGATCCCGCGGACTGGTCGATCGTGAACGTAGGAGGTCACCATCGTCTCGAACGGGACGCGAAACCCAAGTCGGCGCTCTTGCAAGGCAGTTCCCCTGGTAGTCGGATGTAGGATAAAAGCGTACCAGTGACGGTCAGCGGGCCCAATTTTTCGCCGTTCCCGTTCGCAGCGCTGCCGCGCCTCACGCGCGGCCAGGCGGCGATCGAGTCCGCGATCGCGCGTCACGCCAATGCGCGGCGGTGGTCGGGGGCGCGCGTCGAGCGCCTGATCGGCGGCGCGGTCCGGCTGCGCGCGATCGGCCTCGCGAGCGGCACCTTCGATCCGGATCCCGCGCTCGCCGAGATCAAGCTCGGCACGCACGTGATCGTGGTCGCCGCGTCGGGTGGCATGCGCGCGATCGCGCAGCGCATCCTCGGCGGCACGCCGGAGCTCGCGGCACCGCGCCCCCCGACGGCGGCGGAGCACGCGATGTGGTCGCTCGTGCTCGCGGCCTTGCTCGCTGATGCGGGCATCGCCGGTGAGGTCTGGCCGCTGTCGGAACATGCGCGCGCGATCCACGAGCGCGAGCTCGAGGCGCAGGCTCGCCGCGCGCTCCTCGCGATCGATCGCCGCGGGCTCGTCGGTCGCGGTGGCCTGAACGACGAGGCCGGCGCACCGGCATCGATCGCGGGCGAGCTCGACGCGCCGAGCATCGCGCGCCCC